>CAKSOB010000129.1 GCA_934476545.1 uncultured Eubacteriales bacterium | reverse complement strand
AAAGGCAGCGATTTTGGGAATCGAGATTCCAACCGCCAGCATTTCATCAACCGAATTTTTCTGCGATTTCGTCATAATGCACCTCACTTAAAATTATCGTAAGAAACATACCCGGTCACGTAGCTGCCGACCGGCGTTTTTCCGCAATTGGCGGCAGTGTTGGTAATCCGATATCTGCCGTTGGCACAGACCTTGCCATCATAGATGTAGTACGTACCGGAGATTTTCTTGGAAAAAGTTTTTACAGAATCGGAAGAAAAAAGCGGAGCGTTTTGCAGCGTCACACGCTGACCTTTCGCAAAAGAAATCTGCGGTGTGTAGACCGCTTTTCCGGAAGAATCGAAAACAGAGTAGCCCGAATTGCAAGCCTTTTTCGCATTTTCCAGAGAGGAATATGCTCCGATTTGCGACTTGGCATCTGCCCATGTTTTTCGGATGCGGTAAATCTGTGAAGTAGTAGAAGTTGAGGTCGTAGAAGTCGAGCCGTTCAAGTAGGATTGCACCTTCGCCTTGAAAGCAGACCAGTGCGGCAAGATATACAGCGGACACATTTTGTACCGATTGTATATGGTGTTCAGCTGGTCAACCGTGCCGGATTTGCTGTCCCGAACATTCAGCCAGTGGGTATGGGTGTATAAATGCGATATACCCAGACCGTATTGTTTGAGCAAAGCCGCAGCCAATCTCGCACAGTTATCTTCCGATTTCTTATCAGTCGAGTTATACGCACTGGACATGATACACTCAATCGCAATTGTTTTTCGGTTTCCATTTCCGGAACCGTCCGCAGCGTGCCAGCCGGAGAGTGTCAGCGGTAAGTTTTGCCACGCACAGGTGTTGTCCACGTAATAGTGGACTCGCACATCGTTCATATTTCCGTTGACAGTCGCTCTCGTATATTGCTCCGCCGGCGTTGTGCCGGACACAACAGAAATCCAATCCGTGTTATGCACGGTCACACCGATGATTTTTCCTGCCATGGAAGCGGACGGCATATCAATGCGATTCGGGTTATGTTTGGTAAGCAAATATTCTTTGACGGTCACGCCGCCAAGTGTGGATGTAGAATCCGGTCTTAAAATAGCCATAAGTTAGTCCTCCTTGTTTGAGTTTTCTTCGGTTCTGCCGACTTTCGTCTGCAAAACATCGATTGCCTTTTTGATTGCAGGCGGGTAGGGGATACCCATTAAGCTTGTATTTTCAATGATGGATAACAGTTCGTTCAGGCAAAAGCTGATGCAAACAGCATCTCGAATGTAAGTCGTGCCAAGCAAAATGTCCATCCGGACAGAAACGGTAATCAGCAGCAGTGTGCAGAATTTCTTTGCCAAGCCGAACCATCCGGCTGTGGAAGAGAGCTTTCCGCTCTCGGAGTGTTTGGATTTGCCAACGGCAGCGGTTGCAATTCCAGTCAAAAAATCCACTGCCATAAACACAAGCAGCGTGATAATTGCGGAATCCCAACCGCCAAAAATGGCAGTAAAAAAGCCGCCGACCAAGCCGACAGCTACACAAATGGTATCTTTCATCATATTTTTAGT
>CAKSOB010000128.1 GCA_934476545.1 uncultured Eubacteriales bacterium | reverse complement strand
TGATCGTTCAGGGCAAAGTGCTTGATGTAGGTGTACACGCCCTGACTGTCCACGCCCTGCACCATGGCAGCGCCCATTTTGCTGGACAACAGACCGTCCTCGCTGTAATACTCAAAGTTACGACCGGAAAAGGGGGTGCGGTGGATGTTCATGCCGGGGGCATACAGACCTACCACATGGTTTGCGGCGGCCTCAGCACCAAAGGCGGTGCCGAAGCGCCGGGCAAGATCGGTGTTCCAGCTGGAACCCACAATGACCTCGCTGGGGAAGGAAACGCCCTTCAGGCTGCTGACCAGACTGTTGATGCCCGCAGGGCCGTCCAGATCATTGGTGGCGGGCTTGCCCACGCTGGTAACTTCCGGGGTGGACCAGCCGCCGTTGGCGATCATTTCCTTGCTGATGCCGGGAACGGTAAAGCCCGGGGCCAGCTCGGTGTCGCTGGAAAGCAGGATCATAGCCGTCTGGTCCATACCTACAGCCAGACCGCCCTGCCACAGCTGGATGCCAGCCTTGCCGCCCTCGGCATGGATGGCATCGGTCAGTTCCTTCAGCTTGGGGATGTACTTGTCCTCTGCGATGGAGAGGAACATCTTGGGCGCGCTGAGGGCGTGGACGGAAGATACCTCCACGATATTCAGAGCGCTGCCGCCCCGTGCGCGGGCGACATGGTATGCAATGTGCTTGTTGTTTACAAAACGATCCTCGGTAAAGCGGGTGCCCATGGCAGGCATGATGATGCGGTTGCGCAGCGTCATGTCCTTGATGGTAATGGGCGTAAACAGCTTGTCGAACATAAGCAGCCTCCTTTTGAATTTGTGCTTTCGATGATTTCAGAATAGCACGCATCGGCGGGGACTGTATACTAAAATTGAGAATTGTTTGTCAATTTTGGGAAGGCGAGAATCGGATGTTGGTGTGCCGGGTAGGATTCGAACCTACGAACCGAAACGGAACGGTTCTTTAGACCGCTGCTCTGCCGACTGAGCTACAGATTCAAATATCGACCCGTGGGGAAGTCAAATCCCCAGCCTTCTCCGTGAAAAGGAGATGACTTAACCAATTCGTCAAATGGGCCATGCCAGATGATCAACTGCTTCTGTATGTATTCGGATTACACGCCGCTGACACCGGAAGAATGGGTGGAACGTGATCAAAAACGACAGGATTTGATTTATAAAACGAAATACAAAAAATAAATTTCCGAAATCAAGATTATAGGCTTGAAAATGATGCTATATAGTATCTTGGAGCCGTACATGGATATTGCAATTTGGATCGCAAGAAAGCCGGATGCAATCGATCAAGAAAGAACACCGACAATGTAAACTCAGCAACAACAGCAGCAGGAGAGAAGCCGTAAAAACTAAAAATCCGTTATAACTAAGAGTGGCAGTTCCTATAACAAGGAACCGCCACTTTTTTGTGTGGAAAACAAAGATGTCTTGATATTTTTGAAAATCACGAGTATAATAATAACAGAACAGAAAACAAAAAACACGAAACTGTGAATGGAGGGCAGTATGGAAACATTATATGAGTATCTTCTGAAAAATTACAAACCGAATG
>CAKSOB010000127.1 GCA_934476545.1 uncultured Eubacteriales bacterium | reverse complement strand
ATCCACAGCAGTTAAAATGGAAGCAGGGAAAAGTGAAAAAATTATTTGGCAGCTTCTGTTCTATTGCACCGATTATCGGAATGGAAAACCCACTGCATTACCGAAATAAAGTTCAGTCCGTATTTCGCATGACAAAACAAAAGCGATTGATCTCCGGCATTTATCAATCGGAACGGCAAGGCATCGTTGCGGTGGATAAATGTATGACAGAAGATAGCGATGCTTCAAAAATTGTGGTAACTATCCGACAAATCATGGAAAAATACCGCATCAAACCATATGACAGCCGCACCGATACCGGGTTCTTAAAGCACGTTTTAATTCGTAAGGGAAAAGCCACCGGACAGATTATGGTGGTGTTGGTAGCATCTACCATGATTTTCCCATCTCAAGGAAAATTTCTCAATCGACTGTTGGCGGCACATCCGCAAATCACAACGGTCGTTCTGAATGAAAATCCACATCCTACCAAGTTGTTGTTGGGCAAGCAGGAAAAGGTTCTGCACGGGGATGGCGTGATCTATGATACCCTGTGCGGTTATCGGTTTAAAATTTCTCCACGTTCTTTCTATCAAATCAATCATGACCAAACAGAACGCTTGTATGAGAAAGCCATCGAGTTGGCAGAATTAACCGGAACAGAACGGATCATTGATGCTTACTGCGGAATCGGAACCATCGGATTGATTGCCAGTCGTCACTGCAAAGAAGTGATTGCCGTAGAAAGTAACCGGCAAGCTGTGCAGGACGCAAAAGAAAACAGCAAACTAAACGGTGTAACAAACTGTTCTTTTTATACCGCAGATGCAGGAGCGTTTATGGTTGAACTGGCAGAGCAAGGGGAGAGGGTAGACGTTGTCTTTATGGACCCGCCTCGTGCCGGAAGTGACCGAAACTTCTTGTCCTCTCTGGTAAAGCTGTCCCCGCAAAAAATAGTCTATGTTTCCTGCAATCCGGACACCCAGCTCCGAGATGCGCGTTATCTAACAAAACACGGCTACCAAATACAGTACTGTCAGCCTGTTGATTTATTCCCATTTACTAATCATGTTGAGACGGTTGTCTTACTTTCCAAGGGAGAAATCGACTCAAAAAAATACGGGTAGAGTTCTCATTAGAGGACATGGATATGTCCGGATTCCAGAAGGGTGCAACTTATCTGCAGATCAAGGATTATGTTCTGGAACAAAGCGGCTTGAAGGTCAGCAGTCTCTATATTGCTCAGGTAAAGCAAAAACACGGCATTATTGAGCGCGAGAACTACAATAAACCGAAATCTGAGGATGTCCGGCAGCCACAATGCCCGCCGGAGAAGGAAAGAGCCATTACGGAGGCATTGAAACATTTTGGAATGATTTGACTTCAACATAAGAAAAAGCCGAAGCAGCACTGTAAAGGTACTGCTTTGGCTTTTTTACTGTTTAGCCTTATATGCTTCGCCCCATGCCCACATGGAATCCAGAATGGGCTTCAGGCTTTTACCGAGTTCCGTCAGCGAATATTCCACTCTCGGCGGAACTTCTGCGTAGACCTCACGGTGAACAAGCCCGTTTTCCTCCATTGCCCGGAGCTGGGCGGTCAAGACCTTTTGAGACACATTGCCTACGGACTTTTTCAGCTCCCCGAACCGCTTCGTTCCCGG
>CAKSOB010000126.1 GCA_934476545.1 uncultured Eubacteriales bacterium | reverse complement strand
ATTTAAGAGTCGTTCACTTTTTTCTAGTGCAATTTGTAAATTTGTATGATATAATATATCGGTATGATTGTAAAATAAAGCCGTATTGCAATCAACTTTTTCAATTTAAAAGCTGGCGGCACAGCGGAGTATGGTAATATTATGATTAAAGCAATAGTTGGCGCGAACTGGGGCGACGAGGGTAAAGGAAAAATTACGGACGTGCTTGCGGCACAGTCCGATATTGTTATTCGATTCCAAGGCGGCGCTAATGCAGGCCACACCATTATTAACGATTACGGTAAGTTTGCATTACACCAGCTTCCTTCCGGTATTTTTTATGATCACACAGTTAGCATGATCGGCAACGGTGTTGCGCTGAGTGTAGAGAATTTTGTAAAAGAAATGAAGGCATTGGAGGAGCGTGGCGTTCCGAAGCCGAAAATTTTGATTTCGGACAGAGCACAAATTGTTATGCCATATCACATTGATTTGGATACTTACGAAGAGGCTCGCCTTTCCGAAAATTCTTTTGGTTCCACCAAATCCGGTATCGCACCGTTTTATTCTGATAAATACGCAAAACTGGGTTTCCAAATCAGTGAGCTGTTCGGTGATGAGGAAGAGCTGAAGGGTCGCATCAGCCGCATCTTGGCTGTAAAGAACACCCTGCTCAAGCACTTGTATCATCAGCCGGAGTTGACCGTAGACGAAGTGTTCAACAAGCTGATGGAGTACAAGGACCAAATTGAGCCGTATGTAGTGGATTCTTTCGATTACCTCAACAAGGCAATCAAAGAGGGTAAGAACATCCTGCTGGAAGGTCAGTTGGGTGCTTTGAAGGATCCGGACTTCGGTATCTATCCAATGGTTACTTCTTCCTCCACCTTGGCAGGCTACGGCGCAGTGGGCGCAGGCGTTCCGCCATATGAAATCAAGGACATTGTCGCTGTTGTAAAGGCATATTCCAGTGCTGTTGGCGCAGGCGAATTTGTCAGCGAAATCTTTGGAGAAGAAGCAGATGAACTGCGCAGACGTGGCGGTGACGGCGGTGAGTTCGGTGCAACCACCGGCAGACCGAGAAGAATGGGCTGGCTGGATCTGGTTGCTTCCCGTTACGGTTGTCAGGTACAGGGCGCAACACAGATTGCGTTTGCGGTACTGGATGTTTTGGGCTATCTGGATGAGATTCCGGTTTGCGTTGCTTACGAGTTGGATGGTGAGCGGATTGACTACTTCCCATGTACCACAAAGCTCAAGCGCTGCAAGCCGATCCTCACCAAGCTGCCCGGTTGGAAGTGCGATATTCGTGGCATTAAAAAGTATGAAGATTTGCCGGAAAATTGCAGAAATTACATTGAGTTTGTAGAGAAGGAAATCGGTGTGCCGATTAAAATCGTTTCCAACGGTCCTTCTCGTGAAGATATTATTTACAGATAATTTTTTATGCGTCAACGTTTCCGATAGTGATGTTGGCGCATCGTACTATAAGCACAGCTATCGGAGATTGGTAGGTTTTTATGTGTGGAATTGTTGGCTATATTGGCAATGAACAAGCTGCTCCTTTTTTGATTAACGGATTAAAAAAGTTGGAATACCGTGGATATGACTCTGCGGGAATTGCAGTGTATAATCATTCCGGAATTCATGTGGAAAAAGCCGAAGGTCGGTTGAAGGTTCTCAGTGATATGCTGCAAGGCGGCGCCCGTGTAGAGGGTACGCTGGGAATCGGACACACCCGTTGGGCACCCCACGGCAAACCGGCGGATATCAATTGCCATCCGCACATGAGCGGTA
>CAKSOB010000125.1 GCA_934476545.1 uncultured Eubacteriales bacterium | reverse complement strand
AACCTCGGATATTCGATCCCGCTCTTTACCGCTGGGAGCCGCTTCCGTGTCTGGAATAGCCGCCGCCTCGCTTGGCTTGCAAGCCCTTCTTCAGTGCCGACATTTTTTCATCGCTGGTTTGTTTAAATTTAGACATCATGTCCTCAAAGCTGGTTGGCTCCGGCTTGCTCTGCCACTCGTAATCTCCCGGCCGGCCGGCAGAACGGGTGGTTTGCTGCTGGGGCTTCGGCGGCGGTGGCAACGCCTTTTTCATAGAAAGGCTGATCTTGCCCTCGTCACTGATGGAGAGCACCTTTACCTTAACCGTTTGCCCTACGGTGACAAAATCCCGAATTTCCTTTACAAAGGTGGACGCCACCTCCGAAATATGAACCATTCCGGTTTTGCCCTCCGGCAGATCGACAAACACGCCGAATTTTGTGATTCCAGTTACTTTTCCCTCAAGAATTGCTCCTACTTCAAGCTGCATAAAGATGTGGTTTTCCTCTCTGAATAAGTTAGACGATGGGGATTGCTCAATCGCCGGAAATGTTCACAAAGATACGCTCTCCGGGCTTTGCAAAATCCAAATTTTTTCGTGCCAATCGTTCAATGTAGTCGCTGTTATCCGTCACTCCGGATTCCATTGCGGCTTTCAGTTCGTCATTTTGCTGGGTTTGGGTGGACAGTTTTTCGTTCAGCACTGCCAATTCCTGCTGCTTTTGACCGATTTGCACCTGTTGGGCAATGAAGAAAACCACTGCGTAAATCAGAAACGCTGCAATGGCGATGTATAAAACAATCTTACCCTTGCGTCTTTTCTTTTTTCCTTCGATCACCTTCATGGTTCCTATCTCCTTTGACCTGACTGTTCCTATCTGTCTACAACCTAGATTATACACTAGCTTCAAGGGTCTTTTCAAGGGATATTTTCGCTTTTTTGCCGTTTTTTTCGGAAATTTTTCCACACTTTGTTACAAGAGCTGAGCATCGTAACCAATTTTCGGATGCCCAAACCCACAGGATGCACAAAAAATTTGGTAATTTGACGATGCAGCCACACCCCAAACCGATGAAATAAATTCGCCGCCCGTCCTGTCAGTGCGCCTATGGTGAGAAAATAAACGCAGCAGCCGATGCCCTCGCACGCCAACAGAAAAAAGCGCACCCGTCCAAAGTCCACGGCGATGGCAAGCAGATAAGTGACAACGCCCGAAAACACCAGATAGCTGCTGTCCATTGCAATACTGTTGCGGTTTCGTCCCCGCAAAATAATTCGCAAAATCCGCAAACAATCATAGCCCGCTCCCAACAGACAGCCGGTGATCAGCGCATACACAATCGCTGTCCAATGGAAGCCCATGCTCTCCTGCAAACTCATGAATCAACGAAACAGCTTTTTCAGGATACCTGCACTTTTTGGCTGATTGTCGGTATAAATCATGGCGCTGATCCGACCGTCCACCGTCAGTTCTCCCGTTTCCACGTTCAGGCGGTTGATCTGTAAATTTTCTCCCCGAATGGTCAGCTCTCCCAAGTCAGTATATGCCACAATCACCGTATCGTCAAAGCTGTCTACATTGGATACTCCGGTTGCCGTCAGGATTCCCCTCTCTTCCAAAACAAGACGGTGCGTTCCGCCTTTTCGTTCCTCCTGCATTGTCATAGCCATAAAAACCAACCTCCGTTCACCACATTGTATGGCGGGAGATTGGTTTTTAGAAGTATCTATTCTGCTTTTTAAAGAGAATCGGAAGGCTCCTCCGCTCTTTGGGAAACCACCTTCTCCTCGGAAAT
>CAKSOB010000124.1 GCA_934476545.1 uncultured Eubacteriales bacterium | reverse complement strand
GGATGCAACAACGCCGGCTGCCCGCTCTTCGTCGTTCAGCTGCGAAATTTTATAATAAGCGCCACGAATCTTAAAGGAACCGGTAGTCTGCAAATTTTCTGTCTTTAAGTAAATGTGTGCATCCGGATTGAGGGTTGGTGCGTTGATCAAGTCTGTTTTCCGAATCACATCCTTTAATATATAAGCGGCATGATAGATTTTATCTAACGTTAACATGGTTTTCTTACTCCTTCAAGCGATTTTGATTCTTACAGTTCCATTGCCATGGTGCCTGTCCGCAAAATCTTAATGATGTGATACGGGCGATAGCATTCCACAAAGGAATCCAAGGTGCGAGGAGATCCGGTCAATTCCAAAATAATATTTTCCGCAGTTACATTCAGAATGTTGGCACGGAACACAGCCGCAATGGAAGTGAGCTGTTCGCTGTTTTCATCGGTGCGGGCCACCTTCATCAGAAGATGCTCTCGAACAACCGCTTCTCTGTCATCCAGTACGCTGACATTCTCGATTTCCACCAGCTTGCTGAGCTGCTTGTCCACCTGCCGAATAATGCGATCGTCGCCCCGCACCACAATGAGAATCTGTGAATGGGCGTCATCCTTTGTGCTGGCAGCTACAATGCTTTGAATGTTATATCCTCTTCGGCTGAACAGTCCTGCAATTCGCAGCAGCACACCGGAATTATTTTGTGCCAGAACCGACAAGATGTAATCCCGCTCTGTGGTATCGTGATGGTGTGTCATCCTATTCCCTCCTACATTTCCAACAATGGTTCTTCCGCAGATTTTCCTGCCGGAACCATCGGCAATACGTTCATATCTTTATCAATGAGGCAGTTAACCAGTACCGGGCCGTCCTGGGAAAGCGCTTCTTTCAATACCGGCTCCAACTCTGCCCGTGTTTTGATGGTGTAACCCTTAACGCCAAATGCCTCTGCCAACTTTTGATAATCGGTTGGCTTTTCCATGGTGGTATTGGAATACCGCTTTCCGTAGAACAGCTTCTGCCACTGGCGCACCATGCCCAAAACTTCATTGTTCATGATGATTTCTACAATCGGTACATTGTACTTTGCTGCAGTAGACAGCTCATTGCAGTTCATGTGGAAGCTGCCGTCACCGGCGATGTTAATGGCACGGCTTTCCGGACAAGCATATTTTGCGCCAATGCAAGCACCCAAGCCGTAGCCCATGGTACCCAGTCCACCGGAGGTGAGGAAGGTTCTTGGCTCACGGAACTCATAGTACTGTGCCGCCCACATCTGGTGCTGTCCAACCTCGGTTGTGATAATATCTTTATCATCGGTGAGTTTCCGCAGGGTTTCCATCAGAGCTTGTGGTGTTACAGCGCCCTCTTGAGCAGGCTTTTGGGTAAGCGGATATTCCACTTTCCACCGGGCTATCTGCTCCATCCATGCACTGTGGTTCTGTTGTTCTGTGCGCTCCAATAAGGCTTGCAGAATCACCTTTGCATCTCCGCCCAATTTTACGGAAATGTCGATTTGCTTATCAAACTCTGCCGGGTCAATATCAATTTGAATAATTGGACAATGACGGGCAAACAAGTTGGAGTTGCACAGAACACGGTCAGAGAAGCGAGTTCCCACTGCAATAAACAGATCACAATGCTTCAATGCCTGCGCAGCGGTCATGGTGCCGTGCATACCCAACATTCCCATGTAGCGGTCATTGCCTTGGTTGTATCCGCCCTGACACATCAAGGAGCAGGAAACCGGTGCATCCAGTTTTTCTGCCAAGGCTGCCAGTTCTTCTTCACAACCGGAGGAAATCACACCGCCGCCTGCATACAAGAACGGACGCTGGCTTTTGGCAATCAGCTTC
>CAKSOB010000123.1 GCA_934476545.1 uncultured Eubacteriales bacterium | reverse complement strand
GAATAGTGTCGGTCGTACGTTTCAAAAATAATTTCATCTTGTTCGTTCAGTACGACACATTTAATTGTCGTCGACCCAATATCCAAACCAATTTTCATGTTATATTCACCATTTCTCCACACCGAAAACTGTTCTGTATCCATTCCGGAGCAATCTTGCGGTTGGTGTGGGAAACCGCAGGGAAGAGCCGTTTTCTTAAAAACGGATAAAAATACTCCACTATATATTACAGCAAAAAGGAGGGCTTGTCAATAGACAGAACCGAAGTTCTGTCATTCTATAAAAAACAGTGTAAAATAAAAGTTATTTTCAAAAAAATTGTGGAACTTTAGTTAGGTTCTTTCGGAAAGGAATTGACAAAATGGGGAATAAATTGTTATGGTATTTTTCAGAAGGTTCTGATTTTCTTTTCCGGGAAATCCGATACAACTTGAGAAAGCGGAGGTATTTTAGAATGTGTACAGCAGCAACGTATCAAACGAAAGATTTTTATTTTGGGCGCACACTGGATTACGAATTTTCCTACGGAAATCAAGTGGTCATTACACCCCGAAACTATGCATTTCCATTTCGGCATGAGAAGAACGTACCAACGCAGTATGCGATAATTGGCATGGCATGCGTAATGGACAAGGTTCCATTATACTATGATGCGATAAACGAGAAAGGACTCTGCATTGCCGGATTAAATTTTGTAGGGAATGTGTATTATCCTCCTGCTACCGGAAAAGCCGGAGAAGTTGCACAGTTTGAATGGATTCCATATCTGTTGGGGACGTGCGCAACTGTGCAAGAAGTAAAAGTGTTGTTAAATACGATTACCATTGTAGATACGCCATTTCGTGCAGATTTGCCTACGGCACAACTGCACTGGATGATTGCAGACGCTTCCTCTTGTATTACCGTAGAATCTATGAAAGACGGATTGCATATCTATGATAACCCTGTTGGGGTGTTGACCAATAATCCGTCCTTTGAACAGCAGCTGTTCAATCTAAATAATTACCTTCATCTCTCTGTGAAATCGCCACAGAATACGTTTTCCTCACAGCTTAACCTTACCCCATATAGCCGAGGAATGGGAGCGTTGGGGCTACCTGGGGATTTGTCCTCTCAATCTCGGTTTGTTCGTGCAGCGTTTGTAAAGCTGAACAGTCGCTCGGGAGATAGCGAAGCTGAAAGTGTCAGCCAATTCTTTCATATTTTAGGATCGGTAGATCAACAAAGAGGATGTTGTGAGGTTGCGCCGGAGCAGTATGAAATTACAATCTATACCAGTTGCTGCAATGCCAGCAAGGGGATTTACTACTATACAACGTATGATAACCATCAAATTACGGGAATTGACCTCCATAAGGAAAATTTAGATGGTACCGAAATAATTTGTTTTCCTTTGAAAAAGCAAGAGCAAATTCGGATGGAAAATTAACTGCAAAAGAAAAAGCTGTGAGCACGATTGACTCACAGCTTTTTCTTTTAATTGAACAATGTAATGCAATGTCTAGGACAAGCGTCAATACATTTTCCGCAGTTTGTGCATTTGGAAGGATCAATGGTTGCGTTAAAATTGGTTACAGTAATTGCGCCAAATTCGCAAGTTTTAACACATTTCATACAACCAATACAGCTAACCTTACATGCCTTTGTTGCTTGTGCGCCCTTATCACAGTTGTTGCAGCGAACAACTGCCTGATCCTTTACAGGAATCATTTGAATCAGCGCTCTTGGACAAGCCTTTACACACATAGTACAAGCAATGCAGAAGCTAGGAGTTACTCTGGCAACACCGTTGCAAACCTCAATGGCATCGTGGTCGCAAACGTCTACACAGTCACCATAGCCTAAGCAGCCATAGGAACAAG
>CAKSOB010000122.1 GCA_934476545.1 uncultured Eubacteriales bacterium | reverse complement strand
TGTGTTCTATTGTTTGGGTTAACGATTTCTGCGACATGGCAGATTTGGAGTGGTCGTCTTCTCACAACTATGAAAAGTTTAAGCGCTACAAATTGCATAGTTCTGCAATTTTTTGACAAAAACAGCGAAAAGTTAACACAAATTTATCTCATTTGATATAATAGAGGCACCAACAAAAAGGAGGAATTTTTATGAAACGAAAAGACAACAAAGGCAGAATTTTGCGCAACGGCGAGAGCCAAATGAAGGACGGGCGGTACCGGTTTCAGTACACCGATGGGCGGGGAAAGCGCCACGCCCTGTACAGTTGGCGACTGGTGGAAACCGATAAGCTGCCGGCAGGCAAGCGCCCTGACCGCTGCTTGCGAGAAAAAATCCATCAGGTAATGCGTGATTTGGAGGATGGCATCGCCCTGATTGACGGCGGAAAAGTAACGCTGAATCAAATGTTTGAGCGATACATCGCCGGAAAGTCAGAATTGAAAGCGTCCACCCGCACCAATTATCTCTATATGTATCGCCATTTTGTGGAGGGGGAGTTGGGCAGGCAAAAGCTGTCGTCCATCAAGTATTCCGACGTGAAGCAGTTCTACGATTATTTAATTGGGGAGCGTGGGATGCAACCCAACAGTGTGGAGTTGATTCACACGATTCTACACCCGATTTTCACTATGGCGGTGCGGGACGAGTATCTTCGGACCAATCCCACCGATGGGGTGATGGGGGAAATCAAAAAGAAATATCACTGGGAAAAACCCAAGCGTCACGCTTTAACCAAAGAGGAGCAGGCGGCGTTTATTGATTTCATGCGTTATTCACCCGTGTATCAGCGCTGGCTGCCGCTGTTCACGGTCTTTTTGGGGACAGGCTGTCGCATGGGAGAGATCATAGGGCTGCGTTGGCAGGATTGTGATTTTGAAAAGAAAACCATCAGCATCAACCACAACTTGATTTACCGAATGCAGGAGGACGGTTCTTGCGCCATGCGCATCACCACTCCGAAAACCAAAGCGGGCATCCGTACCATTCCCATGCTGCGAGAGGTGCAGGAAGCCCTCTTAAAAGAACAACGCAAGCAGCGCCGAAAAGGCGAGACGGCGGTGGAGATTGACGGCTATACAGGATTTGTGTTCACCAACCGCAACGGGTATGTGCATAATCCGATCACCGTCAACCAAGCCATCAAGCACATTTATACCGCCTATAATTTGCAGGAGCAAGAGAATGCCGCTCGGGAAAATCGAATGCCACGGTATATCCGACATTTTTCGGCACATAATTTGCGGCATACCTTTTGTACTCGTTTTTGCGAAAATGAAACGAACTTGAAGGTTGTTCAAGAAATCATGGGGCATAGCGACATCAGCACCACCATGAACATTTATGCAGAGGTAACGGAAGAGCGAAAAAAGATATCCTTTGAAAATTTGGAGGGGAAAATCAAAATTGCATAAAACAGAATCTAAATGCATCTCATTTTTATCTCACGTATCTCTGCGTGGGCGTTTTTTATTTTAAAGGGGAATTTTGGGCAAACAAAAAGAACCGACAGAGAAATTCCCTGCCGGTTCTTACTGTCAAACGACTATTTATTTAATGATGCGAACACGGAGAACGCCTTCAACTGCTTCAATCGCAGCAATGATGTCCTCGCTGATGTCACCGCTGACATCTACCAAAGCGTAAGCCAAATCCTTCTTGGACTTGCTCTGCATATTCTCAATGTTCAAGCCCTTGTCTGCAAATTGAGCAGTCAGTGGGCTGAGAATGTTTGGAATGTTCTTGTGCAGAATGCAGATTCTGGAGCAGCCTGCATCACGACCCATGGAGCAGTTCGGGAAGTTTACGGAGTTGGTGATGTTACCGTTCT
>CAKSOB010000121.1 GCA_934476545.1 uncultured Eubacteriales bacterium | reverse complement strand
GTTACTGTCTACTCTGAACCAAATTGCATTCGCAACCATAGTGATTTGATTTGCAGTCTGGGAACAAAAGCGCTGTTGGTGACGGGGCGACATTCTGCTAAAAAATGCGGAGCCTTACAGGATGTTTGTGACGTTTTAGCAGCGCATCAGATTCCCTATGTCCATTTTGACGAAATTGAGGAAAATCCTTCCGTAGAATCCGTTTTAAAAGGACGAGAACTGGGTGCGTCTGCCGGTGTAGATTTTGTCATTGCCATTGGCGGCGGTTCTCCGTTAGATGCCGCAAAGGCAATTGCCCTTTTGCTTCGTTATCCGGAGAAAGGACGGGAATTTCTTTATGAGCTGCCCCCTCGTCATAACAGCTTTCCATTGGCAGCAATTCCTACAACTTGCGGAACCGGTTCGGAAGTAACCGCATATTCGGTTCTTACCGTTCATGAAAAACAAACAAAGATTACGATTCCTCATCGAATTTTCCCACAAATTTCTTTGGTAGATCCAAAATATTTGAAGAACGCTCCCCTCTCCCTATTGCAAAATACGGCAATGGATGCCTTAGGACATTTATTGGAAAGCGGAATCAACTCCGCTGCAACTGAATTTAGCCGAATGTTTGTAAAGGAAGGGCTTTCGATTTGGCAAAAAAGCAAGCCGGTTTTATTAGGGCTTCAAGAACCTGCTGAGGAGGATTTCTTCAATTTGATGAACGCCTCCACACTCGCAGGCATGGCAATCAGTCACACAGGCACCTCTCTTCCCCATGGACTCAGCTATTGCTTAACGTATGATTTGGGAATGGCGCATGGAAAAGCCGTGGGATATTTTCTTGGCGGTTATCTTCGGCACGCTCCACAAGCGGAACAGGATGCGCTGTTATCGTTAGCAGGTTTTTCAGATGTTGCCGCCTTGGAGCAGTTCTATGAAAAAACTTGCGGAAAAGATACCATTCCAACGGAAATATTGGAAAAATCCGTGGATGCCCTGCTGAAAAATACTGCAAAACAAAAATGCTGCCCTTATCCGATTTCCCCGGAAATTCTTCGTTCCATTGCGGGGTTATAAAATATAGAGAAAGACCGGAATTTTTATCCGGTCTTTTTCATGGATATGGATTCCGTTTGCAGTGGATTTTGTGTAAACAGCAATTGGGGAATTTATTCCAAAATAATTCTTATAAAGAAGAAAAAGGAAATTTGACAGTGGTATACTTGCCACAAAAGAAGAGATTAACCAGGAAGAAGGAATTACAATGAGGGGAAAAAGAATTCTAGCAACATTACTGGCAGCTATGATTACAGCCGGCGGATTGCTCTCTGTTCCGGTGTACGCAGAGGAATCAACAACGGCGGTAGAAACGGCGCAGGTTTCTACACAAGCGACTACCGCAGATACAACGGACTATTCCAAGTTGAATCAACAGATTAAAAACGGTGCTGCGGCGGTCATAACTACAAAAAACGTAAGCGCAAAGAATCTTTTATTTGTAGGTGCCAATCAGTCCGAGGCTATCCATGCTTCGGCACACGATTTGAATGACTTTTTCGATTATCAAGGAAACTATACGGTTGTCTACCCTTCAACCGGCGGCGGTGATGTGTATATCGTTCGATTTGACAAACAACTGGAAAAGAAAAAGACCTTGAAGATTAAAAGTCGAGGGTTGTACGGCGATGCGATTTGTGACAACCAAGGGAATTATTATATTGCTTGGGGAAAAGAAGATACCAAAGGCAAAGGCGGCGTGACAACCTTTTTTGTCTCCAAGTATCGCTACGATGGAACTTATGTAAAATCCTGTGCATTTAAATCTTCTGGTGAAGGAGGCGAAACGATGATTCCTTTCCATGCGGGAACCTGCGACATGACCATTCAAGATAATCTGTTGGTCTGCTCTTATGCAAGAACAATGTATAACGGTCACCAAAGCAGTTGTGTTTTTACCGTAAATATCAATAC
>CAKSOB010000120.1 GCA_934476545.1 uncultured Eubacteriales bacterium | reverse complement strand
GGTTACAATACCGCCGGTCACAACACCGCCGCTAAACGGATCTCGCTTGCAGATTCTCTTGATATAGGGAATGATTTTTTGATCCAGTGTGGTAACGGTTGCACTCATCCAGTTGGTTTGCTCCGGATTGGAACAGAACTTCTCCGGATGTCCGAAGGATGGATCGTTCTCGGCGATTCGCTTCCACATATCCCAACCGCCGCCTGCTTTCAATTCCGGTGTAAACGGCGCAGGGGTATTTTGAGAACCCATTGCGGAGTTTTCTACGCAACCGCCGTTGGTGATGAACACCAAATCATTCTCCGTCAGATCTACATAGTCTAATTTTCCGTCTACCATCAATTCGATTCTGGTGGCTTGCTTTTTCTCGCCTTCTATATCAAACTCTACATTTACAACCTGTGTATTGTAGTGGAACTGCACATTGTGGGATTCCAGATAGCGAATCATTGGAAGAATCATGGACTCGTACTGGTTATATTTTGTAAAGCGCAATGCCGTGAAATCCGGCAAACCGCCTACATGGTGGATGTAACGCTTGAGATACAGCTTCATCTCCAAGGCGCTGTGCCAGTTCTCAAAGGCAAACATTGTGCGCCAATAAAGCCAGAAGTTAGAATTTAACACTTCATCGTCAAAGAAGTCGGTAATGCGCTTGTCATAGAGTTCTTCGTCCGGTGTAAAGAACAAGCGCATAATCTCCATGGTTGCTTTATCAGAAAGTCCGAACTTTTTGTCGGTGTGGGCATCCTCACCTTGATCAACCGTTGCACGGCAAAGAGAATAGTTCGGGTCTTTTTTATTCAGCCAATAATACTCATCCAGTACACTGACACCCTCTGTTTCAATAGACGGAATGGAACGGAATAAATCCCACATGACTTCAAAGTGGTTGTCCATCTCTCGTCCGCCACGCATAACATAGCCTACGCCGGGATACTCATACCCATCGCAAGCGCCGCCAGGAATGGAATCTTTCTCAAACAGATGAATATGTTCTCCCTTCATCTGTCCATCTCTCACCAAGTAGCAGGCTGCTGTGAGTGCAGCAAGGCCGGTACCGACAATATAAGCTGACTTTCTTTCTACGCCCTCCGGTTTTTGTGGACGGGCAAATGCTTCGTAATTTCCGCTGGCATAATACATACAAACTGCCTCCTTGTTTGATTTCTGTAACTTTAGTTTACGCTCTTTTTTTCGGTTTTACAAATAACAAAATAAGCTGCTATGATTAAAAACTAATCACAGCAGCTTCATTGATGAAAATATAAACAAACGCCTGAAATTGTCATTCTTTCACAGCAAACTCTTCCAATGCTCTTCGCAAATTTCCCTGCATAATCCGAGCAATGCAGCCCACTAAGTATTCCGGGTCTTCCTTCATATCCTGATTGATCCAGTTTAGAAGAACACCCACAAAGGCATATTCATAAAAATCCGCAATCATCTGTTTATCTTTGGTTCGGACGTTCATGCCCTTTGACTTTTCCTCCACCACATTTAAAATCAGGCCATGCACCAGCTTGCATAAATAATTATGAATCTGTTCATGGCTTACATTGCGGTAAACATTCAGGATAAAGGATTTATTTTCCATCATTACTTGAAAAACATTCATTAACCCTTCTTGCCAAGTGTCTGATGTTTTTTTCCCTTGCAGCGCTCGTGCTCCATCTTCGATACAGCACCACTCTATCAAATCATAAATATCCTTAAAATGATAATAGAATGTCATTCGGCTCACGCCGCAATCTTCTGTAATATCATTGATGGTAATTTTCGTCAGAGGCTTTTGCAGAAGCAGTCGCTTTAAAGATGCTTCCAACGCTCGTTTTGTAACATTCGACACGGTACGATTCCTCCATCTTTCGGCAAGATTTTCAGTTCTATTTTTTATACCTTATTATAACAAATTTGCAAATTTTTGACAAGTAAAGTTCCCGTTGTCCTTATGAAAAATAGCGTTTCATTTCCTCGATATACAGCTGTCCCATTT
>CAKSOB010000119.1 GCA_934476545.1 uncultured Eubacteriales bacterium | reverse complement strand
GCCTACAACATAAGCCTTGGCAACCACATCAATTTCCGGGTACACCTGCTCCAACTGGAGGGTTACATACCGTTTCAAATCATATGCCGATGCCTTGTTTCCGCTAGTGGGAATAAGGGTCAATGCCAGCGCCATCGCCACACACAGAAACACACACATTGCCCGTGTGTACCAGCGTGTTTTTCCCCCACCGGACTGCGCTCTGTTCATTCCTTTCATTTCAAATCCCTCCTACCTGCGTCCGACTGCTTTTGTCGGACAACTTGTCTTTTAGATGGTTTTATTATAGCACAAATTATGGTAAATCTGCGACAAAAAGAATGAACGGTATGTTACAAGGAATGAATGGAATTTTCCATCTGCCCCGCCGTCTTTTTCCACAAAAAGAGCATAGAAAAATCGTCGAAGCCACAAGTCGCTCCGACGATTTCGATTCTGCATTTTATACTTTATGATATAAGAAGCATGCCACGTCATGCTGTAAGTTCGTGTTCTTCTCACAACAGTTCATCGCCACATAGCCGGGGCGCTCTCTCTTGCACCGTTCTGTGCAGTGGGGGCAGCGCTCCCAGAACTTGCAGCCTGTGCCCTCCGGCTCCGTTTGCTGCTGTAATTTGGGCAACTCCCAAGGGGTGGTAGGGTCTACCGGAAAGATAGACGACAACAGCAGTTTGGTGTATGGGTGGCAAGGATTGCAAATGACCTCCTCGGTGGCACCGGCTTCCACAATGGTACCTCGGTGCATAACGATGACACGGTTGCAGATGTTCTGCACCAGCGCAAGGTCATGGCAAATGAACAGGTAGGACATTTCAATCTTCTCCTGCAATTCCTGAATCAAACCCACGATTTGCGCCTGCACCGAAACATCCAGCGCACTGGTGGCTTCGTCGCACAGAAGCAGGCGAGGGTTCACCGCCAAGGCTCTGGCGATGGATGCCCGCTGACATTCGCCGCCGCTGATTTGGTGGGGGTACCGCTCGGCGTACTCTCGTTTCAATCCCACCAAGTCCAACAGTTCTAGGGTGCGCTGCTTGGCTTGGCTGCGGGACATTCCGTTATTCCGCAGCACATCTGCAATGCTGCTGCCGATTTTCAACCGAGGATTAAAGGAATCCGTCACCGACTGAAAGACCATCTGTATTTTTTTGTAGTAGTCCCGTCTGGCTTTTCCCTTGCAGCGAGTCACATCCGTTCCGTCCAAAAAGACTTGTCCGCCGGTGGCATCGGTCAGGCGAGAAACGATTTTGGCAATGGTACTCTTGCCACAGCCGGACTCGCCCACCAAGCCCACACACTCGCCCTTATCCACATGAAAGGTCACGTCATCCACTGCCGTAAAGGACTGCTTGCCCTTTTGAAAGGTTTTGGTGAGGTGCTTCACTTCTAAAATATGCTCCATGCCTTCTCCTCCTAGCAGCCGTAAGGACAGAGCGCCCAATGACCGTTTTCATACTGCTGTTTGGCAACTGCGCCGGTGCTGCACCGCTCCTCTGCCAACCGACACCGAGGCGCAAAGGGGCAACCGGAATGCTGCTCTCCAAAGGTGGGCGGGCAGCCGGGGATTCCCTCCAAGGCTCCGCCGCCAATCACAGGGATGGCTTTGATCAATGCCTTGGTGTAAGGATGACGGGGATTGGTCATCACGTCGATTTTTCTGCCGAACTCCACCATGGTTCCACCATACATCACAGCAATTTTATCCGCCATATAAGAAACCACGCCCATGTTATGGGTCACAACGAGAATGGTGGTATTCAGCTGGTCCCGCAGCTTCATCATCTCACCAACGCACTGGGCTTGAATCGTCACGTCCAACGCACTGGTGGGTTCGTCGCACAGGAGCATTTCCGGATGCATCACCATGGCAAGGGCAATGGCAACTCGCTGCTGCATTCCGCCGGACAACTCAAAGGGATAGCTTTTCAAAATCCGTTGCCCGTCCTTCAATCCCAACTGCCCGAACAACTGCAAGATGCGTTGGGTAGCTTCCGGCTTTTGCACAGTACCGTGAGCGCGCATAGCTTCGTAGAACTGCACGCCGATTTTGCGGATGGGATTGAAC
>CAKSOB010000118.1 GCA_934476545.1 uncultured Eubacteriales bacterium | reverse complement strand
CATCGGTGTACCGGAGTCCGGTATTGACGCTGCTATTGGTTACAGTGAAGAATCCGGAATTCATTACGAAAAGGGCATCGTGAAGAACGGCTATATTGGCAGAACTTTCATTCGCCCAACCCAAGCAGAACGGGAGCGTGGCGTAAAAATTAAGCTGAATCCATTGACTTCCGCTATTGCCGGAAAGCGCATTGTTGTGTTGGATGACTCCATCGTTCGTGGTACAACCAGTGCCAGAATTATCAAAATGTTAAAGGATGCCGGCGCAAAAGAAGTGCATCTGCGCATCAGTTCCCCGCCGTTTATCAAGGCTTGCTATTATGGCAGCGACATCGGCTCGGAGAACGAATTGATTGCCGCACAAAAATCCATCGAAGAAATCAAAGAGATGGTAGGCGCTGATTCCTTGGGCTTCTTAGAGGTAGATAGCCTGAAGGATATAATTCACAGCGAGAATTGCGAATTCTGTGACGCTTGTTTCACAGGAAATTATCCAACGCCAATTTCTGAACGGCTGCTTAGAGGGGAAAAGGATACCTATTGTCAGCCACTCAAACGGTATTAACAGGAGGAACCAGTAATGACGAAAGACACCTATGTATCGCCGCTTTCTGCTCGATATGCCGGAAAGGAAATGAAATATATCTTTTCTCCCGATCATAAATTTAAGACATGGAGAAAATTGTGGATTGCGTTGGCAGAATCTGAAATGGAACTGGGGTTGCCAATTACACAAGAGCAGGTAGACGAACTGAAGCAGTTTGCCGATGACATCAACTACGATGTAGCAGAAGCACAAGAAAAAATTGTTCGTCACGACGTAATGTCTCACGTTCACGCTTATGGTGTGCAATGCCCCAAAGCAAAGCCGATCATTCACCTGGGCGCAACTTCTTGTTATGTAGGTGATAACACCGACTGTATCATCATGACAGAGGGCTTGGAGTTGATCCGCAAAAAACTGGTAGGCATCATTAAGCGCGCTTCCCAATTTGCGCTGCAATATAAAGATTTGCCTACCTTGGGCTTTACCCATTTTCAGCCGGCACAGCCCACAACCGTGGGTAAGCGTGCAACCCTGTGGATTCAGGATTTGCTGATGGATTTAGAGGATGTAACTTATCAGTTGAGCAAAGCAAAGCTGTTGGGTTCCAAGGGAACTACCGGTACCCAGGCGAGCTTTTTGGAACTGTTTAACGGCGACCATGAAAAGGTAAAGGCACTGGACAAGAAGATTGCGGAGAAGATGGGCTACAATGCTTGCTTTGCCGTTTCCGGGCAAACTTATACCAGAAAGCTGGATAGCCAAATTTTGTCCGTTCTCAGCGGAATTGCACAGAGCGCTTCGAAGTTTGCAACAGATATTCGTCTGCTGCAACACCTGAAGGAAATTGAAGAGCCGTTTGAGAAAAAGCAAATCGGTTCTTCTGCCATGGCATACAAGAGAAACCCAATGCGTACAGAGCGGATCTGCGCATTGGCAAGATATGTGATTGTGGACTGCATGAATCCGGCAATCACCGCATCGACTCAGTGGTTTGAGCGAACCTTGGATGACTCCGCTAATAAGCGCATCAGCATCCCGGAAGCCTTCTTGGCAGTGGATGGCTTGCTGAGCCTGTACGATAATGTAATTGACGGCTTGGTGGTTTATCCAAAGGTAATCCATCAGCACTTGATGCGGGAGCTGCCGTTCATGGCAACCGAGAACATCATGATGGATGCCGTGAAGCGCGGCGCAGACCGTCAACAGCTGCACGAGCAGATTCGTGTGCATTCTATGGCGGCATCCAAGGTTATCAAGGAAGAGGGCGGCGAGTGCGATTTGCTGGAGCGAATTGCCAACGATCCATCCTTCGGTGTAACACTGGAAGAGCTGGAAGCAATTTTGCAGCCGGAGAAGTATGTGGGCAGAGCGCCGGAACAGGTAGCGGAATTTGTAGCAGAGTGCGTAGTTCCTGTTTGCGGCAGTCTGGATGAGAAAGACACAGAAACAGCAGAAATTAGTCTGTAAACACAAATTGTACAGTTTAGTTGGATAAAACAGGGGAGATAGGGTTCTTCCATTGCATTGGAAAACCACCCAA
>CAKSOB010000117.1 GCA_934476545.1 uncultured Eubacteriales bacterium | reverse complement strand
AACGGCGTAACGCTTCCGGTCTATGACCGTGAGCGTACCATCTGCGACTGCTTCAAGTACCGCACGAAGCTGGATAATGAGATATTTAACAAGGCGGTCAACGCTTACGTTGCCGACCAAATGAAAAACCTTGCGAACCTGTCGAAGTATGCCAAGGAAATGGGTGTATATAAGAAAATGATGAGTGTTATGGAGGTACTGCTGAATGGCTGATGTTGCGGCGTCTGTGCTGGCACGGCTCAAGAATAAGGCGGCGAAAAGCGGTAGAAGCTATCAGCTCTGCTTGCAGCTTTTTTGCCAAGAAGAGTTCCTGCGCCGTCTGGAAAAGTCAAAATATGCGGAAAACCTTGTTCTCAAAGGCGGCCTGTTCCTCTATTCCCTCACGGATTTTGATAGCCGTGTTACGGCTGATGTGGATTTTCTGCTCAGAAAGATGCCCAACACACCAGAACAGCTTCAGACAATATTGAAGGAAATTATTGCAACCGAAACAGGCAACGATTTTGTCACATTTGAAATCAAAAACGTAGCGCCCATTGCCGTGGCAAAGAAGTACGCCGGGATTGGAGCTTCTCTTGTGGCAAGGATAAAGAACACAAAAATACCCTTTGGCATTGATTTCGGGGTGGGGGACATCATCGTGCCGAGGCAGGAAAAGCGGAAGATACCGACACAGCTTGATGATTTTGAAGCGCCGACGGTCAATACCTATTCATTGGAAACGACGGTTGCTGAAAAGCTCGATGCAATTCTCAGCCTGATGGAGTTCTCCAGCCGGATGAAGGATTATTACGATCTCTATTATCTTGCAAACAAGTTTGATTTCGACGGAGCAACATTGACGGAGGCATTGCAAAAGACTTTTGAAAATCGGGAACACCACTTCACCGTGGAGCAGTTTGAGCAGGTCATGGCCTTTGGCAGCGACGATGCAATGCAGAAGAAGTGGAAAGCCTTCGTCCGTAAAATTGATACAAAAACGGATGATTACAGCACTGTGCTGAAAACAATAAAGACGTTTTTAACAAAACCGTTTACAGCGGAAATAGATAATACAGGTTTTTCTGGTCGATGGTCCGCAAATCAAAATGAATGGATAAATGGGGGAAGTTATAATGGCTATAAAACAAAAGAAACAAGAAGCTTTGTCGGTTAGTCGACTTATAAATGAAGTTTTGGTGGCACAATTAAGTATACCTTTTCGCCAAATTGTCAATGATACCACTTTCTCAAAATATACTGGCTCAAAACGTCCCGACATCCTTATTATGGTACTTGGAATATGACTGGATTTTTCAAACAAGTTAAAATTGATATACCAGATATCGAGGAACAAAAATCTTTAGTTGATATTTATGATAAATTGACATATGTTCAAGATATTCTACCAAATTTGGATTTTCCTGTTTCAAAATTATTTGATAAGCAGGTCATTGTAGATGAGAGCGTTTAAGATTTAGAGTTCTGCGATAATATGGAACAAGATTACAAAGGGCACAACCTTTGTGTGCGCCCGGTGAGCGCACGTTCTCTAAGGTGAAAGTCCCGAAATCGCCCGGTAGCGGGAAGGCTTAGCCAAAGGCAAGGGTGCCCGTCGTGAGGCGGAATCTAAAGAAAGCCGGATTTTAGGGGTTGAAAGGTAAGCGTCAAATCCCCCCCGCAAAAAACTGCCGGACACCGCCCAGGGTGTCCGGCAAAAAATCAAAATATGTCCGCTGCAGGGGCCTCACCGAGGAACACATCCACGGCATCGCCAATCGCATCCCGGAATGCTTCATCTGTCATCCAGAAGCAGGCGGAATAGGTGCGTTCAATTGTGTCTACGAACCTCCGTGCCAGGCGTGGATGTTCCCGTTCAAACTTGGTCCCATCAATATAAACATGATCGAGATCCACGTGTTTTTGGGTAAGTTGTTGATCTCCTGAACAATTGCTTCCAGAGAACAGCTTAGTTCCTGGTTTATGAAGTCACACAGTGTTGCATGGCTGGGAGCTTTCATCTCATCCAGCATCCAGATAAACCGAATATCCACTTTGCACAGCTTCTCAATCTCTCGTAAAGACGGATAACCTTGCTCCATAAATGCAA
>CAKSOB010000116.1 GCA_934476545.1 uncultured Eubacteriales bacterium | reverse complement strand
CAAAACGAACGGAAATCAATCCGGAAGAACGAGTTTTTGATATTTATGCTTACCTAAAGAAAGCGAAACAAAAACGATTTGATGCAATGCCTTTGCAGACCACAGAATACTTCAAACAGCTTGTGGGAGCGATCTACGAGGTGTTGATTCGGGGAAATCTTGTATCAGAAAAAGAGATTGTCACTTACACAATGAAGCAATATGAAGATCTCTTACTGGATGCAAAAGCAGCCGGAAATCTAAGTAAAGCGGATTACAAATCTCTCATGAATCCTTTTGAGATATTTAAAAATCAATTTTTAACCCTAGAATACGATCCAAACGCAGCTTAACAATAATGCTTTTGGATCGCTTTTTCGCTTTAAAAACAAACATAAAAATGATGAAAGGAGGTTGCTTGCTTGAGTGCAGTTCAAATTTTAGAGAAATTCAAACCGTATTTTACAATCCAGTATTTCTTCATGGATGTAATTGTTTGGCTGTCTTATATGCTGATTGAGTTTCTGAAAATGTTGGTGGATGCAGCAGAGTCTTTATTAACCGCAGTTTATAGCATCAATGACTTTATTTTCTCAGAACCGGTCATGTCCTATATTGAAACCTATCAGCCGATTCTCTGGATTCTCTTTGCATTCGCCCTGGTTGTTTTAGGATATACCCTTATTATTGAAAACGATAAGCGTCCAAAAGTATTTCAAAATCTTGTGATTGCTGTCCTTGTGCTGACGGCGTTGCCGGTAATTGTGCAGCAGGTCAGCACATTTACATTCCAAGCTGCGGATTTTGCACGGACAAATCAATCTTTGTCTGAAAGCTATGGAAATAATAAAGTAAACGGCAAAAAATTGAAAACATCCGATGCAATCATTATTTCTAATACAACAGACTTGGTGTGGTGTCATAACAAAGGATGGGAAAACTTAAAAACAGACGACAACCCGAATGGTATTCCAAAACCGTGGAACAGTCTAACCAGTGCCAGCCAGATTGATGTTATGGAAAAGCTGTGGGCGCATAAAGCCGGCGAGGAATATGCGAACATTGAAGAATTTGCAAACCATCTGACATACAAAGATGGAAAAGCAGAACTTCAAGATATTGAAGATAACATCTTCGGCGGAATGTTTATTCAGGTCTACTATCGGTATCATGTGGACTGGTTCCCTACTGTCATAACGCTATGCTTTACAGCATTAGCACTGTTTTTTGCATCCTACAAAGTCGCACGACTTATTTGGGAATTAGCAGTACATCAACTTCTCGCTATGATCTTTGCAGCCGGAGATTTAACATCCGGTCAAAAAATCAGAGAAATCCTAAAGTCTATGGCAAGTATTTTTCTCACCATTTACATGGTATCCGTTATCTTAAAATTCTTCCTCATTGGCGTACAGTACGTTCAAGGAACAAATTTAAACGGAATTGTAAAAGCCTTTATCATTGTCTTTTTTGCATTGGCAGCAATCGACGGACCAAACATTATTGAAAGAATCCTTGGCGTGGATGCCGGTATCCGTTCCGGCTTCCATACTGCCTTCGCCGCAATGCGTGGTGTCGGCGCTGCCAAACGTGCCGCCGGAGCCGCAGCACATACCGTAGCCGGTGCTGCAAAAACAACCGGGAAAGCCGGGAAAGCGGCTGCAAAGGCAACCGTAGCCGGCGCAGAAACCATTGCCGGTCACAGAGGCGCTACACAGAGTGTTGCGGATGCAGCAAGAGAAAAGGCTTACGAAAAAGGAATCGGGTTCTCCGGTAAAATGCACGACTTTAAGAACCGCAATAATCCGAAAGATGCTGTTGGTCCTGAAAAGTTTGGAGCAAAAGCAGATGAGAAAAAGCAAATGCCAAATACGCCATCTCTCAAGGATATTCTGAATCAAAATCAAAAATCCTCTGATTCCGATGGTACACCGCCAACAGGAACGGTGGATACCGGACCTTCTGAACCACAGAAAGATTCTGCATCTACTCCACCTACCCCAAGCAATGCTGCTTCTACACAACAAAATGTAATGGCAGGCATTTACAGTCAAGGATTTAAATCTTCAGAAAAACTTCCGAACGGAACCGCAAAACAACAGCAAGTACAACCAAATATTGCGGCTGGTAGTATCCATGCAG
>CAKSOB010000115.1 GCA_934476545.1 uncultured Eubacteriales bacterium | reverse complement strand
GTTCATAACCTCTGCAACACCTGCGGAAACAGCCTGCTCACCGATTGCATTTCGGTTATCCAAGATCACATTTCCGTCATTATCTTCGATGTAGTAGTAGGTATATGGCTTGTAGTACTTACCGCCGTTACCGAAAATTTGGAATCCGGCAACCATTTCCTTTACGGTCAAACCGTTGGTCATACCACCCAACGCCATACTGGAAATGCTGTTTCCATCATCTTCGGTCAAAGTTGTAAAGTGCAGCTTTTCTGTCATGAACTTATAGCAAAGCTGCGGGGTATACATATTGCAAATATTTGCTGCCGGACGGTTTGCGGAGATTTCCAACGCCTTATATACCGGCATATTGCCACGGCTGCCTGCGTACCAGTTGTTTGGTCCCGGCGTACCGTCATCGAAGTAGTTCGGAATCGGGTCATCGGATACGGTTGTGCTGTATCCGATCAAGCCGTTTTCCATTGCCGGAGTGTAAACGGAGATCGGCTTCATGGTGGAACCTACCTGACGCAGTGCGTCGGTAGCATTGCTCATCCAACGGTTGCCGGTCTTTTTCTGGCTGCTGCCCACGATCGCTAACACACGTCCGTTATAGTCCATCATGTAGAAGCCGGTTTCCAATTCCGGGTCGTAGTCAAAGATTTCACTCTCTGTAATGATTTTCTCCGCTTGCTTTTGCAGGCTTACATCTTCAGCAGAGTAAATCTTCAAGCCGCCATTGTAGAGCATATTGGAGGCTTCTTCCTCACTAATGCCGTACAGCTCTTGCAGGTCTGCCATAACGTCGGTAATCAGCGCTTCGGTGTACCAGTTAAATACCTTTTGCTCTCCGTAATTTTGACCGCTGATTTTTCCGTAGAACTTCATGTTCTCCGATTTTTCCATTGCCTGATTGTACTCATCCTCGGTAATTTTTTCTTGATCGTACATGGCTTGGATAACCGTTTGCTGACGCTCCTTGTTTGATTCCGGGAAGGTCAGTGGATTATAGGCATACGGGTTTTGGGTGATGCCTGCAATGGCAGCACACTCTGCCACGTCGCAGTCTTCTATGTTTTTATTGAAATACAGCTTTGCCGCTGCCTGCACACCCTTCGTACCTGCACCGAAGTCTACTACGTTCAGGTAGGCTTCTAAGATTTCATCCTTGGTGTACTTTTTCTCCAAGTTCTGTGCCCGGAAAATTTCCTTCACCTTTCGGTTGATGGAAACATCATTGTCGCCGGTCAGGTTTTTAATTAACTGTTGGGTAATTGTAGAACCGCCGTAGCTGCCGCCGGAAGAGGACAGCGCTGTAACCGCACCCAATGTTCTCGTCCAGTCTACGCCCTTATGATCGTAGAATCGTTTGTCCTCGATGGCAACCATCGCATCCTTCATGGTTTTAGGAATATTTTCAAAATCCACCCAAACGCGGTTGTTGTCTCCACTGAACAGTGCCTGTGACTGCTTTACCTTTCCTTTGGAATCGGTGGTGTAAATAAAGCTAGTATAGTTCAGCTTTAAGTTGTGAAGATCCAGGTCCAGTTCCTCATGAGCGTAAGAGAATACATAGACACTGATTCCTACGATCAGCGCGCCCAGCGCTGCCGCAATAATCACCAATACCGTCAGCAGTGTTCTACCGAACATTTTACCGAACGCACCGGCGGTACCGGCTGCACTGCTTCCTTTGTTTTCGCGATTGCTCAAATTGCTTCCCCCCAAATTTTGTTCAGGTTTCTTTTCGATGCAAAACACCCTCTCGCTCTGTATTTTCTCAGTATAACTTACGTTATTCTGCGAAATGTGTCAGAAGTGCATCAAATTTGTAAAATTTCTTCCGCAAGCCGTTCCTGCTTTAGCATGAAACTAGAATTCATTCTAAAAAATTATACTCCGTTGTATAAACAGGCGGAGTTTGGCGAATACTGAGAATCAGGAACGGAGGTGATGACATTGAAAGGCCATACCATTTTATATCTCCTAATCGCCATAGCAATCATTGCTGCTGCGGTAGTAGCAATGACGTATTTAATCCATCCCGGATCTCAAACCGAAACCCAAGGCGCCGATGCTGTGCCAGAAACATCGTCTTATGGTAATCAAACTTATTCTACCGCAAATTCCGGCACAAGTCAAGAAATCGAAGAAAATCTCACGTCCGTTCCCTCTGCCCCGCCCGCTCTGGTCAGCGAGTCGGATTCCAATACCGACTACGTGGTCAGAATAT
>CAKSOB010000114.1 GCA_934476545.1 uncultured Eubacteriales bacterium | reverse complement strand
GGATTGACGACACCGTACAACGCCATAAAATTTATAGCGACAAGCTACTCCCCTTTATCTTCGCCTATTATACCTAAAAAGAAAAGGCTTGTCAACCGATTTTTTCTTTTTTCGCATCAGGAAGGAAATCGTTCAAGCGTCCAGTACGGTATGGTTCTAAATCCACCGTCACATAACGAAATCCACAAGCTTTGATTGCACGGTCAATTTCCTCTCGATGAGCGAAAATCATTTCAAAATCCTGTACTCCACATTCAATTCGAGCAATTTCTTCATGATAACGAACCCGTACACCGGAAATCCCAAGAGGATGAAGCACTCGTTCTGCTGCGGAAACCTTCTGTAAAATCTCCGGTGTAATTCTTGTTTCATAGGGCACACGAGAAGCCAAACAAGCACAAGACGGTTTATTCCAAGTAGGCAACCCAAAAAAATGGGACAAAGCACGGATCTCTTCCTTTGTCAATCCCGCCTCTAGCATGGGCGATAAAATAGATAATTCAGAGAGCGCCTTTCTTCCCGGTCGGTAATCTCCTAAATCATCTAAATTGCTCCCTTCTGCAACCACCATGTCTTGCTGCTCCGCTTGCTCCAACAGCTTCGCAAAAAGATACTTTTTACAATGATAGCAACGATCTGACGGATTGTTTGCAAAGGATTCTAACGCGCAAATATCTACCGGTAAAATTTGATGCGGAATTCCATATGCTGCTGTGAACTCTCTTGCCTCTGCTGCTTCCTCCTCCGATACCATATCCCCTAAAATTGTAATGGCACAAGCATTTTCACCCAAGGTCTGATGCGCTGTCCACAAAAGGAAGGAAGAATCCACCCCACCGGAAAACGCAATGGCAACACGTTGTTTTTCTCTTAAAATTTGTTGCAATTTATGAAATTTTTGTTCCAATTCTGCTGTCACACAGACTCCTCCTTTCCCCCAAAACAAATTGGTACAAACGCATCCAGCTCCATTCGATCCGGCTGCACATGGCAATCTACTGCCAAAAGCTGTACGCCTGCTGCCGCAACCTGTTGCAATGTTTCAGAAAACACGGAATCTCGTTCCCAATTCGGCACAAAGTACCGTACCGGCTGCATCTGGATGACAAATACAACATATCCCTCATATCCCTCTGACATACAGCTCTCCAATTCTCGAAGATGCTTGGTTCCTCGCTCCGTTGGTGCATCCGGAAAGCGTACCACGCCGTTTTCTTCCAAGGTTACGCCTTTTACTTCTAAGAAACAGCGTTTTCCATCTGCTTCTACATAAAAATCAAACCGAGAAGAGCCATACCTTACCTCTCGTTTCAGTAAAGTAATTTCCGAGAACAATCCGCTTTGTGGCAACCATTCTTCTACCGCCTGATTGGGCGCTTGAGAATCCATATTGATCAACAGATTCCCTTTTTCCACAGCAATCAAATCAAATTTTGTTTTTCGATGGCTACCGCTTTGTTCTTCCAAATAAACAACCGCACCGTCTATCAAAAGCTCTTTACATCGACCGGTGTTTTTTACATGGCAAATCTCCAGCGCCCCATCCACTTCCACATGAGCGATAAATCGGTTAGGACGACTGCGAAAAATTCCCTTACGACAATTTTTGTACTGCATGAATTGCTCCTATCAAAAATGCGGCGCTTTTCGCACCGCATCTTTTTATTTTATAAATTTATAAAATTGATTTCCCGAACTCTTTACAGCAAAGTTGCACGCAATTCCTCCGGAGATTTTGGAGATAAGTAACCTGGGGCAACGTCAAAGATCGTCTTTGCACCGGAAACACCCTCTTTAGAGAGCTTGTAAGCTGCACGAGCATATGCTACCAGAACGCTTGCAGTAAACTCCGGGTTAGAATCCAGCTTCAGGGAGAATTCCACAACATGGGTGTGCTCCTTTTCTGCGCCGGTCTTTCCGGTACGGATAACACTGCCGCCATGAGGAATTCCGCTGTGGTTGCGATCCATCTCTTCTTTGCTGATAAAATGAACTGTGGTGTCATAATCCGCAAAATATTTTGGCATGGTCTTAATTGCTTCTTCAATTTTCTGAAGATCTGCGCCCTCTTCCGCTACGACAAAACACTCTCTGGTGTGCTTTTCCCTTGTTGTCAATGTTGGATTTTCTCCATTCCGCACAGCCTGAACTGCGCTCTCTACCGGTATGGTGTACTGTCTTGCATCAATTACACCGGGAATACGACGAACTGCATCGGAGTGTCCTTGGCTAACACCTTTTCCCCAGAACGTATAATCAGCGCCATCCGGAAGAATCGCACCGGACATCATACGATTGAGGGAGAACAGTCCCGGATCCCAACCA
>CAKSOB010000113.1 GCA_934476545.1 uncultured Eubacteriales bacterium | reverse complement strand
ACCGATTGCAATTTCCAAACGTTTTACAGCGATTGGATATTCGGCACGAATATAAATATAGCCCTGAGAAGCACCGATTGCATAGCCGGCAATCGCCATTGCTTCCAGTATCGCATGAGGGTCACCCTCCAAGATGGAACGGTCCATAAATGCACCGGGGTCACCTTCGTCGGCGTTGCAGCAAACGTATTTTTGGTCGGCTTCATTAGCAGCGGCAAGGCTCCATTTGATACCGGTTGGGAAGCCACCGCCGCCTCTGCCTCGGAGACCGGACTCTTTAATTTCATCAATTACTTGCTGTGGAGTCATTTCGGTAACGGCTTTTGCCAAAGCTGCATAGCCGTCCATTGCAATATACTCTTCAATCACTTCCGGGTTAATTACACCGCAATTCCGCAGAGCGATACGGAGCTGCTTTTTATAGAACGGTGTTTCATCCAAGGAGTGAATCACATCGTTTTCTACGGACTCTTTATACAGCAAGCGCTTCACAATGCGTCCCTTCAAGAGGTGCTCTTCTACGATTTCCGGCACATCGTCCACGGTAACCATGCTGTAAAAAGCTCCTTCCGGATAAACGATCATAATCGGACCGAGGGCGCACAAACCAAAGCAACCGGTCTGAACCACATTCACTTCTTTGTCCAAACCTTTTTTCTTCAACTCGTCCTTCAGTTTCTCCATGACTTCCTTACTGTGATTGGAAGTACATCCCGTACTGCCACAAATGAGGACATTAGAACGATACATCTGTTATTCCTCCTTATTTCGCATTGGCGCCGATGGTAAACTCTGTTACAACGTTGCCGTTGACCAAATGATCGTTAACCACGCGAATTGCTTTTTCCGGAGTCATGTTAACATATGTAACCTTGTCCTTACCGGGTGCTACCACTTCCACTACCGGCTCATACTGACAAATACCGATACAACCGGTTTGGGTTACCGTTACTTTTGGCAGCTCTCTCTTTGTAATTTCTTCCATCAATGCAGTCATAACAGGACGTGCACCGGCAGCAATTCCGCAAGTTGCCATACCAACCAATACACGAATGTTATCGTCGCTGTCCTCTCTTGCAGTCATTTGGCTGCGGGCTTTATCACGAATTGCTTGTAATTCTGCTAAAGATTTCATAGTGTTATCCTCCCTGAATCAACTCTAAATTTTCCTGTAAGTACGCTTTGATCCATGCTGTTACATCCGGCATATTCAGAGGAATATCCTCTCCCAATACTTGCCGCAGTTCTCGGGTATCCAAGGTAAACTCTCGGTCATCTCGACTGCGGGTATACACAAAATCGGTATCCGGATTACAGGTAATCAGCAACAAAACCGTAGACTCCATATCCCCTATTGGAATCATATCCACATGATCTGTGTAAAATGTGGCTGTCACATCCGTACCCTCACCCGGCTTGGATGTGATTTGAAAGGCTCCGCCGGTCATCTCTGCCTGCATTTTAAACAGGGAAACGCCCAAGCCTACTTTCCGTGTGGTTCTCGTCGTATAAAAAGGATCCGCCACCTGTGCCACTTGCTCTGAAGTCATACCTTTTCCGTTATCCAAAATTTCAATCAACAGCCGATTTCCGTTCTCAAAAACCCGAAGGGTAATCAACGACGCACCTGCTGTTACCGAATTTTGGGCAACGTCCATTACGTTGAGTGATAATTCTTGCATAGTATCAGTTCATGTATTTTGCCAGAATGTCCGGAATCTCGTCAGCAGTCAATCTGCCATAAACATCTTCATTGATGGTCATAACAGGCGCCAGGCCGCAAGCGCCGATACATCGACATTCTGTAAGAGAAAATCGACCGTCCGGCGTACAGTCTTCCGGCTGCAAGTCTAGGATTTCGCTGATTTTATCTACGATTTCCTGCGCTCCTCTAACGTAGCAAGCCGTACCGAGACAAACGGAAATATCATATTTTCCTTTTGGTGTTAACGCAAACTGTGAGTAGAAAGTGGCTACACCATAAATCTCCTCCAAAGGAACACCGGATCGCTCGGCAACCATGGTTTGTACTTCAATGGGCAAATACCCATAAATTGTTTGGGCATCCTGCAAAATCGGCATAATTGCGCCCTTTTCACCTTTTCGTTTATCAATCATGGCGAAAAGCTTTTCTTGTTGTTCTTCAGTTCCCTGAAAAGGAATCTTACTGATTCGCTTTTGCATCACAATTCCTCCCTGTGCAAACTATTGATATACGGCTCCTAGCAAAATGATTTTAAAATCATCTTCTCGTAAATCAATGTCAATTGTATTGTAGCACAATCGCCAATAAAAATCCATCCGCAATTCTAATTTCGTAATCATTTTGTAAGAAAAAACAAATCCTATCCTGTTAACTTTGTATAACATTTCTACCCTACTGGTAAAATTATTTACAAAACAAGAAAAAGCCTGATTTTTCTACAAAAAAAGAACGACTCAAACCCATTTGGGATTTCAGTCGTTCTCTACTTATTTTTATAGGAACTGTTGCCGAAGCCGATTTAACAAACCG
>CAKSOB010000112.1 GCA_934476545.1 uncultured Eubacteriales bacterium | reverse complement strand
GAAAAGAAGTTGCAGGTTGGAAGAAACCGCAGCTTGTAACTTTTCTTCCAATTAGAAAAGAAGTTGCGATTTGGAAGAAAACACAGTCTTTTAACTTTTCTTCCAATTAGAAAAGAAGTTCCAGTTTGGAAGAAAACACAGTTTCCAACTTTTCTTCCAATTAGAAAAGAAGTTGCGATTTGGAAGAAAACACAGTTTGTAACTTTTCTTCCAATTAGAAAAGAAGTTCCGGTTTGGAAGAAAACACAGATTCCAGTTTTTACGTTAGGCTGCATGATTGCGATTTGGATTTACCGTATCTACCCTCCTTTCAGTGATCCATTATGGATTGCAATCAATATGTTACGGTTTATTATGATTCTTCAGAAAGAGATCGTTTATAGGTTTCTTTCGTTTCCTGAATCAACTGTTCGTATTTTGAAATAGAACGAATATTTTCAGTGATCTTGCTTTTGGTACTGTTTATCAGTGCAATGTTGTCATTGATTTCAGATTCCGTTTTTGCAATTTGTTCATTCGTTTGGTATTTCTTATCGTTCTCTAACTCAGTGTTGCGGTTTTGAATTCGCTCAATTTTCTCTGTGAGTTCCTCATTTTCATCCTGAATCCGTTTAATGCTTTCTTGATAATCGGCAACCGCTTTTTTCATTCTCTCCTGCAAATAGCCGGCTCTTGTTTTTGCCTGAATTTCATCCACAGTGGAAATGGATTCTTTGGTTGCGACCAACTGCGTAATGTTTTTTGTATGACGGTCATCGTTAATCTGAATATTAAAAATGAGTTCTCCCCAGCCGTCGGGAGCTTCCATTTGAATTACAAAGTAATCAGAATCTTGTACGATTGCTTTGTAATTTACAGTTCGTTCTGTATTTTGTTCTTTTACCATGCAGGAAACATTGTACCTGTCGGAATCATCAAAATTTCTGTTATTGATTTCGAATTCAATTTCTGCAATTCCTTGAGTAGGGGAGTAGTCCCAGCGAACAACTGTAAGCGTTCGATCTGTTTCCATTTCCAATGCCGTGTTGATTGGTGTTGCGCTATACAAATACCCGTCGGGTAAAATTCTTTGGGAAGTGAAGAAGAACAGATACCCGACGATGATAAACAGAGCGATGGAACAGAGAATGGTTGTTCGCATTTTTTTGTTTTTAATAATACTTAATTGATTCTGAACTTTTTTAACCAATTTACTGCGGTCAATTTGACCGGAGGAATCCTCTTGAACGGAGGGAGCATTGCTTATTCCGAAAAGATCATCCATGTCATTGGTGTCGGATTGATAAATTCCTTTATCCGCTTTTTGTTTTTGCTTTGGTTCAGAAGGATTCTTTTTCTTTTTGCGTTTCAGCTTCATTCACCTCCTATGTTATTGCGCCATAAACTCCTGAAAATCTGCACCGGATGCAATTCCAAGATATACAATGCGCCATGTTTTTGTTTTTGTGTCATACTCGGCTTTAATTTGAAAAATGTGAGATTCTTTCAGTTTTCCAAGATCATCCGACTGCAATACCGTATTACAAAAGTAAAGCAGCTTTGCCTCTGTATTGCTAACCTTTGAGTAGTATTTATCTTTGATCTCGATAGACTGCATATAGGATACCGATTGAGATGCAGTGCGTTTTAAGTATGCAGCCATATCTTTTGAAAGGTAGTTTTTTAGCTTTGCGTATCTTTGTCCGGCAGGATGGTCCTTGTCAATCGTGTAATAGGTTTCCAAAGCATAGCTTACGTCGTTATTAACACGGTCTATTTTATTTAGCTTACTGCTGCTTAACGCACCTTTCGTTTGTTCCAATTCAGCAGTTAGTTGATTGATTTTATCCTCATGGGTTTTGCAGACAAGTTCTTGATTGTTCAACTCATAAGCAGATTTATAACTGCTGTTTTGTGATTGGACAATCATACTCATAACGAAAAGCCCGACAGATAAAATGGCTAAAGCAATTGTAGAGAAAATCCAAATATGTTTTTTCATGATTTCACCTACAGAACTCGTCATCTTGTTCTTTCTCTTTTTGTCGCTGTTCCTTTTTTTGTTTTTCTTTTTCGTCTGGTAGATGTTGTGTGATAATTAAAACACTTCCCAAATCTTCCGGCAGAGCATCTCCAGGAACATTGGGGATAATGAGTTTTCGTTCTGCCATAGTAACCTCCGTTTAAATTAAGCCACTGTAATCAGAAGGATCGCCGTTTGGAGAAGGAGATTCTGTATTGAGATCGTTTGTTTCTTCAATTACAGAATCTTTCGATTCTTCTTTATGGATGGGTTTTTCTTGCTCCGGTTGCGGTGCGGAGTGAGGCATTGGTTGCTGTTCCATAAATTCTTCAGGGTGCTGTTTTTGCAAAGAATATACGGTTTCTGCCATTTCTTCACCAATAGACTCCTTTACCCGAATTTCTTTCCTAGGTTCCTGTTTTTGTACGGTTGGCGGAATCGGTTGCTGCAAAGAATCATCAATAATTCTTCGTGCCGTAGCATAATAAAGCACCGTTTCCTGCTCATCATCGTACAC
>CAKSOB010000111.1 GCA_934476545.1 uncultured Eubacteriales bacterium | reverse complement strand
GTACATAGCTGCGCCAAGGTGTTGCGTTCCGGAGTAGGGGCGTTTGGCATTTTAGCCATTGGGATTTTATTTTTGCCTATCATATTGCAATGTGTATTGTGGTTAATGACTCTATCTTTAACTGCCGGAATCGGAGATTTATTTGACTTAAAAGAGATTGCTGCATTGCTACGATCCATCTCCAAAGTAATTTCTATGTTGGTTGCGATTTTATTGTGTTGCGTGGCAATGCTGATTATTTCTTTGGAGATTTTGATGATGACGGGAGGGAGCGTGTAATGACACAAGTGCAGCAGTGGGCAGGCGGCTTATGTTTGCTGATTCTTGTGACTACGGTAATTCAGTACATATTGCCCGGCGGTGTGATGCAGCGCTCCGTAAAGTTGGTGTTAGGCGGTTTTGTAGTCTTGGGAGTCATTGTTCCGCTCACACAGTTGGTGTCTTCTAATAGGTGGGAGCTGCCTGATTTTGAGCAATCTGCGACGATAGATACTTATATCGCCCAAACTAACACGCGCATTTTAGAGCAAGCGGAAGGAAATGTTGCGGCAGTGATTGCGGATCAACTTGCACAACGAGGCATTTCTGCTGAAAATATTGCTGTGAATATGGATAGTAACGAGGACAACAGCATAGTTATAGAAAAAGCGGTAGTGACACTTTCCTCAGAGGATACAGCAAACGCAGAAGAAATACGGGAACGTCTTCAAAATACTTTGGAGATTCCGGTGGAGGTTATCATCTATGGCGGAGGATAAAAAGCAAGTGATGCACGGTATTGTACAAAAAATTGCCGCAAATAAAAAATATCGCCTAATCTTGGTTGTAGTCGGTTTGGGATTGATGGCAGTTCTATTTTTATCCGGATTTTTACCCAAAAACACTTCACAAACAGAGCCGGTACAAACGGCTGCCGTTCAACAATCTGCCGGAGATTATGCCAAAGAATTAGAGGGAAACCTGACCGAAATGTTGGAGAAAATCAGCGGAGTCGGAACGGTGCAGGTGATGGTAACGATTGAAAAAGGAGTGGAGAATATTTATGCAACCGAACAAAAGACCAGTAAACAGGTAACGGAAAATCGTTCCACCGATACCGATACCAAAAATCAGGAAAACGATCAGGTGGAAACAAGTTATATTCTTGTAAAAGATGCCGATGGCAGTCAAAGAGCAGTTGCAGTCACACAGCTTCAACCGATTGTAAAAGGTGTTGTTGTGGTCTGTGACGGCGGAAGCAGTATCGCAGTACAACAGCAAGTTACCGATGCAGTGACAACCGCTCTCGATATTTCTTCCACCAAAGTCTGCGTTGTCAGCGCAAAATAAAAATTCAATCAGGAGTGAATCATTATGAGTTTTGGAAAACGACAACTGATCCTAGCAGCGCTTGTGGTTTCCCTCGGCGCAGCAGTTTATCTGAATTGGCAATTCGGCGGTGGCGGCGGAGAAGTTACAGCCGTAGACGGATCAGTCTCCGATAAAGAATTGGGGACAGCGCAGTTGGTAAACGGCAGTCCGATTGTCAGTGGGGAAGAATCCGTAATATCCTCTGCCTCTTCCATATCGGAGGAACATTCTACGCCAACAGAATCGGAAGCTGTTCAGACGGATGCTTCTCCGGAAGAAGATTATTTTTCCAAGGCGTGTCTTTCTCGTCAAAAAACGCGAGATGAAGCCGTAGAACTTTTAAATCAAGTATTGAATGATTCGGAGGCCACCCCGGAGGAAACTCAGCGAGCTGTAGAAGAATCTGCGGATATTGCAAAAAATATGCTATCGGAAAGCAATATTGAAAGTATGGTGAAATCCAAGGGGTATACGGATTGTGTTGCATTTATCCAAAATGATGAGTGCAATATTGTGGTAGGGAAATCCTCGGAGTTCACAGCACAGGATGCAGCTACAATTCAAGATATTGTGGTTGGGCAAAGTGATATTTCTGCCGATCAGGTTAAGATTGTGGACCATTTAACAGCAGAAAAATAAAATACTTTTGCTCGGTTGTTTTCAAATTCCATATTTTATGGTATACTCTGTTTGTGGAAGTTTGAAATTCAAATTTAAAATCATAGAAGCCTCCACACCCGTGGCGGCTTTTTTCTTTTAGGAGGACGTTTATGAGCAGACGAGAAGAACGAGAGCAGGCATTTGCTTTGTTGTTTGAGCGGTTGGTCAATCAAAATTCAGTAGAAGAAGTGATTGAGAATGCCGGTCTTGCACGAGATTGCGATGTAACGGACTATATTCGTACCATTGCCTATGGCGTAGAACAAACAGAAGAGGAACTCAATCAAATCATCGAAGAGAACCTCTCTGCAAGTTGGAAGCGCAGCAGACTGTCTAAGGTGACGATGGCGCTGTTGCAGCTTGCAATTTATGAATTGAAATATATGGAGGATATTCCGCTGAAAGTATCCATTAACGAGTGCGTCGAGTTGGCAAAGCTGTACGGCGGTGAAGATGATGCTTCTTTCTTGAATGGCGTTTTGGGCAGTGTTGCAAAAAAGACGGAGCAAAGTAATGACTAGTTTTTTGGGAATTGATACCAGTAACTATACCACTTCGGTAGCTCGTTACACTGAGG
>CAKSOB010000110.1 GCA_934476545.1 uncultured Eubacteriales bacterium | reverse complement strand
AAGACGAGCCATATTCTTCTCCGGACGGAACAGCAACACTCTGTCATCGGCAGTACGATAAGCCTTCATCCCTTCAAAAACAGACTGACCGTAGTGGAGGCACATCGCAGACGGCTCCAAAGAAAGTGGGCCGTACGGAACAATTCTTGCATCGTGCCAACCCTCTCCCTTGTCGTAGTTCATAACAAACATATGATCTGTAAAAGTAGTGCCGAAAGAAAGTTTGCTTTCATCTGTCGGCTTTTGTTTTGGATTCTTGGTAAGTTCTACCTTGATTTCCTGCATGGAGTACACTTCCTTCAAATGATTTCTATACAATATTTTACCACATTCCCGTATTTATTTCAAGGTTTGCACATTCAATTCAGAATATTATTCAAAAATTTTGATTATGAAGTTGCATATCCGAAAATAAATATCCCCCGACAAAGCCGGGGGATATTTATTGCTTTGGCAGAAATTTTAAGAAACTCCTTCCGCCGCCTCTTTCTCTGTTAACCGAATATGGTTGATTTCCTCTAAGTGGATCATTCGTGTACAAACACGCTTTGCCAAATGCTTGTTATGGGTTACAACGATGAGGCCTAAATTTCTCTGCTCTACCTCTTCCAGCATCAGATTCCAAATTTGTGCTTGGGTGATTACATCCAGCATGGTACTCATTTCATCTGCAATGAGGAAGTTCGTTCCTCGAAAGAGCGACCGCGCCACACAGAACCGCTGCAATTCTCCGCCGGACAATTCCCGCGGGAATCGTTCCAACCAGTCCTGTTCAATGCCCAGCGCCCTTAAAATCTCCGGCCGTAGCTGCCCGGATTCCTCCAGTACACGACGCAGCTTCCAGCGAGGATTGATCGCCTTTTCCGGATGCTGATAGATCAGCTGAATGGGGCAGATGCCTTTCTTGGGGATTGGCGCTCCGTCCAACAAAACCTCTCCGGAGGTTGGCGCTTCATAGCCGGCCAAAATTTTTGCCAGTGTACTTTTTCCGTATCCACTGGGGCCCACCAAGCCAACCCGTTCTCCCCGCTCTACAGACAGACTCACATCCTTCAAGATCCAACGGCTGCTGTGACCGTATCGAAATTCCAGATTCTTTGCTTCAAGTCCCATGATAACACCTCACACAGCCGCCTCGAATCTCCTGCATCGGCGGCAGCTTTTCGTCGCACTCCGCCGTTTTTATGGGACAGCGCGGTGCAAATAAACAGCCCTTCGGCAAGAATTTGGCATAGGGCTGAAAGCCCGGAATCGGTTGGAACCCATTTTGGGGCAGAGCATTCCACAGTGCTCTGCTATAGGGGTGGCGCAGTGCCGAAGGTCCTTCGATGAAATCCTTGGAGGGTGCAACTTCTACGGTGGTCCCTGCATAGAACACCGCAACCTTGTCTGCAAATTCAAAGGCAAGGTCAATATCGTGGGTAATCAGGATGATGGCTTTTCCTTGGTCTGCCAGCTCCCGAAAGGTTTTCAGGGCTTCCAATGCTTGGGACAAGTTCATGCCCGGGGTGGGCTCATCGGCAATAATCAGCTCTGCGTCACTGATCACAGCGGTAGCAACCAATACGCGCCGTGCCATACCGCCGGAAAGCTGAAAGGGGTACAGCTTTTCCACGGTGTTGTCCAGCTCGTAGCGCTTAAATAATTTCCGCTGCTTTTCCCGCACATGAACACCCTTTTGTGTTCCCCGTACCTGCGGGCCGATTCGCATCAAGGGGTCCAAATAAGAAACGGACTGTGGTACCAGCGCCATTTCCTTTCCCCGCAGAGCCTTTTGCCGCTTCGGCGTCAGCTCAATGCCGTTTAAGCGGATAGATCCGCTGATCTTCGCATTGCCCGGCAGCAGTCCCATAACTGCGTGCGCCAGCAGGCTTTTTCCGGAACCGGAGGAGCCTGCAATGGCAAGAATCTCTCCTCGATTTACCGATATACTCAAATCGGAAATAACCTTCAAATCCGCCTGCTCGAATGTGGAATCATACCGCTGAAAGGCAACGGATAGATCCTCTACCGCCAGAAAGGATTCGTCTGTTGGATAATGCATCTTTTCGCCTCCTATTCCTGTGCGCTGTACGGGTCAATGATCATCCTCAAATTGTCGCCCAGCTTTTCAAACAAAATTACAATCAGCACCAAGAACACGCCTGGAAACACTGCCAACCACCACATACCGGTGGAGAGGTGCTTCATACTCTCTGCCAGAATGATGCCAACTGCCGGCTGCTCCGGCGGCAATCCGAATCCCAAGAAAGAAAGGGAGGATTCATGGAGGATTGCATGGGGGAACATCAGCACGATGCCGATAACAAACTGCGGCACCATGTGGGGCAAAATGTGGTGAATCAAAATCCAGCCGCTGCTTTTGCCCAGTCTGCGAGATACGGCAATGTATTGCTGCGTCCGCAATTGCAGTACCTCACTGCGAATCAATCTTGCCAGGCCGCACCAGTGGGTGACGGTAATACCGATGAGCAATCCTGTCAAGCCCTTGCCACAGACAAAAGAGACCAAGATCAACAAAACCATGTGGGGCACACCCATGACTAGGTCAATTACCCAGTTGATAACAGCATCCAGCCAACGGGAGCCGGTGGCGGCAACGATTCCGATAATCGTTGCAATGACGGCACTGGCCACAGACTCCACCGTACCCACAACAATACTGATGGACAGACCCTTAAC
>CAKSOB010000109.1 GCA_934476545.1 uncultured Eubacteriales bacterium | reverse complement strand
CCAGCTTGTCGGTAATCGGCTTCAAATAACCGTTATTATATAAGAACTCGTCTGTCACAATAAATACTTTTTCTTTGTGCAGAACGTGCTTCAGCTCATCCAATGCCACCGGCAGGCAGCCCTTTTTCATATAAACCTTTTGCGGTGTGCGGAACCACAGCATATTCTCTCTCCTCTCCGCCACGGTTTTGATGTTCAGCAAATGCTTTACGCCAACGTTTTCGCTGATGGAGTTTCCGCCCCAAGAGCCACAGCCCAAGGTGAGGGATGGAGCCAAACGGAAATTGTACAAATCACCGATACCACCGTGGGAAGATGGTGTGTTTACAAGAATACGGCAGGTCTTCATGCGGTTTGCAAATTCATTCAGCTTTTCCTGCTCTGTTACCGCATTGAGATAAATAGAAGAAGTGTGACCATAACCGCCGTCTGCAATCAGACGCTCTGCTTTATTCAAAGCATCGGCAAAGTCCTCTGCCTGATACATTGCCAAAACCGGAGAAAGCTTTTCATGTGCAAACTCCTCGGAAAGCTCTACGCTCTCTACCTCGCCAATCAAAATCTTGGTGTCCTCCGGCACCTTTACCTGTGCCAAGGAGGCAATGGTGTAGGCACTTTGACCTACAATCTTAGCGTTAAGAGAACCGTTGATTAAGATGGTCTTACGAACCCGCTCGGTTTCTTCCTTCTTTAAGAAGTAGCAGCCACGGCTCGCAAATTCCTTTTTCACCTGCTCATACACATTTTTGTGAACGATAACAGACTGCTCGGAAGCACAAATCATACCATTATCAAAGGTTTTGGAGTGAATAATGGAGTTTACTGCCAACAACAAATCAGCGGTGTCGTCGATGATTGCCGGTGTGTTACCCGCGCCAACACCCAGAGCCGGCTTGCCGCTGGAATAAGCAGCCTTTACCATGCCCGGACCACCGGTTGCCAAGATAATATCCGCTTCTTTCATGACGGTATTGGTCAACTCCAAAGACGGCACGTCAATCCATCCTACGATTTCCTCCGGCGCGCCTGCCTTTACGGCAGCCTCCAACAGCAGCTTTGCCGCTGCAATGGTGCTGTTCTTTGCACGAGGGTGCGGGCTGATGATGATACCGTTTCTTGTTTTTAATGCAATCAAAATCTTAAAAATTGCAGTAGAGGTTGGGTTTGTGGTAGGAATAACCGCAGCCACTACGCCCAACGGCTCTGCAATTTTTTTCATACCGCCTGCTTTGTCCTCTTCAATAACGCCGCAGGTCTTGGTGTCTTTATACGCATTGTAAATGTACTCGGCAGCAAAATGGTTCTTGATAACCTTGTCTTCTACGATGCCCATGCCGGTTTCTGCTACCGCCATTTTTGCCAAAGGAATACGAGCCTGGTTGGCTGCTGTCGCCACTGCCAAGAAAATACGGTCTACCTGTTCTTGGGTGTAGGTGGCAAATTTCTGCTGTGCCTTGCGGACTCTGCTCAGCTTTTCTTCCAAAGCCGGAACATTATCCACAAGCTGCGTTGTTTGTTCCAGATTGTTCATTCTGATCCTCCTAAATTTACGGGCGTTTTTCTCAGGATTGTTTATTTTATGCAATGTTACCCGATTCTGAAAACGCACTTTTCAGTGATTATACCATAGATGGGGGAAAAATGCACGATTTTACGCAAAATTTTACAGATTTATCCCTTCTCCTTTCAAATTCCTTTTGTTATAATTTTAACATAGTTTTCTCCTATTGTAAACGGTTTCCCGTCTATCTGCCTAAAAAGTTCCAAAGTTGTTACACTCCGGATTTTTTCATGGTTTTTTCTTGACAGCTGACACTGTGTCAGTTTATACTGGTGACAACTTGTCAGTTCATAGCATTTACAATGTATTTTTAGGAGGGACGCTATGCCCAAAGAACGATTTTTAAATCTACCCGAAGAAAAAAAGCAGCGCATCATTGACGCTGCTGTTGCAGAGTTTTCTCGGGTTCCGTTCGACCAAGTATCCATTAACAAAATCATCCGGTCCGCAGAGATTCCCCGAGGCAGCTTTTATCAATATTTTGATGACAAGTTGGATTTGCTGAGCTTTATTCTGCAAGACCTCGGAACGGAACTGGAACATATGGTACTGCAAGTGATGGAAGAAACCAAAGGGGATTTATTTGCAGTTTGCCTTGCAGTGGTAGACATGATCGCTACCATCGGACAACGTCCGCAAAATGAACCGTTGTTTGAACACGTGTTTCCCCACTTAAAATTTCAGGAATGCAAGTATATCTTCCCCTATTTGGAACTGCTCAGTGCTTCCGTACACCATCCGGAATCCATGCAGGAAATTTCTCCTGCCAGCGTGTCGTTTTTATCCATGCTGAAAAAATACCAATTTGGAGGAATTTCTTTGGATGACCTTCCGATTGTAATGGAATTAGTGGCATCCATCATGTGGTATACCTTAACCCAAGCATTATTCCACACAGAAGAATGGGATGTCATCCGTGCAAATTATGAGAAAAAACTAGCCATTGTAAAGCGAGGCTTAGAAAGAGAGGACCCTGCCCATGTCGAAATTTAGTGTCAAGAAGCCCTTGACAGTATTGGTAGCGGTCATTATCGTATTGGTATTAGGCGTTGTTTCCGTAACAAAAATGACGCCGGACTTGATGCCCAATATTGATATGCCCTATGTCATCGTTATGACCACCTACCCCGGCGCAACCCCTGAAGAGGTAGAGCAGAACCTAACCA
>CAKSOB010000108.1 GCA_934476545.1 uncultured Eubacteriales bacterium | reverse complement strand
CCCATGTGGTCATTGGGGTTGGGAAGGAAACCATCAAAACAATTCTGGCTGTCAATGCAGGGTTAACGAAGTTTTGACCTAGACCGCCAAACATCTGTTTTACAACAATGATTGCAACAACAGAGCCGATTGCTGCCATTACAGGGTTCAATCCTGCCGGTAAGTTAAATGCTAACAGGATACCGGTAACAACTGCGCTCAAATCGCAAATGGTATTGTCTCGCTTCATGATTTTCCGGCTGACAAATTCTGCTACAACGCAAGTGGCAACGCAGACAGCAATGATGATAGCAGCACGGTATCCGAAGTAAATGATGGATGCAACAAGTGCGGGCATCAGTGCGATGATAACATCCAACATGATGCCGGTAGTGGTGCGTCTTGCTCTCAAATGAGGCGAAGACGATACAATCAACTTATCTTTCATAACGATCGATACCTTTCTCACGGAATCTACTTTTGGTTGTCTTTTTGTGCTTCAGCCTTTGCTCTTGCGTCGGCATCTGCTTTTCGCACTAAAGATTTACCTAGGCGAATTGCTTGCACAAGCGGTCGCTTTGCCGGACAATTATAAGAACAACATCCACATTCAATGCAGTTGAGGATAGCGTTACTTTTCAGCATCTCAACATTTTTCACCTTTGTGTATTGCTCAAAAGATGTTGGCATCAGATTCATAGGACAAACAGTCAAGCAGAAGCCGCAGTGAATACAAGCAGTGCTTTGTAGGAGAGTTGCGTCTTTTTCATTAAAAGCCAACACACCGTTGGTGGTTTTCATAACAGGTGTTTCATCGGTAAAGACCGCATTACCCATCATAGGACCACCATACAGAATTTTTTTCGGCTCGCCTTTATAGCCGCCGCAGAAGGTAATCATATCGGAAATTTGGGTGCCGATCGGAACAATTACGTTCTGTGGGCTTTGAATTGCGGAGCCGTCCACGGTAACACGCTTCTCAATCAGCGGAATACCGGTTTCCAGATAACGGCCTAAGAAGCCGGCAGAGGTAATATTCATAACCACACAACCAACACTGGATGGCAGTTTTCCCATAGGAACAACACGATTGGTTGCCGCTTTAATCAGGACTTTTTCTGCGCCCTGTGGGTAACGAGCTTTCAAAGCCAAAACGCCTACACGGTTATTGCTGCGGCTGTCTTTGGCAATCAATTCCCGAAGATGTTTGATTGCTTCCGGCTTATTGCTCTCGATACCAATGATGGTACGCTGAATCCCCAACCATTGCATCATAGCGAAAATACCATCCAGAACGTGTTCACCGTCTTCTAGAGCCTCACGGTTATCTGAAGTCAGGTAGGGTTCACATTCGGCGGCGTTGATCAGCAAGGTATCCAGTGGATCTTTAGAAGCTGCTTTTACGTGCGCAGGGAAACCTGCACCGCCTAAGCCAACCAGGCCGGATTCTTTTACCGCATTGAGAAAATCTTCCTTTGTTTGAATAACCGGTGGTGCGATTTCAGGGGAAAGGGTCATCAAACCGTCAGATTCGATGGTGATAGCATCTACAGAAGCGCCGGTGCCAAGTGTTATCTTTCCAACCGCTTTTACCTTTCCGGAAATGCTGGAATGGATCGGGGCAGACACAAAGCCTTTTCCTTCACCGATTTTTTGCCCAACGAAAACTTCCTGACCAACTTTTACAAGAGGGGCGCAGGGCGCACCAATGTGCATGGACATGGGAATAACGACACGGGCAGGGGGTGGCATCATCACCGACTGCGATTTTGCAGTATGTTTTCGGTGTGGTGCATGAACGCCACCATGTGTACGAAATGGATTCGCAGGAATAGTAAACTCCATTGTATTCTCCTCCTTTGCTCGAGTGAGACGAGAATTTGCATTCTCGTTAATTTTTTGTCATAAAATTATAACAAAAATACATTACGATTGTAATGTAAAACCACTTGCCGTGATTTCAAAGCAATCTTTTAATCCATCGGTAACGATAACTTTGTTTTCCTTTGTGATAAAGATTGCATCGGCATCGTAAGATGCCAAAAGTGCTTTTGATTGCTCTATGCCCAACACAGTGCAAGCTGTGGAAAGTGCGTCGGAAAGCGCACCGTTGTTACAGTATATCGTAACAGAAACAAGATCTGTGTCTGCGGGATAGCCTGTTTTGGGATTCAAAATGTGATGATACATGACGCCGTTTTCTGTAAAGGTTCGCTCATATGTACCGGAGGTAGAAACAAATCCTTCCTCGATGGAGAGCGTCCCCATAGAAGCGCTGGTATTTTCACTGTTTGGGTTACGAACCCCAATGTTCCACTTAGAGCCATCTGCTTTTTTGCCATAAACACCGACGCTGCCGCCAACGGCAACAATACCACCTGTAAGATTAGACTGACGATAAACCGAAACAGCGGCATCGCAGGCAGCGCCCTTGCCGATCGCACCCAAATCCACAGCGCTGTTTTTTTCAGAAAGAAACGCTGTGTTTCCCTCAGAGTCTACCTGCAATGCAGAGTATCCAACATATTGCAAGTGTTCTTTGATTGTTGCTTTTGCCGGAACCTTGTTTGCACCTTCATCAAAGTTCCAAAGTAAAGACAGGGGTAGGATGGTGGGATCATATGCACCGTTTGTACGGCGAGCCACTTCCAACGATGTATTCAAGACAGATGCAGTATCTTCATGAATAGAGACACGTTGTTCGCCGGCATGATTGTTTAGATTCTGAATATCCGAGTCGGTTTCTCTCCAAGAGATATTACTCTGCAAATCAGACACCGCTTTGTTTGCATTAACAG
>CAKSOB010000107.1 GCA_934476545.1 uncultured Eubacteriales bacterium | reverse complement strand
GATGAATATTGCACATCCATTCCGAGAAGGAAATGGCAGAAGTATGCGTATTTGGTTAAATCAATTGTTAAAGTCTGAAATTGGAAAAGTGATAGATTGGAGTAAAGTTGACAAAGAAGATTATCTTCTTGCTATGGAACGTAGCCCCATCAAAGACATCGAACTCAAATATCTATTAAAAGATGCCTTAAGCGAAGAAACAGAAAGCAAAGAGCTTTATATGAAAGGGATTGACCACAGCTATTATTACGAAGGATATGTAACCTTTAAATCAGAAGAATTATAGTAAACCAAGAGTGAGTCATTAGTATGGCTCACTCTTATTTTTTTACAAGGAGAAATCAATGAAATCAAAAAGTAATAAACCTCTGTGGATTCTCATTGTTGCATCGTCCCTAGCGGCACTGGCAGCAGCCGGCGTCATTGTTTGGGAAGCTGCCATTGTCCCAATGCAGGCAGACAACACCATGGATGAAATACGAACGGTTGCTACCGGTACAGAAGAAGCAACGGACAGTACCTCCGAACCGGACAAGGCAGTAAAAAAGAAAAAAACCTCTGCCATTGACTTTTCTTCTTTACGAGCTATCAACAAGGATATTGTAGGGTGGATTCGTATCCCCCACACTGTAATTGATTATCCTGTGTTGCAATCCTCTACGGAGGAGCCTCAGCACTACTTGTACCGTGACTATAAGGGAAATGATACGAAATACGGCAGTATCTTTATGGATGCAGATGCTGCTATTGGAAAGTCCCGGTGTATGACACTGTACGGACATCATATGAATGATGGGCGGATGTTTGCCGATCTTCTCAAGTACGGGGACTTAGCGTTCTATCAATCTTCCCCTACGTTTACCTTTGATACCTACAAAAACAACGGGACATGGAACGTAATTTCTGTTTTTAAGGCAAACGTCAATCCCGATCAGGGAGAACCCTTTGCTTATGTGCGAACGGATTTTAGTAGTGATGAGGACTTTCTCACGTTTGTTCATCAAGTGATGATTCGGTCAATCATCGACACCGGCGTAACAGTAAACGAGAAAGATGAGCTGCTTGTCCTCTCCACCTGTTCCTACGAGTACGACAATTTCCGTACCGTTGTAGTGGCACGAAAGGTACGAAAAGGAGAATCTGTAAAGGTAGACACCCAGAAGGCTGTATATCGTTCCTCTCCCCTTTACCCGGATTGTTGGTATGGAGATAGCGAAAAGCCACAGTACCCCGAAACCTTTCAGGCTGCACAGAAACAACATATGACGGAATGGTATGATGGAAAATTGTTAGATTGACAAGTGTTTCATCATCATAAATTTTCAAAACATCAATTTTTCTCAAATATTATTTGCATTGCATTGATATTGCAAATAATATGTAGTATAATAGTGATAATAAAAAGAAAGGGGATTTGATTATGGCAACTAAAAGTAATTTCACGCTTCGGATTGAACCGGAATTAAAAGAACAAGCGGCAGCTTTGTTCAAGTCGTTAGGATTAGACTTAAGTACTGCCACAGGGCTTTTTTATCGCCAAGCATTGCGGTATCATGGGCTGCCATTTGAAGTTCGGCTAGATGAAGAACCGAACGAGTGCACCTATGCAGCAATGCAGGCGGCAGAAAATGACGAAGATATATATGGTCCCTTTGACAGTGTTGAAGAAATGATGGAGGCTTTGAATGCTTAAACCGGAATTTACAGGACAGTTTAAACGGGACTATAAACTCGCTGTAAAACGGGGATGCGATCCGAAAAAGTTAAACGAGGTAGTCACACTTTTATGCAAGGAAGAACCTTTACCGGAAGTGTATCGAGATCACGCTCTTGTAAACTCAAGGAATTATAAAGGTATGAGAGAGTGTCATATTCAACCGGATTGGCTTTTAGTTTACAAGGTTTTACAAGAAACTCTTATCTTAAAGCTGATTCGAACCGGCACCCACAGCGACTTATTTTAAAAACGCAATTATAAAGATTCGGAGAACTTACAGAAATGTAGGTTCTCTTTTTTTATGCTATAATAAAGGAGGGTATTATGAATACACAACAAAAACAAGAAATTCAAACAGCACTACAAGCCACACAACAACGACTACTGCATGACCCGAAAGCCGTCCCATCCTTTTTAACGCTCATGTCACGACTTTATAAGTATTCCTTTCAAGACCAAGTTGCAATTTTTTCGCAACGCCCAAAAGCGGTTGCCTGTGGTTCGTTTGACCACTGGAAAAAGGTTCATCGGTGGGTAAAAAGCGGTTCCCGTGGCATTGCCTTGTTGGACAGCAAAGGCGGTGTTCGATATGTGTTTGATGTGTCAGATACCGGAAGTGCTTCTAATCAGCCATTGTCTTTATGGTGGCAGCACGCAGACCAATTACAGCCTGCGTTGTTTGACCGGTTACGGCAAGCACAGGAATTCAGCAGCAATAGCAACCGTTTTGAAGATTTGCTTCAAATGAGAATTACTTCTCTAACGGAGCAATATATGCAATCTTATTTTCATTCCAATCAAGTTTCTATGGATCCAAAATCATTTTCCGACACATTGAATGCCAGCCTCCGGTATATGATTGGCTTTCGGTGTGGAGTGAAACCATCTTCTCCCCCATCTTTTTCTTCTATCAACTCTGTCCAAGACTTATACTATTTTGGTACGATTCTAAGTGGACTGAACCAAACGATTCTTCGTTCCATCGAACGGGAAGCAAAACAAATCTTACAAGAACAACAACTATCAAAGGAGGAACATGAACATGGAGATCACCTACACC
>CAKSOB010000106.1 GCA_934476545.1 uncultured Eubacteriales bacterium | reverse complement strand
GCGCATACATAAATTTCAACGCTTCGCCGGATTGATTCCCAAAGGTTTCCGGTCGTGGGTCAAAGCCGAACCCCTGCTCAAAAATTGCTTTTCGAGTGGCATCCAATACGCTGTTTCTGGCTTCAATGGGAATCTCAATGGACAGCGTGCTGACGCCGGCGCCATCATCCGGATCCAGTTTGATGGTCTTGTACTTTTTCAACTCCTGCAAAAAGCCGTTTAGATTTTCGCCGCCGTAACCGGTCAACACGAAAATCAGTTCCTGCACATCCTCCAAATCGTTGATAAAGCCGCTGTACACTTTATCATACACGTCAATCAACGGCTTGATGTTCTGCAGGTCGCCGGTGCGCAGATTGTTGTTGAAGAAGGGAATAAACGGAACCTCTCCAAACCCGTGGCGAATCACGTCTGTGGGCTCTCCGGCAGGAGAAGAAAAGATTGCATAACGCTCTAGCAGCTCCAAGCCGGTGCCGGACACCTTACGGTATGCCTGGCACTCCGTATCCGTCCAGTATTCGTACACGGTGTAGCCTTGCCCGTCTGCTTCGTCAATTTCGGTATAGGCGCGCAGCACTGCGATCAATCGCTTTTTCAAGTCCGTAGAAAATACGGGAATAATCTGCCTAGTATCCACCACCGCATATTGAAACTGACCGGATTCATCCACCCAATAGTGCAGCCATCCTACAGAAGCGTTGGCAGCTTCCACACAAAGTTCTGTGCAGGTTTTGCCGTACTCATCTCCAAGCACCTCGGATATTCTGCGGTTGGCGCTCTTGTTCCCCACATCAAACAACGGCGGTGCCGTAAAAGCATAGGAGGCTTTTTGATTCACCAAAAGCCCATGAAAATTTCTGGAAATTCGATTGTCTGCATTCCGCAGCGGCGTTTCGGTGTCTGATTTTTTATCCGAAAACAAAATATCATTTTCATTCCGATAATATCGTTCCGCCTGTTCTGCATTGGTTACAAAGTCAGCGTGCCACATCTCACTCTGGGCAATCAGCTGCTTGATTTTCTCTATGTTCACGCTCTCCCCTCCTTACCGCATAATTTGAATGCTTGCAGGCTTAAATGCGTCCTGCACAAAATACCGCACGTCGTCCATAGCGTGATCATCCGTTTTCAATGGACGATCCTCGGCAGCTTTCTCGTCCCACCGATACAAACCAAACTCTCGGATGCAATCCTTGCAAGACAGATCAATGAAAAAATCCTTTTGATACAAATGGGTTGCTACCGCACGAATCCCATCCAGCACATCATTTTTTGCGTGCTTCACACGGAATTTTCCATGCTTCTTGATGGTTGCAATAAAGGAAGCTGCCGACGGGTCCACAATTACCCGTTGGATTGGCAGCTCTCCTGCCAATGCTTCTAAGGCGTTGTAGTGTTCTTCGTCTGTGCGTTGGTGCTGCGCTTTCCTGCCATCGTAGTAATACTCCCGAATCCGGTACCATTTTCCTGCCGACAATCCCCACAATCCAATGGAGGTTGGGTTCAGGGTGCCATAGTCGCAGGAAAGGATATAGGTGTCAAACTCCATGTTCCTGGTATCCACCACATGAACACCGGGAGAAAACATGGTGTAGATCAATCCCTCTGCCACCGTCCACAGCCCTCTGATATACCGGTCATAGAACACTCCGGCATACATTCCCTCGTAACGGGCTTTGATTTTTGCATCCAGGCTAAAGTTATCTGCCATAGTGAAATGCAAATACAGAATATTGCGGGCAGTGTGCTGTTGAATCCATTCCCGATAGAACCAATGCTGCGGGCTTTCCGGGTTGCAGTTGAACCAAAACTTGGAGCCGGAAACGGAGCAACGCGCCATCGCCTGCTCCACAAAAGAGCGGGGCATTAACGCCACCTCGTCAAAGAGAACCCCGGCTAAGGTGATGCCCTGAATCAGCGTGTAGCTGCTTTCATCTCGCCCGCCAAACAGGTAGTAGGTGTTCTGTCGATTCCCCATGGTCACTACTAGCTTATTTTCACTACGTCGTTCTTTCACAGTGAGAACGCCCTCTAGCCAAGATGGTACAAGGGTAATCACGTTGCGCCGCAGGGATTCGATGGTTCTGCCGCAAATGGCAAAGCTCTGCCCGTTGAACCGGCTCATGCTCCACAGGAAAAACCCCAGCGTCATGGATACCGTCTTGCCGGAACGGATAGAGCCGTCACAGATAATGCCATCTCTATTACGATACCGTTCCATGTTCCACCACAGCATGGTCATCTGCTGCCGTGGACTGAAGCTCCGGAAGATCATTGAATCCCTCCTTTCCGCAGTTCGCCAATAACTCCAACAGATTGCTTTCGCCACCGGAAGGAACTACCACTTCATTCTTGGTGTACTTGTCAATAAGAATCCCCAAAGTCGTTGCCAGCTGCACCACCGTTGCGTCCGCAATTTTCTGCGGGTCTCTGATGGCTGCCAGCAGATCATCAATGATGGCGCAAACGTCATTTTTCCGTGCATCCATGTGAGAAAGGACGCTCTGCACATTCTCTTCCTTTTTTCGTGCGACCCTTTCCGCTGTTTCCGGATCACTCTTGAGCGTTCTCCGAATCGTAGTGTCGGACACGTGATATTTTCTTGCCAAGCAGCGAGTGCTGGCACCCTCTGCATATTCCGCAATGATTTTCTTTCGCTGTCTATCCGTTAATTTCGCCAACCGCTCACCGCCTTTCTTTTCTCCAAATACAAAAAGCGCTGCTTTCGCAACGCCTTTCGCTCAAAGGAGAACTTCACAAAAATGAAATTTATCAAGGAGGTTCCCGTTCCTCCACAATACCAGTTTAGCACATACCCGCGGGACATGTGGGACAACTTTTATTTTTTTCGCTTCAAATATCGGTAACAGGTTTTCTTCACGCTATCCGAACTGGTTCCCCCAATTTTATCCGCTACCATCTCCCATGACAGCCCATCCAAAAAC
>CAKSOB010000105.1 GCA_934476545.1 uncultured Eubacteriales bacterium | reverse complement strand
CGGGTATCCGCCGCTGAGCAGTAGTCCGCAAGTGTGTTCCGGGAGATGTTTGTCTTTCATCGGAGAAAAGAACTTCAGTTCACAGCCCAGTTTTTTTAATAAAGCTAAATTTTCGTTATAAGTAAAGCAAAATGCTCGATCCTTTGCAACAGCGATGACCGGAGGACGAGAACAGGAAACAGGAAAAAGCACAGGTGATACCCCTTTCGGAAACGGGCGTTCTCCCAAAGCCAGCAGGTCGTCCAGTAAAATGTGCTGTTCCGCCAATTCGCCCAACGCCTGCATTTTTTCTTTCAGGTGTTCTACCTCTGCGGCGGTGACCAGCCCCAAATGGCGGCTCTCAATGGTGATAGAGGTGCGGGGCAAACAACCAAAGTATCTTGTGTTTAATTTGTCGCACAGATTCTTTACAAAGGGAATCAATGACTCCGGCAACCGATTGAATAAAAATCCTGCGATTTGATTCGGCTGTTGATAAGAAAGAAAGCCCTGCATCACAGCGCCGATAGAATCCTGCATTCCCTTGCAGTCGATGACGATGATAGACGGGGTATCGGTAATCTGTGAAACGGAATAAGCGGAGCCTTTCCCGTTGGTGCCGTCGTAAAATCCCATAACACCCTCGATGACAGAAAATTCCGCCGACTGACTGTTTTCCCACAGCAGGGAGCGCAGGGTATCGTCGTCACAGAAAAAGCTGTCCAGATTATAACTGTCGGTGCCAATAATCGTCTGGTGAAACATGGGGTCGATGTAATCCGGTCCGCACTTAAAAGAAGCCACAGACAATCCTCTGTGGCAAAGAGCTTGTAAAATGGCACAGGTTACGGTGGTTTTTCCGCAGCCGCTATGGGTGCCGCCAATTAAGATGCGCTTCACGCTTGCACTCCTTTCAAAAGGAAAATCGGATTTTCCGCAGACAGCATGGTGTGGCTGCCGATAGTTTTGGTTCGGGTAACGGCTAACTGAATGATTTCCGGAGAAATACCGTGTTTTTGCAAAGCCGTCATGCCTTGCTGTAAGGTTTCTAAAGCAATGGCAGAAATCACTACGGTTGCCTTAGGGTTTTTAGAAAAGACAACGTCCAGAATCGCTTCCATAGCACCGCAGGAGCCACCGATAAAGACATGGGTCGGTGCAGGTAGTTCCAATAAAGATTCCGGTGCTGTGCCAAGAATGGTTGTGATATGGTCGCAGCCGAATTGTACTTGATTTTCTTTCGTCAGCGCAACGGCATCCTCTTTTTGGTCGATGGCGTACACATGACCGTTAAAGCATTGTAATGCCATCTCAACAGAAACAGAGCCGGTACCGCAGCCAACGTCCCAGCAGACTGCATCCTGCGTTACCTCTAGCATAGAGATTGCATTGCAGCGAACCTCTCGTTTTGTCATGGGGACGTTTCCACGAATCCAACGATCATCGGGGATGCCCACGGGAATATGAGTTTCCGCACAAGGATTCTCCACAACCATTACGGCAAGCGGGGCAGTTTCCAATGCAGTGTACTCTGACGCAATCCCGACATAAAGCTGCTCGGTGTCATATGCCAAGTCGGTGCCAATCCAAACAGGAAGATTTCCCAAGTGATACTCACACAGCCGCTGGCAAATTTCTTTCGGGGTAATGGAACCGCCCAACAAAAAGAAGCAGTACCGATGGCGGCACACGGGACGAACGATGGAACCGTCTGTTCCGTGGCAGCTGACAAAGTGCATCTCTTGCCACGGCTTTTGAATTTTAGAGCAAAAATAAACAGGAGAAGCAATGCCGCACAACACCTCCGGTCGGTAGTCTGCCAAAGCATTACACAGCTTGGCAGCACCACTGTAAAATCCGGTGTCACCGGACAGTAATACCACAGCGCGTTCCACCGGGTTTGCTTGCAAATAGGCGGAAATTTCCTCTGCTTTCCAACACACAAAGGTTGCTTTCTTCAGATGAGAAAAAGGCGCAAGCATTCGCTTGGCACCGATTAAAAGATCGGCGCTTGCAATGCAGTCTTGGGCTTCTTTTGTTAATGTTTTGGCTCCGTCCATTCCGATCCCCACAAGAGATACCTTCATAGCGTTTTCCTCCCGATTTTCTTTTGCTTTTGTTCCAACAGCATTTCACGCACTTCTTTCGGAGTCAATCCCGTTTCGGTCGGTCGTTTTATCGTAATGAGTTCCGCACCGCATTGTGCGGCGGCTTCCGCTTTTTCTGCATAACCGCCCACCGAACCGGTTTCTTTGGTAATAAGCACTTGAGCACCGCTGCGAAGGAGATGCTGCTTATTTTCTTCCAAGGAGAACGGGCCTCGTCCCCAGATGATTTTCTGCGGGTCAAACCCCCACTTTGTGCATAAGGCTTCGCCTTCCGGAATCGGCAGGAGTCTTGCCCACACACGTTCTCGATACCCTTGCACCGCGGTCAGTGCAGGCAGTTCTTTGCTGCCCATGGTGCTGAACAAAATTCGATTGTCCTGATTAACATAGGCAATCAAATCCTCCATAGAATCTACAACGGTTCCGGATAAAGCGTGGGTGCTTTCTTCCCGCAATAGGCGATAGTAAGGAACCTCCGTCAAAGCACAGGCGGAGCGAATGGTTTTGGTGGCTTCTACCGCATAGGGATGGGTAGCGTCAATCACTAAATTATATCGGTTTTGGGAGAAAAGCTGCTGCATTTGAGTGCAGTCCAGTTTTCCCTGCAAAATCGTTAAAAATTCCGATTGCGGCAGCAACGCAGCGCCGTAGTCGGTAGTTACGGAAAAGGATGCCGAAATTTGCTCCGCAACACAAAATTCTGCCAATTCCCGTCCTTCGGTGGTACCGGCAAACACCAATATATTAAACATTGCGGTATCCTCTCGGCGTTACCATCTTTCCGTTAACAATCTTTGTTTCTGCATTTCCAATGAAAACAGTGGTTACCATATCCACAGTGGTATCCCGCAATTCCTGCAAGG
>CAKSOB010000104.1 GCA_934476545.1 uncultured Eubacteriales bacterium | reverse complement strand
ATGCACTGTCCGCTGACATAGCGGTGGGAAGTACCGTGGAAGCCGTAGCGACGCACGCTGTACTTCTCGTAGTATTCATAAGGGATGGCATACATATAAGCCTTGCCCGGCATACTGGTGTGGAAGGCAGTGTCAAATACAGCTACCTCCGGAACGTGCTTGCCAAAGACGTGCTGACAAGCAATGATGCCCTCTAAGTGGGCAGGGTTGTGGAGCGGTGCCAGGCTGGAACATTCATGAATGCACTCCATTACCTCGTCTGTAATCAGACTGGACTCCATGAACAGGTCTGCGCCCTGTACTACACGGTGACCGATGGCGGAAACCTCCTCCAGAGATTGAATTACGCCGTGATTCGGGTCTACCAATGCCTGTGCAACAATGTGGAATGCTGCCTCATGATTCTGCATGGTAATGGTTTCTTCCAGTTTGAATCCGGTGTGACTCTTGTAGGAGAAGATACCGTCATTCATGCCGATACGCTCACAAACACCCTTTGCCAGCACCTCTTCGTTTTCCATCTGAATCAGTTGATACTTTAGGGAAGAACTGCCTGCGTTGATTACCAATACTTTCATATAATATCCTCCAAATTCATGGACATCGTCCAAGTCCTAGCATGTACATTGCCGTTTTTGTTTTGACAAATAGATGTGGTTAGTATATCATAACTATATGTTGGAATGCAAGGAGTTTTTCAAAGAATGTGCAATAATTTTGTAATTTCTGCTGTAATCTGCGAGTTAAACCCCCCACACAAGGGGCATATTTCGATTATCGAACAATGCAAGGCAAAAACCGGAGGCTACTGCATTGCGGTGATGAGCGGCAATTATGTGCAGCGGGGGCAGCCGGCTGTTTTTGATAAGTGGACTCGCACCCGTGCCATTTTGCGGGGCGGTGCCGATCTGGTCATTGAGCTGCCCCTGCCCTATGCCATGGGCAGTGCGGAGCGGTTCGCCTTTGGGGGGATTTCCCTCCTGTCACAGCTTGGTTGCGTGGATGAATTGTGGTTCGGCAGTGAGTGGGGGGAGATTCAAAAATTGCAAGAAATCGCCCATGTTTTGGAGCAAAAGGATTTTTCCGAAACCCTGAGAAAACACCAAGGATTACAGGCAGGCTTGCCCTTTGCAAAAATTCGCCAGCTTGCTTTGGCAGAACACTTGGGCGAGGACACCGCCGCTCTCCTGTCGGAGCCGAATAATATTTTGGGCGTGTCCTACTGCCAACTGTTAGAGCGGCTGGAATCTTCCATTCAACCGAGAACCATTCGGCGGCTTGGGGCAGGCTACCATGAAGCGGAATTGCAAGAACACCAAACCTTCCCTTCTGCCACACAGCTTCGCCATCTTCTTGCGGAATCTCCAAGCTGTGACCTGTCCCCTTACCTGCCGGAGCAGTGTGCTGCGGTGCTGCAAACTGCTTTAGATGCAGGGCTTGCTCCCGTCTTGCCGGAGGGGTTGGAGATGGCTGTCTTAGCGAAACTCCGCACCCTTTCCATGGAAGCATTGCAGAACTTACCGGACATCAGTGAGGGGCTGGAGCAACGGCTGTACCACGCCATTCGCCAAAGCCGCTCTTTGGAGGAGCTCTACAATACGGTGAAAACAAAGCGATACGCCCTCTCTCGGATTCGGCGACTGGTATGGTCTGCTTTTTTGGGCATTACCAAAGCAGATTCCCTGCAACCCGTTCCCTACTGCCGTGTGCTTGGAATGCGGAAGGAAAGCGCACCACTCCTCTCCCACCTTACCAAGAACGCTTCACTTCCTGTGCTGACCCGCCCCGGGAAGAGCGATTCCCTCTCTTCCTTTGGGCAAAGGCTCCTGCAATTAGAGCAGCAAAGCACCGATCTTTACGCTCTGGCTTGCCCAAAAATTCAGTCCTGCGGATGGGAGTTTACCCAACGATTTGTGACAGAATGACTAAAAAACCACTTGCATTTACACAATTTATCAGTTATAATGAACTCATACTTCGACAATTTGGGGAGGCTGTTCCATCATGTGGGCATATGAAAGTGTTTTTTATCAAATCTATCCGTTGGGGTTTTGCGGTGCGCCGCCGCAAAATGACGGCATCACCGTCAACCGCATTGCAAAGGTTTTGGATTGGGTGGATCATCTGGAAAAATTAGGCATTACCGCCGTGTATTTTTCGCCGGTATTTCAGTCAGACGCACATGGCTATGACACCAGAGATTACTTCCAAATCGACTGCCGCCTTGGCACCAACGAGGACTTCGCCGCTGTTTGCAAGGAGTTGCATAAGCGGAACATCAAAGTGGTGTTGGACGGCGTGTTCAACCATGTGGGACGGGGCTTTTGGGCATTTCAGGATGTATTGAAAAATCGGGAAGCCTCCCCTTATAAGGATTGGTTCCGCATTGATTTTGGCGGTAATAGCTGCTACAACGACGGTCTTTGGTACGAGGGCTGGGAAGGTCACTATGAACTGGTCAAGCTGAACCTGTGGAACGATGCGGTGGTGAACCATCTCTTTGGCGCTATTCGCAGTTGGGTGGAGCAGTTTGACATTGACGGCTTGCGGCTGGATGTTGCCTACTGCTTGGACAAGGAATTTTTGAAAAAGCTTCGCCGCTTCTGCAACGACTTAAAGCCGGACTTCTTTCTGTTAGGCGAGCTGCTCCACGGGGACTACAACCAATGGGTCAACGAGGAAATGCTCCACAGCGCCACTAACTACGAGTGCTACAAGGGCTTGTACTCTGCCTTTAATTCTATGAATCTCTTTGAGATTTGCCACTCCTTGGCACGGCAGTTCGGAACGGAAAACTGGACCTTATATAAAGGCAAGCACCTGCTCACCTTTGTGGATAATCATGACGTAACCCGCATTGCCTCCATGCTGCAAAACAAGAACCACTTGCCCCTCATCTACGCTTTGGCGTTCGGAATGCCGGGGATTCCCTGCGTATATTACGGCAGCGAGTGGGGCGCCGAGGGACGAAAAGAGGAGGGCGACCAAGCCCTGCGACTTTCTTATGATGCCCC
>CAKSOB010000103.1 GCA_934476545.1 uncultured Eubacteriales bacterium | reverse complement strand
CCATCGGCGGTACATGGCAAGTGGATACAACATCTAAAAACACATTTTCTGTTATCATTCCAAAGCAAGTGATTTTAGACGGAGAAACGGGCGATGCTACTTATCAGGTTTCTGTAAAGGGCGATACCGAAACAAAAACCCTTTCTGTCCAACCGGAGGACAACTTCACTTTAACTTCGGAGGGCGGAAAAACAACAACCTGTACAGTAACGCAAGAGAAAACCACATGGAATCCGAATTCTATTACAGACGGTTCGACCACTTCCGGTCAACTCCATGCGGATCTTTCAGCAGGCACATGGGTAGGCGCTTTCCTATTTACAATTGCATTAACCAATTAGTCTGCCCTCTCTTGATTTCAATGCGTTGACCGTCGTGAGATGGACAACAGATTTCATAAAATCCCCTTTATAAGGCGGCTTCTCCCACGAAGCCGCCTTTCCCTATGGGTTTTGCAGACAAGCTGCTATGAGGTGCAAGTCCTCGAAAACTCACAAATCAACTTTTCTTCTAATTGGAAGAAAAGTGAAAAAACTACATTCAAAGGAAGTGATTAAAAAGAACAACAACCTATTCAAAGGAGGTGGTGTCCCCTATTATTTTTGTCAGCGAGAGAATCCAAATTTTACAAAAGGGGGGTATCCTATGACAATCAAAAAAACAAAAACATCCTTACAAAAGGCGTTGGCGATATGCAGTATCGTCATGGGTATGGGGCTGTTTTCCGGCATTGCTGCCCTGCCGGTTCATGCAGCAGAAAGCGTCACCAAAACAGAAACCTTTACATTAGAGGAAGCCGACGACTTTTCCATTGCAAGCTATACCGGCGAAGATCATGAAGTAACTTTTGAAAAAGAAATTACGGAAAACGGAAACCGGTATACTTTGGGAACTATTTCCTATGAGGTGACAAAGCAGGAAAAAATCACAGAAAAAAAGACAGTGAAGTTGGAAAAGAAGCAAAGTGGACTTTCCTCTAAAGACGCTACATTTGATGATGTCATTCAGCAAGTCACCGATGGCAGCGACAGCCAAGAAGTGGCGTTCAAGTTACAATCTGTGGTTTACAAGAACAAAAGTGGTGAAGGCAGAGCCACCAACAGCATCACAAGAACCTTAACAAGTGATCTGTCCGTTTCTCGCCCGCACTTCCCTGCAACAAAGTCTTTTACCTACTATGATGCAGAAACCGACCAAGATGTATCCGTTACTTTGAATCTGCAAAGCGTTATCCCAAATGGCGATGCTGCTTGGGTGACAGTCGATCCACTCACAGTGACCTACCAAAAGTATGATTCAGCATATTACCTTTACGGAACACAAATCGTCACCAGAAATGACCAGATTCCGGAACTAACAGGACTGGAGGACCGTCTATTGATGGACTGTGGCTATGATACCGACAATTATCGTATCACCGGATACCGGTGGGCTGGCGATACTTATAATCAAAACGGCGTATTATACCGTAAAGCCTATGCCTTAACGCAGGGACATATGCAGAGCTATACCGCAACTTATACGGGGGACAACCTCCGGTTGCCAAAAGTGCAGGTGTATGATGCCGTCGCAACGTATTCTGCCAAGGTAGATATGCCAACCGGAAAAAGTATCTACACTATCAAAGCGATAGCATCCTATGACAAGGCAAACAGCTTCTTCACTGCCCCGGTCATCATTACCGGTTCCATTGCGTTGCTGATTATCATTGGATTGGTAATCCTGATTCTGTATCTTATCGCAAAACGGCGAGAGGATAAAAAGAAGAAACGCAAGCTAACATCTATTTAAGGAGGAGATTGTATGACAGAGGAAAACAGACTGCTCGCAGAAGAAGAAATACGAGAGTATTGTATGACAAAGGAAAACAGACTGCTTGCAGAAGAAGAAATACGAGAGTATGTAAAACCGGAATTCTATTGGCTACAATTGGAGCAAATCCGTGAAGGTTTGGAATCCGGTGTGGATGTTTCTCTTTATGCAGATCCCAAATATGACGAAATGCAGATGGCGCAAATTCGTAAAGGGTTGGAAGAAGGTTTAGACGTAGGCATTTATGCTAATCCGATTTTCGATTATAGGCAGATGCACGAACTTCAAAGAGGACTGAAAGCCGGCGTAGATGTAACTTCTTTCGCTAACCCCGATTTATCTTGGTACAAGATGCAAGAACGTCACTTGGCTTTGAGAAAATCAGACCCACAGATTGCTTCGTACATTAACATGATAGAGCATTATGATGATCCGGATTTTAATGAGAATATTCCTTTTGAACGGGAGCAAATGCGTGAAATTCGAGAAGGAATCCTAAACGGCGTAGACGTATCAGTTTATGCTGATTCAAACTACGATGGGTATCAAATGCGATCAATTCGTGAAGGTTTGGAGGACAGATTGGACGTCAGTACCTATACCGACCTAAAGTATGACGGAAATCAAATGGAAGAAATTCGTATAGGTTTGAAACAAGGGTTGGATATTTCTCCCTATGCAAAACCGGAATTTAACTGGGAGCAAATGCGTGAAATTCGTGATGGCTTGGAACAAGGTTTGGACGTTTCTGTCTATACAAAACCAGAATTTGATTGGTTTCAAATGAAGCAAATTCGCAAAGGTTTGGAACAAGATTTGGACGTTTCTGTCTATGCAAAACCAGAATTTGACTATGAGCAAATGAATCAAATTTGCATGGGTTTGAAAGATGGATTGGATGTTAGTATCTATGCCGACCTAAAATATGACGGAACGCAAATGCGCCAAATTCGTGAAGGCTTGGAACAAGGTTTGGACGTTTCTGTCTATACAAAACCAGAATTTGATTGGCTACAAATGAAAGCAATTCGTGAAGGCTTGGAACAAGATTTGGACGTTTCTCCCTATGCAAAACCAGAATTTGACTATGAGCAAATGGAAGCAATTCGTGACGGATTGAAATCTGGTGTAGACGTTTCTCTCTATACAAAGCCGGAATTTGATTGGCTACAAATGAAAGCAATTCGTAGAGGCTTGGAACAAGGATTGGACATTTCTGTCTATGCAAAACCAGAATTTGACGGATGTCAAATGGAAGAAATTCGTGATGGTTTAGAATCTGGTGTGGATGTTAGCACCTATGCAGACCCAAATTTAGACTGGGAGGTAATGTG
>CAKSOB010000102.1 GCA_934476545.1 uncultured Eubacteriales bacterium | reverse complement strand
GCCTTGCTTTACAGTGGGAATGGGACTGGCAACCAGTCTTTCGAATGTGTTAGGTGTTCCCATGTATCAATTTTCTCATCAGGCGGGACATATTGCTGCGGCACTATATTCTGCAGGAAAATTGGATTTGTTAGAGCAACGGTTTTTAGCCTATCATGTTTCCGGCGGAACAACAGAAGCTGTTGTAGTGACACCCGATGCGGAACACGTTTTTCATTGTGAAATTTGTTCCCAGTCAATGGACTTAAAAGGGGGACAAGCAGTAGACCGTGTAGGGCTGTTGTTGGGACTGCCATTTCCCGGCGGAAAAGCATTGGAAGCCTTGGCGCTGCAATGGACAGAAAAAATTCCGGTGCGTGCCACTATGAAGGGCTCTGATTTCTGTCTTTCCGGGTTGCAAAATCAGTGTGAAGCCATGGTGCAAGAAGGAAAACCGAAATCGATGATTGCACGATACTGTTTGGAGTCCATCGGAATTGCGTTGGAGCAGTCTTGCAAAGCGTTGCTAAAGGAATATGGAGAATTACCTGTGGTATTTGCCGGCGGAGTGATGTCCAATTCTATTTTGCGGGAACGATTGACCAAAAAATTCGGCGCTTATTTTGCCGAACCGGAATTTTCTACGGATAACGCAGCGGGAATTGCAGTGTTGACCGCTGTAAAGCATGGTGAATCAGTATGGTAAAACAACCTTTATTGCTGACTGTATCTCAGTTGAATCGGTATCTCAAATCAAAATTTGAGGAGGATTCCAATTTAACCTCGGTGTTTCTTACAGGAGAACTTTCCAACTTTACCCATCATTACAAATCCGGTCATCTGTATTTTTCTATTAAAGATACAACCGCTACCATCAAAGCAGTGATGTTTTCTACGCAATCCGCTCGTTTGCGGTTTTTACCCCAAGACGGAATGAAAGTGATTGCCAGGGGTCGGGTTTCTATTTATGAAGCAACGGGGCAATATCAGCTCTATGTGGAAGATTTACAGCCGGATGGCGTAGGTGCCTTGAATTTAGCATATGAACAACTGAAAGCAAAATTGGAGAAAGAAGGACTGTTTGCGGCAGAGCGGAAACAACCGATTCCTACTTACCCGCAGCGAATCGGTGTGGTGACCTCGTCTACCGGCGCAGCAGTGCAGGATATTCTCAACATTTTATCTCGACGCTATCCGGTGGCAGAAGTGATTCTCGCGCCGGTATTGGTACAAGGAGAAGGCGCAGCACAAGAAATTGCAGATGCGATTGAGCGATTTAATGCGTTAGATTGTGTGGATGTGTTGATTGTCGGTCGAGGCGGCGGCTCCATAGAAGATTTGTGGGCATTTAATGAAGAGCGTGTTGCACGAGCTGTGGCGGCTTCTCATATTCCGATTATTTCTGCAGTGGGACATGAAACGGATTTTACCATTTGCGATTTTGTAGCGGATCTTCGTGCGCCAACACCTTCTGCGGCAGCGGAATTGGCTGTCCCAAATCGAGAGGATTTGTTGCAGTTATTACAGAGTTACCGATATACGATCACACAATTATTGGAACGACGGTTGTCGCAGTGGAAACAGCAAGTAGATTTGCTTTCTTCCAGCCCGTATCTTGCAAGTCCGGATGCCTGGATTCGCACTCGTCGAGAAAGTGTAGCATTATTGACCTCACGACTCCGCACCGCAATGAAGCAGAACACAGCCCAACAGAAGACACGAATGGCAGTGTTAGTCGGAAAACTGGATGGATTAAGTCCACTGAAAGCATTGAATCGAGGATTTGTTTATGCGGCGGATAAAACGGGCAAGCTGTTAACAGATGCGACGCAAGTACAGGCCGGGGATGCAATTTCCTTAACAATGAAAAACGGTAAGGTTCGTTGTGTTGTAGATGAAGTAAGTCGGGAGGAATTTTATGAATCAGAGAATAACGTTTGAAACAGCCATACAAAAACTTTCTGCGATTGTGGAAAAACTGGAAAGCGGTTCCTTATCTTTGGAAGAATCCTTGAAGTTGTTTGAAGAGGGGACAGCGTTGTCTGCACATTGCTATCGAAAATTGGAACAAGCAGAATTGAAAATAGAAACGTTGGATACATTGGAGAATGCTTATGAGTAAGTTATCACAGCGGCAGCAAACGATTTTATCTCAAATTGAACAAACATTAGAGCAGTTGCTTCCTATGGAGCAAACACGATATCAAGTGTTGTTGGAGTCTATGCGATATAGCTTATTGGATGGCGGCAAACGAATTCGTCCGTTGCTGACCGCAGAGTTTTGCGTTTTATGTGGCGGAACCGTAGAACAAGCCCTGCCTTTCGGTTGTGCATTGGAGATGATTCACACCTATTCTTTGATTCATGATGATTTGCCTTGTATGGATGATGACGATATGCGTCGGGGCAGACCCTCTAACCACAAAGTCTACGGGGAGGATACTGCTTTACTGTCCGGCGATGCCTTGCAAGCCTTGGCGTTTGATGTGATGTTATCACCGGAGGCAGTATCTCTTGTAGATGCAGCTAGAGCGGTGCAGGCAGCGCACTGCCTCGCAAAGGCAGCCGGCGCACACGGTATGGTAGGCGGTCAAGTAATTGATTTGGCATCCGAGGGAAACCGTGTTTCGGTAGAGCATCTTCGAGAAATGGATGCGCTGAAAACCGGCGCATTGATTCGAGCCGCTTGTGAAATGGGATGCATTTTAGGCGGCGGCACAGCGGAGCAGATGAACGCTGCCCGTGTATTTGCTGAGAAGATTGGATTGGCATTCCAAATTGTAGACGATATTTTGGATGTGACCGGTACAACCGAGGAACTGGGCAAGCAGGTCGGCAGTGACCAAGCCAATGAAAAATCCACCTATGTTACGGAGTTAGGCTTGGAGACTGCTTCCGAATTGGCGGAACAACTGACCGCAGAAGCCATTGATGCGCTTTCTGTTTTTCCGGATGGGAACGATAAAGAAGATGTAATTGCACTGGCAAAGTATTTGGCAGTACGAAAAAAATAAAAAAGCAGAAATAAACGTTGACAAGATTGACAGTTTATGTTATGCTAGATAAGCCGCATATTATGGGTTATAAGAGGAAAATCCCACCCATCGTAGCGAGATTTTAAAGAAGGTAGGACCTTTCACATGTTTGCAGTAATCGAAACAGGCGGCAAGCAGTACAAAGTACAGAATGGCGATGTCATTTATGTCGAGAAGCTTGCAGCAGAAGACAACAGCGAGATCAGCTTCCAGGTAGTAGCACTTGGCGGCGAGGACGGTCTCAAGGTAGGCACCCCATACGTTGACGGCGCATCCGTTACCGGCAAGGTACTCAAGACAGGCAAGGGCAAGAAGATCACAGTCTTCACTTACAAGCCTAAGAAGGGCTCTTCTCACAAGAAGCAGGGTCACAGACAGCCTTACA
>CAKSOB010000101.1 GCA_934476545.1 uncultured Eubacteriales bacterium | reverse complement strand
CGGGAGCATAGCTCAGCTGGGAGAGCATCTGCCTTACAAGCAGAGGGTCACAGGTTCGAGCCCTGTTGTTCCCACCAGACAACCAAAAGGACATTCCTTCGGGAATGTCCTTTTTTGTTTTATTCTTACCTTTTAATAGTTGGTTGCTTTCCGTTCAAAGTAACTGCGGGGAACACTGCACACCGGACAAACAGCAGGCGGCTCTTTGCCCTCATAAATATATCCACAGTTACGGCAAATCCAAACAGTTTCTGCGGAACCTTCAAACACAACGCCCCGCTCTAAGTTGGAAATCAATTTTTGATACCGCTCTTCATGGCTTTTTTCAATTTTAGCAATCAGCTCCATCTTCGTGGCAATCTCCGAGAAGCCTTCGCTTTTGGCAACCTGCGCAAAGTCCCGATACATCTTTGACCACTCAAAGTGCTCTCCGCCTGCGGCATCCTGCAAATTTCCTTTTGTTCCGGATAAATTTCCGCCATGCAAATAATTGAGCCAAATCTCTGCGTGTTCCTTTTCATTTTTTGCGGTTTCATCAAAAATAGCACCGATTTGCTCATAGCCCTCTTGTCGTGCCGACGCTGCATATAAGGTATATTTTGTGTAAGCTACACTTTCCCCTTCTACCGCTGCCATCAAGTTTGCTTCTGTCCTGCTACCTCTTAATTCCATAAACATTGCACCTTTCTTTTTTTGTAGTATTTGAAAAAAGAACATAATTATTCGGAAAACGCAACAGTTGCACCCTTTTTCTTATGGCGGTATAATAGAGCCGGTCTAACTTAATAGGTTTCATCATGAAATTAGATTATATGGGATTACTGAGTACTTGCTCCTACACACTAGACTGTGTGGAACCGGAGCTTGTTCATGTGAGCAATCCGTATGCAATCTTTCAGGATATGGTAGTAGGCAGAGGTTGAATTGACTGCAACATTACCGAACAAGTTCAGGTATGCTTTGCCGATACTGCTTCTATATAAACAACATAAAAAATCCCATAGACATCCGAAAAAACTTCCAAGATGGACTATGGGATTTCTCTATGATTCTTTTTTAGGAATTTTTTTACAAGCACACTTGGGTTTCCATCTTTGACGACTTCTTCCTGGTGTATACAACGGCTTGTCCGGCAATAAGTAGCAATCCTCCGGCTGTAAGGTTTGCTCTTCTTCGATTTCTACTGCACAGCAGCTACCGCCGGAATAGAGGCAATCGGGATAATGTTGGCACTGATATTGATAGCAACGACGTTCCATTAGAACTTCTTCGGATAGAATCCGCTTGGTGCCTCATTCAAGTCGATGAGGATATTCTTCATCTGGGTGTAATGCTCCAAGATGACCTTATGGGTTTCACGACCGATACCGGACTCTTTGTAGCCACCGAACGGCGCGCCTTCCGGAATATTGTTGTAGTTATTTACCCACATACGGCCGGTCTCGATAGCACGAGATACCCGAATTGCACGGTTAATATCTTGTGTCCAAACGGCGCCGCCCAAGCCATAAACCGTATCGTTTGCCATCTCGATCACCTCTGCTTCGTCATGGAATTTGATGACGCAAGCAACCGGCCCAAAGATTTCCTCCTGTGCTACTCTCATATCGTTGGTTACGTTGGTAATGAGAGTAGGCTTCATGAATGCACCGTTTGCGCACTCGCCATCTGTGCAGCGCTCACCGCCGGCTGCGATGGTAGCGCCTTCAGACTTTGCAATCTCAATATAAGAGAGAATCTTCTCTACCTGACGATTGTTGATCTGAGAACCCATTTGTGTTTCCGGGTCCAAGGGGTTGCCTACCTTTACGGTGTTGAAACGCTTAACAGCTTCTTCCACAAATTTGTCGTAGATGGTATCCTGTACAAAGACACGGGAACCGGCGCAGCAAACCTGACCTTGGTTAAAGAGGATGCCAACCTGCAAGCCGTCCATTGCTTTCTCCCAGTTGCAGTCCTCGAAGAAGATGTTCGCAGACTTTCCGCCCAACTCCAGTGTGGATGGAATCAATCTGTCAGCGGCTGCTTTTGCAACGTTTTTACCAATCTCTGTGCTGCCGGTAAAGGCCAGCTTACGGAAACCTTGGTGATCCAGAATGTACTGTCCGGATTTGCTGCCGGAACCGGTGATCACGTTGAATACGCCTGCCGGAACAACATCCTGAATCAGTTCTGCCAGAACCAATACGGAAAGCGGTGTATCGGAAGAAGGCTTAAATACAGTGCAGCAACCGGATGCCAGTACAGGAGCCAGCTTCCAAGCAGCCATCAGGAATGGGAAGTTCCATGGTACGATTTGACCAACAACACCAATTGGCTCTCGAACCACCAGAGAAAGGGCATCGCCACCGAATACAGTATTTCCACTGAGGAAGTTTGCAGTCCCTTCTTCTGCCAAGATGCATCCTGCAAAGTAGCGAAAATGCTCTGCGGAGAACGGAACATCTACTACGGAGGTTTCACGAATTGGCTTACCGTTATCCATGGATTCAATCGTTGCCAAATACTCCGCATTTTCATCAATGATGTCTGCAATCTTGTTCAAAACTGCTGCTCTCTCTTTGACCGGAACATTCTTCCACGTTGCATAAGCAGCCCATGCAGCTTCTACTGCTTCATCAACGTCTGCTTGAGTTGCCTGTGCACAAGCTGCCAATACTTCGCCGGTAGATGGAGATTTTGTAACAAATGTTTCTCCGTCGGAAGCAGCCTTCCACTGTCCGTTGATAAATAATCCATACTGCTCCTTCAATTGTACCTTAGCCATGTTAGTGACCTCCTATTTCTTAATCTGATCATTTGAATTTAAAAGCGGTGTTGCTTTCGTTGATGAAAGTATACCTTGAAATCACATTTACTTACTGTGATAATATCACAAAAATAATCGGTTTTATTGGTAACTTTATCACAAACAAACAGAATACCTATCGGTTTCCTTACAGAAAACAACGTATCCATGCGGTTTTAAGCATATTAGAAAAATTTAAAAATTCCTCTTAGTTTGCTTGTTTTTAAGAAATTCAAAGAAGATTTTCACGGTCTGTTACAGTTTATTTACAAATTAACCATAATTTGTTAGCAAAGGAAGAAGCAATCTTTGTTATACTAATGACAGTGAAAGGAAACAAGTTCGGGCAGGGACTTCTTCCTAACACATGGCAGTTTACCCCTTCTGCCACCCAAAGCTATCATAGCGAACCCCATTGAAACGGCAACGAATTCAGTTGCCGTCTTTTTTTGTTTATAAGTACCTTTCAAAAAAGCAGAACAAAATAAAAAAACCGAACAACCATTCCTTTTTAGGAAATGTGTTCGGACTTTTTGTATGATGGTGGGCCCTCAGGGACTCGAACCCTGGACCATCCGGTTATGAGCCGGAAGCTCTAACCAACTGAGCTAAAGGCCCCTATAAAAAAACCCCAGTTCAATGAACTGGGGTTTTCCTCTGGCTCCCCAAGTTGGACTCGAACCAACGACCCTGCGGTTAACAGCCGCATGCTCTACCGGCTGAGCTATTGAGGAA
>CAKSOB010000100.1 GCA_934476545.1 uncultured Eubacteriales bacterium | reverse complement strand
AGCGGCAAAGGGCTGTAAACAGAGCGTATCCTATACCCGTGTAGAAGATTGTCCGGACTGCGGCGGCTCCGGCGCCAAAAAGGGAACTAGTCCCACCACTTGTTCCGCTTGTGGCGGTTCCGGCAGAGTGCGGGTAAACCAGCGCACCCCGTTTGGTGTGGTGCAGACCCAGCGCAGCTGTGATAAGTGTAAGGGCAAGGGTAAAATTATCGACAGCCCTTGCAAGAGCTGTAGCGGCAGCGGTAAGCAGCGCAAGCAAAAAACACTGGAAATCAATGTGCCGGCAGGTGTGGCAGACAACCAGATGCTAAAAGTATCCGGCCAAGGCAATGTCGGTATGAACGGCGGTCCCGCAGGTGACTTGCTGTTGTCCATTCGTGTAAAGCCTCACCCGATTTTCGAGCGCAGAGGGAACGATATTTGGTGCGAACTGCCGATTACCTTCACCCAAGCGGCGTTGGGCTCCGACGTGACTGTGCCAACCTTGGATGGAGATGTAACATACCATGTTCATGAGGGTACCCAGCCCGGCGATATCTTCAAGCTGAAGAATAAAGGTGTGGAGAATCTGGGCGGTAGAGGCAGAGGTGACCAATTTGTTCGGGTGACCATCGAAGTGCCAAAGAATCTGTCTAGGGAGCAAAAAGAATTGCTGCAAAAGTTTGACGATTCTTCCACAGATAAGAACTACCAAAAGCACAAGAGCTTTATGGATAAAATCTTTAAAAATAAGAAATAAGAACAATCCCCACGGAACACCGATCATTCGGAAATCCATGGGGATTTTCTTTTGTAAAAAAATACAAGTAAAAAAGACAGGCGCAATTTGCGCCTGTCTTTTTGTTTTATGCTATTGTTGTTTGCCACGGAGATTGGCAAGTACGATGCAAGCAACTACCGCCGCCGATGCCAACCCGATGAACCAAGGGTAAAACCCATCACCGGATAAGGACCAAATGAAGGTCAGTACCGCCATGCACAGCAGAAAAGCGCCCATAATGTGACAAAGTCGCACCTTGTTGACTTTTTGCTGTTCCTCATTGGAGGTTGTGCCAAATCTCAAAAGGAAGGAAGAGCCTACCCCCAGAAGAAACGGAACCGAAACCACTGCCAATCCAATGGCAACGATCAATAATCCAATATTCATGGTGACCTCCTGATGGAATCGCCCAATCAAATTGGAACGACTCCTGCAAACAAGACCGAATTAGTCGTTCTTTCCGCAGCAGTGCTTATATTTCTTTCCGCTGCCGCAAGCGCACAGTTCGTTTCTGCCTTGCTTTTGCGGATGGTTTTCCGCTGCCTTTTCAGCCAATTCCTCGGAATCATCCTCAGCCAGTGTGATCTTCATCTTGTCCGGCAGAGGGAGATCCTCTTCCTTGTGGCGATGTACCGGCTTACCGTGCTTCTTGCCGAATGGCTTCTTCATATCCAGACGCTCTGCCTGCTCGTTGGCTTCCTGCTTCAACTCCTGTTGGAATTGCTCCTTGCTTTCTACCTTCTTAATCTGTGCGCTGAGAATCAGTCTGGTAACGTCGTTGCGAATGTTTACAACCATTTGGTCGAACATATCGAAGCCTTCCATACGATACTCAACAACCGGATCTCTCTGTGCATAAGCACGCAGACGAATACCCTTTTGGAGCTGCTCCATGTTGTCGATGTGCTCCATCCATTGGGTATCAACGCACTTCAGCATGACCACACGTTCCAGTTCACGCATAACGTCACTGCCGTAGTCGGCTTCTCTCTGGTCGTACAGTTCTTTTGCCTTGCCCCAAATAAAGGCGGTGAGAGATTCCGGATTCAATGCAGCCAGTTCGCTGTCGCTGTATTTCAGGTCATCCTCGGTGAGGAGCCAGCCCAGGTAAGTATCCCGCAGGCTGTTGATGTTCCAAGCATTGTGGTGATGCTCGCCATGCTGTTCACCGGTGGTGTAGAGTGCAACGGTATCGGCAATGGATTGCTCCATCATCTTCAGGCACTCGGACTGCAAGTCGTCGCCCATGAGCAGCTGATCACGCTGCTTGTAGATGATCTCTCTCTGACGGTTATTCACATCGTCATATTGCAGCACGTTTTTACGGATGCCGAAGTTGCGGCTTTCTACCTTCTTCTGCGCATTCTCAATGGTGTTGCTGAGAATCTTGTTTTCGATTGGAGTATCCTCGCTGACCTTTAAGCGATCCATCAGGGTAACGATACGGTCACCGCCGAACAGACGCATCAGGTCGTCCTCCAGAGAAATATAGAAGCGGCTTTCACCCGGGTCACCCTGACGACCGGCACGACCACGCAGCTGGTTATCGATACGGCGGGATTCGTGGCGCTCGGTGCCAATGATACACAGGCCGCCCAGCTTGCGAACCTCTTCTGCTTCTTCCTTGCTTTCTACGTCAAAGCGCTCTACCAACTGCTTGTATTCTTCCCGAACCTTCAGCACTTGGGTGTCCTCTGTCTGTTGGAAGCCGGTTGCTTCTTGGATGATTTCGTCATCCACGCCCTTTCTCCGCAGCTCTCGGATAGCGCGGAACTCGCCGTTGCCGCCCAGCTTAATATCGGTACCACGACCTGCCATGTTGGTTGCAATGGTAACTGCACCCTTATGACCTGCCTGTGCAACGATTTCTGCTTCTTTTTGGTGGTACTTTGCGTTCAGAACTTCGTGCTTAATGCCACGCTTTTTCAGCATCTTACTGAGCAGCTCGGATTTTTCAATGTTAATGGTACCGACCAGAACCGGTTGTCCCTTTTTGTTATGCTCTACAATATCGTCGATTACAGCGTTGAACTTAGCAATCTCAGACTTGTAAACAACGTCCGGATAGTCGATTCTCTGAACCGGCAGGTTGGTAGGAATTTCTACAACGTCCAGTTTGTAAATTTCGCTGAACTCAGCTTCTTCTGTCATAGCGGTACCGGTCATACCGGACAGCTTACTGTACAGACGGAAGAAGTTCTGGAAGGTGATGGTAGCCAGTGTCTTGCTTTCACGAGCAACCTCTACGCCTTCCTTTGCTTCGATAGCTTGGTGCAGACCGTCGTTATAGCGACGACCGTTCATCAAACGACCTGTAAACTCGTCAACGATGATAACCTCGCCGTCTTTTACCACATAGTCGATTTCATTCTGCATAACACCGTTTGCCTTGATGGCTTGGTTGATGTGGTGCTGAATGGTCAGGTGTTCCGGATCGTTCAGGTTTTCAATCTGGAAGTATTTCTCTGCCTTTTTGATACCGGATGGTGTCAGGGTTGCAGACTTTGCTTTTTCGTCTACCAGATAGTCTACGTCTTGGTACAGTTCGTCGTTGTCCTCTTTGCTGTCCAACTCAGCAACCTTTTGGAAGGTCAGAGTTTTTGCAAAGCGGTCGGCAACCTGATACAGCTCGGTGGATTTTTCACCCGGGCCGGAAATGATCAACGGGGTTCTCGCCTCGTCGATGAGGATGGAGTCCACTTCGTCCACGATGCAGTAGTTGTGACCACGCTGTACCTTCTGTTCTTTATAGATAACCATGTTGTCACGAAGATAGTCAAAACCCAGCTCGTTGTTGGTTGCATAAGTAATGTCGCACAGATCAGCGCGC
>CAKSOB010000099.1 GCA_934476545.1 uncultured Eubacteriales bacterium | reverse complement strand
GGGTCAGGCAGTCCATCTTGTGATTTGCCATGATCATTTCCAGCACGCCAACTTGGGTATCCCGAACCTTTTGGGTATCGGTGAAAACCTCCATGCCTTCCCAACAAACGGTAGAGCAAGAAGCCAACAGTTTCCGGCTGCCCTTTACTTCTACCACGCAGATACGGCAGTGCGCTTTGATTTCCTGATCCGGGAAATAGCAAAGGTGCGGAATGTTAATGCCGATTTCTTTTGCTGCATCAATGATGCGAGTGCCTTTCTTTACTTGAAGAGGCAAATTGTTAATTTTCAGATTGACCATTTCCATTTTATTTTACCTCCTCATTGACTGCAAACAACTCCGGGAATGCTTTCATCGCAGAGCAAAGTGCATTTTGTGCGCTTTCGCCCAAGCCGCACAGAGAAGCTTGCTGCATAATCATGACAACCTTTTTCATCATCTTCAAATCTTCTGCATCGAAGGAGCCGTAAGCCAGCTTTTCCAACAAATACTTCATTTGCTTGTTGCCGCCACGACATGGGGTACATTGACCACAGCTCTCGTGAGAGAAGAATGCCTGTGTGGTACGGAGGAAGTCGATAACAGAGGTTCTGGTATCGACAACTAAAATTGCACCGGAGCCAACGGTCAAGCCTGCTGCGGTCAAATCTTCATAGGTGTACGGAGTATCCAGCTTGTCCGGACCGCAAACCTTACCGGATGCACCGCCCAACTGTATCAAACGAATATCCTGATTACCGGTAACACCGCCTGCCAAATCATAAATGATTTCTCGCAGAGTAATGCCAAATGGAATTTCAAAAGCACCCGGATTCTTTACGTTACCGCCAACGCTGATCATCTTTGTGCCACGGGAGTTCTCTGTGCCGTATGTATTGTATACACGCTCGTCATCCATCAGAATGGAAGGAACCAGGCACAAACTCTCTACGTTCTGCACGCAGGTCGGCAGATTGAACAGACCACATTGCTTGATGAATGGTGGCTTCTTTCTTGGACGACCGCTCTTACCTTCGATGGATTCTACCAGAGCCGTTCCTTCACCGCAAACGTAAGCGCCGGCGCCGGATTGCAGGTGCAGTTCATAATCAAAACCGTCTACACCCAGAATGTTTTTGCCCAGATAGCCTTTTTCCTTTGCCTGTGCAATAGCATTCAAAAGCAACGGGCGCAGGTGAGAATACTCCTCACGCATATAGATATAGCCGTTTTGTGCGTTTACGCTGTATCCGGCAATAATCATTGCCTCTACCAAACGGAACGGATCGTTTTCAATCAGGGTACGATCTTTAAAGGTACATGGTTCGCCTTCGTCAGCATTGCAGACAACTACTTTATCAGTGTGGTCTACTTCTCGTGCCTGATGCCATTTTTTGCCCATGTCATACGCTGCGCCGCCACGACCCTTTACGCCACATTCTGCAATGCGGTCTGCAATTTCAAATCCGGTCATGGTAACGGCACGCTTCAGTGCGTCAAAACCGCCTACACTTTCATAGGAGTCGATGGAGTTTACATCGTATTTCCCGAAGTTTTTCGTCATAAAAGTTACTGTTTTACTCATGATTTCGCCTCCTACTGCAAGCTGTTGATAATTTCAGCCAGTTTGTCTTTGGAAGTGATGTGACCATACACCACGCCGTTTACACGAATAGCAGGTGCCACATCGCAAGCGCCGAAGCAAGGCACTTCCTCAATGATATACTTGCCGTCCGGAGTTGGTTGATTCAAACCTACGCCCAGCAGAGATTGCAAGTGGCTCATCAGACCGTCGCCGTCATTGACTTTGCAGACAATGCTGGAGCACACCTGAATTGGAAATTGCGCGCGAGGTGTATCATGCAGAGAGGAGAAGAAGGAGATAACGTCATAAACCTGTGTGATTTTTACGCCAAGCTGTTCTGCAATATAGTAAGCCATTGGTTCGGAAATATATTTTCCGTCGGTAGCGTTCTGCACATCCAGCAGAATTTCTAGCATTTTAGAGGTAAGACCATCGTAAGAGGCGATGATCTTGTTAATACATTCTTTGCGTTCTGTTGTCAAAGACTGTGTTTCGTTAGAAAAAGCCATTGCGGTACCTACTTTCTTGATAAATAATGCAGACATCGGCACCCAGCCGGATATCTTGCTCTATCCATAAGATACCATATTCAATGATAGACAGTCAAATCCTTTTGTGCAATTTTTGGCCTGAATGTGACGATGTCACAGATAATTGGGTGGTTTTGGCAAAAAAGAAAAAAGAAGTGGAAAAATTTAGAAACACTTTTTTTAATTGCAAAAATATGGTATGATAACACAAGACAAAAGAAGATGAAAGGAGTTCTGTTAATATGGAAAAAGCAAAAGTATATTTTACCGATATGCGAACAGAATCTATGGGAAAGAACCTGCTGCAAAAGTTGGAAACGCTGATTCGAGCCGCCGGTATTGAGAAAATCAATTTTGAAAATCAATACACTGCAATTAAATTACACTTTGGAGAGCCGGGCAACTTGGCATTCCTGCGTCCAAACTATGCAAAAGTCGTTGCCGATGTTGTAAAATCTCTGGGTGGCAAGCCGTTTTTGACAGACTGCAACACCTTGTATGTAGGCGGTCGGAAAAATGCACTGGATCATTTGGATTCCGCTTATGTGAACGGCTTCTCTCCATTTTCCACCGGCTGCCATGTTATTATTGCAGACGGCCTGAAAGGAACAGACGAATGTCTCGTGCCGTTGGAGGACGGCGAGTATGTAAAGGAAGCGAAAATCGGTCGTGCCATTATGGATGCCGATGTGTTCATTTCTTTGAACCACTTTAAGGGGCATGAGATGGCAGGCTTTGGCGGTGCGCTGAAAAATATCGGGATGGGCTGCGGTTCTCGTGCAGGTAAAATGGAAATGCACAGCGCCGGTAAGCCGGAGGTAAACCAAGAGCCTTGTATCGGTTGTGGCCGTTGCAGCCGTATTTGCGCTCATGAGGCAGCCGTGGTGACCAACCGTAAGGCAACCATTGACCGTGAAAAGTGCGTAGGCTGCGGCCGCTGCATTGGTGTTTGCCCAACAGATGCAATCCATTCTCTGTACGATATTTCCAACACCGTAATGAATAAAAAGGTAGCAGAGTATACCAAGGCAGTGTTGGATGGTCGTCCACATTTTCATATCAGCCTTGTGATTGACGTTTCTCCGTTCTGTGACTGCCACGGAGAAAATGATGTAGCCATCGTACCGGATGTCGGCATGTTTGCTTCTTTCGATCCGGTTGCATTGGATGTAGCTTGTGCTGATGCGGTAAACCGTCAGCCGGCAATGCAGAACAGCCTTTTGGCAAAGCATGACCATGAATGTGACGATCACTTTAAAGCCATTGGACCGACAACCGATTGGCGCAGTGCAGTGGAACACGCCGAGAAGCTGGGGATCGGAACACAGCAGTATGAATTGATTACCGTAAAATAAAACGGCAAACACAAAAACCGGAGAAGGGGTCTTTCTCCGGTTTTTGTGCTTTATTATGCGTTGTTATATATAATAGGAAAAAGGAACTGCATTCAGCTTTCGTAATCCTCCAGCGTTTTTCGCAGATTCTCCCGTCCTGTCACCATAATGCCTGTTTCCAGGAC
>CAKSOB010000098.1 GCA_934476545.1 uncultured Eubacteriales bacterium | reverse complement strand
GTGTTATGGATTGTCATTGCAAGTTTGTTTGTCGGCGGCGCAGTGATTGGATTTGTAGGCTTTGCCATGGCAGATTTTCAACCGCAAAAGCTGGATGGCGGTGCATATGAAGCAAAGAGCTATACAGCGACAACAAAGCCAAGCGCAGTAAAGGAACTGCTTATAGATGTGCCACAGCAAGACATTTCCATCTTTCCAACGGACAGCAAAGAGATTACGATTGATTACACAGAGAATCAAGAACAACCGTTCCGAATCAGTGAGCAAAACGGGAGATTGGAAATTACACAAGAAAAAACCGGAAATTGGTACGATCAATTTTTCAATTTCCGTTTTCAAAAAGATGAATTGATGATTCAACTGCCAAAAGAATTTATTGGAACAATAACGGCAACATCCAGTAACGGTAATATTTATGTATCCGATCTTTCTTCGTTACAATACTTGGAGTGCCATGCAAGCAACGGGGAGATCATGTTGGAAAATCTTTTCAAGATAAACGGAATCTCTTGCGAAACCAGTAACGCACAGATTTGGTTGCAAAATGTTGCATCTAAAAAAGATATTACATTAAAAACATCGAATGGACTGATTCGACTGGATGAAATTTCCGCAACGGGAGCGGTTCAGGGAAAAACCTCCAATGCAATGGTTTATATGAATCAATCCAATGCAGAGGATTGCGAACTGATTACCTCAAACGGAACGCTGTCTTTGGATCATTGCTCTGTGAAAAACACAATCAACGCAAAGACCTCTAACGCACTCTTAACGCTTTATCAGGTAGAAGGAAAGGATATTACCTTAAAGTCCAGTAACGGAGAAATCGCCGGTGGATTGATTGGCAACATGGACGAGTATCAGATTGAGAGCCATACCAGCAACGGCTCCAACTCTTTGCCGGAGCAGAAAGCTACCGGTACGAAATTTTTAAGAGCGGAAACCAGCAATGCGAATATTGAAATCGGATTCACCGAAAAATAAAAAGAGTAGTTTTACAATGTCAAATCACGAATGATTTTTTAAATCAAACCAATACTAACATCATGAGCCTTAGGAGGGATTCATGATGTTTTCTTTTTGGCAAAAGCAGAAAAACTGGATATGGGATGGACTGATGATTGTTGCAGGCAGTATCTTATTTGGATTATCGGTATCGGTATTTGCAGCGCCGAACCAAATTGCGCCCGGGGGATTTACAGGGTTGTCCACACTGTTGAATTATCTGTTTCAAACACCCATTGGTTCGGTAACGGTATTGATGAATGTACCGGTCATCCTTTGGGCAATGTGTGTGATTGGCTATAAATTTGTGCTAAAAACAATTGCAGCATTATTTCTCGGTTCTTTTTTAATTGATCTTTTTCCGTTATGGATTCCTGCTTATCAAGGAGATCGGTTATTAGCAGCGATTTTTGCCGGTGTGTTGGAGGGCTTGGGATTAGCATTGATTTTTTTACGCAGTGCTACAACCGGAGGAACGGTATTGATTGCTCGCCTGCTTAGCGGAAGGTTCCCACACATCTCCATGGGAAAACTTTTATTCTTCATTGACTTTTTAGTGATTCTGTTATCGTATTTTGTTTATGGCAGCCTAGAGAGCGCACTGTATGCACTGATTGTGGTGTTTGTTTCCACAAAGGTAGTTGATACGGTTTTATATGGTATGGACATTGGTGTAGGGAAGATGATGTTCATTATTTCCGATAAAAATGAAGAAATTGCAAAAATGATTCTAACCACCAAAAGCAGAGGGGCAACGATTCTCTACGGAAAGGGTGCATACAGCAATTGCGAAAAAACGGTTTTATTTTGCGCTGTGCGAAAATATGAGATGCCTCGGATTCGTGCGTTGGTAGGAGAGATTGACCCTAGGGCATTTGTGATTATCGGAGAAGCAGGAAATATCTCGGGAGAAGGATTTCAACCGGAAGTTCGACGAGATGCAACGATTAAGGAGCTGCTCAAAAAATTCCGCAAATAACAGAACAACAGACGGCTGTACAGAAACTCTGTAAAACCGTCTGCTGTTTTTTGAAGTCAGATTTTTACTTATCTGCAGTTGTTGCCGTTTGTGCTATCTGACTTTTTGTTCTGAGAATTATTTTGGGAGCTGTTCTGGGACTTGTTTTGAGAATGATTCTGTGCGTTGTTCTGCGATTGATTGTTTGCTTTGTTGGTCTTGTTTGTGTTATGATAGTTGTATTCATCTTGTGCCATATCTTTCACCCCCTTCGATGTTAGTATGACCGATTTATTGAAAGATATGCAATGGAAGAATACATTGAAACCAAACAGAAGGTGTTGATAGAATTTGATCCAATTACCACAAGCATTCCAAACAAAGATGGCTGATTTATTAGGAGAGGAGTATGATGCGTTTCTCCATTGCTTTGAGCATCCCGGATTTCGCGGGATTCGTTGGAATCCATTAAAATGTAATTTTTCTGTATTGGAGGAATCGTTGCCTTTTTCACTTCGTCCGTCACCGTTTTCTCCCTTGAGTTTTTATATTCCTTTAGAAGTAGAGCGGATTGGTTCCCTGCCAATGCACCATGCCGGTGCCTTTTATGTGCAGGAACCTTCTGCATCCTCCGCAGTAACGGTGTTAGATCCACAACCAGGAGATCGTGTGTTAGACCTTTGCGCTGCGCCCGGAGGCAAATCAACGCAGATTGGAGCTTTATTAAAGGGAGAAGGCTTGCTGTGGTCTAATGAGTATGTAAAGAACCGAGCAACCGTTCTCTTGTCCAATATAGAGCGGATGGGGATTCGCAATGCTGTGGTATCCTCCTCTCATCCGGAACCGCTCTGTGATCGACTTAGCGGATTTTTTGATAAGGTTTTGGTAGATGCGCCTTGCTCTGGAGAAGGAATGTTTCTCCATGATCCCGGTGCCGTAGAGGCTTGGAGTCCGGAACACGTTTTATCCTGCGCACAGCGGCAAGGTAGCATTTTGGATTCTGCTGCAAAAGCAGTTGCACCTGAGGGAATTCTTGTTTATTCCACTTGTACCTATGCAAAGGAAGAAAATGAAGGGGTTATCACAGCGTTTTTAGAGCGGCATCCGGAATTTATTTTAATTGACAGTGGGGTAACCTTTGGACGTGCCAGTGAAACATTACCGCAAACACGGAGAATTTTTCCAATGGATGGCGGCGATGGTCATTTTGTGGCAAAGCTGCAAAAAACAACAGGGGAATCCTATGGCGGAGAATGGTTTGTTCCAAGGCGGAATCAATCGGATGCCGTGCAAAAGCAGGGGAAAGAATTGTACCACAGTCTTTCTAAAGAAAAAAACTGCCCAACTATTTTGGAAGCAGGCACATATTTATATCTCTTGCCGGAGAAATTACCGGATTTGACCGGACTGCCAATTTTACGGGCAGGAGTACAATTTGCCGTAATTAAGAAAAATCGGTTGGAACCGTGTCATCAATTCTTTACTGCTGCAACAGCGGAAGAATTAACTGCCGTTTGCAACTTATCCTCCAAAGAAGAAATGGTATTACGCTATCTGAGAGGGGAAGAAATCCCCTGTGCACCTGACTTAAAAGGCTATGCAGGTGTAACGGTAGACGGTGTAACCTTGGGTTTTGGAAAGTGCAGTAGTGGAAAATTGAAAAATCACTATCCGAAAGGACTACGAAATCATATGTGATTTGTATAATATCCGACTATAAAAAATAATACACGAAAATCGTATAATTACGCCTTTAAAAAAGTCCCAATGTGATGGGAGAAGCAGCCTGCCTCAATAGAGTTCTATTTTTAATCCCACAAAAATCCTGACTTGTTACAGCTTTGTAAAGCAGATTCACCTAAAATTACAATTCGTGCCAATATATTGCATTTCGTGCCAAAACCATTGCAATTTTCGGGACAAATTGGTATACTCTTGGTAATTCC
>CAKSOB010000097.1 GCA_934476545.1 uncultured Eubacteriales bacterium | reverse complement strand
TCTTCTCCTTCCCCGCCTGCAATCGTTGTTCTAATAATTGCACCATCCGTTCGGCTGAAGCAGCCTGTTCTGATTGTCCTGCGTGATTTAAACCGTCGGCTTTCTTTTGGAAAAAGCGAATTTCTCGTTCAATATAGGCTCGTCCCGCATCGTCAGAACCATCTAATAAGCCAACATATGGAAACAGCGGATCATGATTAGATTCTAACGGATCATACCAAACCAACATGACCGAATAAACCTTTGTTCCATCTACGGCGGCAACTTCCTGCCGCACGGAGAATCCGTTCTCCCGTAAATAGCAACGCAGTTCTTCCGCTCCGGTCATTGGCTGTAAAATCAGGTGTTTCTCGCTGTTTTTCACCCAAGGAGCTGCTTCTAAAATGCGGGCGATCAATTCTCCACCCATGCCGGCAATGACAATATCATCTACCTCATGCTCAAAGATGACCTCTAACCCATTGGAAAGGCGAGCTTCCACCAAATCTTCCGCATGATATTTTTTAATGTGCATCGCCGCCTTTTGCAGAGGACCGATATTGATATCGGCGGCAATTCCCCGGGTAATTTTTCCTGTTTTCGCAAGATAAATCGGCAAATAGCCGTGATCTGTTCCAATATCTGCTAGCCGGACACCTTCTCGCACAAAATTAGCGCAAAGCGTTAATCGATCGTCCAACTGAAACAATCGTCTTTGAAACATACCGCTCCCCCTTACCTTTTCATTGAAATGAAAACAGACCGCCCGGTGTCATTGCATACCGGGCGGCTTGCGAAACTGAATTTCTTATTTTGCCATATGCGCGTTGATTTTTGCAACCAACTCACCACAATCTACACCGTGAACCTGGCAAGCCTGCTCAACAGACTCGCCACGGGAAGCAGGGCAACCCAAGCAATGCATTCCCATTGCCAAGAAAAATTCTGCTGTGGTTGGATCCATATCCAAAATATCACCAATAATAGTATCTTTTGTAATTACTGCCATTTGTAATTCCTCCTAAAATTGTACTGTTATACAAGCTATATTATAATACCCCTCGCAGGCGATTGCAAGACTGTTCCAAGAAGATTTCTCGGTTTTTTTCAGTTTTCTCTGTTTTGCACCACATCTTTCTATCTGCTATGACGAATCCCATAATTTCCCGGTAATTTTTTCGGGAAAGTTTGAATTAAGACTGGATTTTTCCCTCAAGGTATACTATAATGTATATAATTAACAAGGGACTATCATTTTATCCCTAAGGAACGTACAATAAACCGATGGGCTATCGGTTAAGAAAGGATGTGATTCCGTTTAAACTGAAATTAAAAGAATTTGATGAAGCGCTGTTGTTTTCGGTTCAACGCAATCAATCCAGACGACTGAGCATTGCGATGCTGACGTTTACCATTATGGGAAACGGCGGATTGATTTGGGCAATTTTATCGGGATTCCTGATTTTCAATCCCAGCACCAGCCGATACGGGTTATACATGATTATCGCACTGCTGTTGTGCGCTTTGTGCAACAACGTGATCTTTAAAACGCTGGTGGATCGAGATCGCCCCTGCGATGTTTATAAAAATGTACCGTTATTGATTAAACGTCCGTTCGGCTCCTCTTTCCCTTCCGGACATACGGCAACCTCTTTTGCCTGTGCGGTCACATTGATCCACATGGATGTTCGGCTTGGTTTAATTGCTCTGTTCTTGGCATTTATCATTGCCTTTTCCAGACTGTACTTATTTGTTCACTATCCAACCGATATTATCTTCGGAATTTTATCCGGTGCAGCCGTTGGCGTAATTGCCATTCAAATTGTACGACTGTTTTTGTACTTTGTACCGATTTCTTATTTCGCACTTCATTAAAAGCAAACAAAAAAAGGAACCCCTCTGCGGAAGGGTTCCTTTTTTTGTTTTGCTGCGTTTGATTTATGCTGTTTGTGTATCGCCTAGCAACGGCAGAGAGTCTGTATCAAACTCACCGGATTCCACAGCATTTTTCTTCACATCGCTCGGTACAATAATATCTTTTACAGTGTCATTAAAGCCTTTAATATCTATCACCAGTTCTGCTTTGTTAATCGTCAGCAACGCATCCAAATTGATGCTGCTTACGTCCAATCCCTCCGTTTGGGCATCTGAAGAAATCATGTAGCTGTTCATCACATTCTGGATAATCTGCTTCAATGGCTTTGCCAAATCCATTGTGCATCTGGTCAAAACCATTTTTTCTTCATCTACATACAGTGTAAAGGGAACGGTAACACCATCGTACAATGCTTTTGTGGTTTCGGCATCTCCCAGCGCAGAACCAATCATGCTGTCCAAATTTGCATTCTGCACAAGAGCCAAAAAATCATCCATCTTCAGTTCGCTTTCAATTACGATTGCACCAACATTATTAACTGTTTGCCGTCCGGTAATCTTCATGGTCAAGGCTTTGTTCATCAATGTTTCTGTATCCAGTACAGATTTGCCGTCGCTCTGCTCCAACTGTTCTTTCATTGCCTGTTCCAGTTCTTTGCAGTCTTCTTCGGAAACAGTCTTTTTCAGCCACTGTGTTTTTTCTTCTCCGTCTGTAACGCCCATGTACCCTACATAGCCGTCGTTTTCCGGTACAATATACACCTCAGATTTCGCAGATTGTGTTCCCATTCCGCTCACATCGGCGCTCATGTGAATTTGCAAAGGATCTTGCTTTGTAGTTAAATCCACATTGGCAGCTAACGCAATCTGATTATCTTCCGACGCCATGTTATTGGTAATATCTAAGCCAATATTCATATTCATGGAAATGGCTTTCATCTCGTTCATATTTTCCTGTACTTGTGCAACTACATCCTCTGCCTTCAAATCCGCAGCGTTATTGTTTCCACATCCCACAGCGGTAACCATTAACGAAGCACCCAATAGCAATCCTGCTAGGATTGCGCCTAATTTCTTCATAAAAATTCCCCATTTCAATCTTTGTTTTTGCATATTTTACCATAAATCCTTAAAAATTGCAATCATCAGCCATAAAAAAAGAAGGCTGCCCGATGACAACCTTCTCTCCCGTGTATTTTATCGAATAATCGCATAAGCCGTATACGCAACATACATCGCTGTCATGATACCGCCCTCCACACGAGTAATCTTCTTTTTGGTTACGGCAAATAAATAAACCATTACGGTTACTGCAAACATAATGATCATATCAATCAACGATTCCATATCCAATGTCAGCGGATTGATGATGGATGCCGCTGAAATAATAAATAAGATATTGAAAATATTGGAACCGATTACGTTTCCAACGGCAATGTCATTCTCTCCTTTTCTGGCTGCCATAATACTGGTAACCAATTCCGGCAAAGAAGTACCGATTGCTACAACCGTTACACCAATTAAGGTTTCACTGGCGCCAAAGGACTTTGCAATATCACTGGCACCGTTTACCACCAACTGACCACCAATGACAACACCTGCAAGACCCAAAATTGCCATAATAATGCTCTTTGGCAGTTTTACAGGCGGTTCTGCTTTTTCTTCTTTTGGAGCCTCATGAGGAACATCCGGTAAAGTGGTGGGTTCATTTCTACCCTTCAGCGCTGACCGAATGGTCATATACATGAAGATGCAGAAGAACAATGCCAAAATGATGCCATCTCCACGGGAAACCATATTGGTACCGCTACCTAACCAAATATCTGCGCTTACCACAAAGAATGCCACACAAGCAATGAGCATCAACAGATAATCTCGATTCATAATAGAACGCTGTACAGAAATCGGTTTGATCATGGCGCAAATACCCAATACCACCAAAATGTTGAAAATATTGGAACCGGAAATATTTCCCACAGCGATACCGGTTTGTCCGGTGATAGACGCCGTGATACTAACTGCTGCTTCCGGCGCACTGGTTCCAAACGCTACGATGGTC
>CAKSOB010000096.1 GCA_934476545.1 uncultured Eubacteriales bacterium | reverse complement strand
ACAAGCCTAAGAAGGGCTCTAAGCGCAAGATGGGTCACAGACAGCCATACACAAAGGTTGAGATCTCCGCTATCAATGCGTAACTCATGATTTGTGTCCAAGTCTTGACTGCGCCATCCGGCGATATTGTAGGATTTTCCATAGAAGGTCATGCTGACTATGCAGAGTCCGGCAGTGATATCGTCTGCGCAGCAGTTTCCTCCGCAGCATTTTTGATTGCCAATACCGTTACCGAAGTAATGCATCTTTCTGCACAAATTTTGGTAGAGGATGACGGCAGTATGTATCTGCGGGTTTCTAAAGGAGACGCAGTCCAATGCCGCAATTTATTTGCGGGCTTCAAGCTTCATATGCAGGGGCTGGAAGAACAATATCCGGAAAACATTCAAGTCAATTATTTGGAGGTGTAAATAATGCTTCAGATCAACATTCAGTTATTTGCTCACAAAAAAGGTATGGGTTCCACAAAGAACGGCCGTGATTCCGAGTCTAAGCGTCTCGGCGTAAAGCGTGCAGACGGTCAATTTGTGCTGGCAGGCAATATCCTGGTTAAGCAGCGCGGCACCCACATTCACCCAGGCAATAACGTAGGTATCGGTTCTGACGATACTCTCTTTGCTCTTGTTGATGGCAAGGTAAAGTTTGAGCGTTATGGTCGTGACCGCAAAAAGGTTAGCGTTTACGCAGTAGAGCAGTAATTGCTTACCCTATAAGCAGCATTTAAATCTCGGGGACTTCTCCGAGATTTTTTCATAGAAAATTTTATGGAGAATGGCGGTATCATATGTTTATTGATGTTGCGAAAATTAAATTAAAAGCCGGAAACGGCGGAGATGGCGCAGTCGCCTTCCATCGAGAAAAATACGTTGCTTCCGGAGGTCCGGATGGCGGAGACGGTGGTAAGGGCGGAGATATTGTATTCCAAACAGATACCAATATTTCTACCTTGCAGGATTTTCGTTATAAGCGGAAATACGTTGCAAAAAACGGCGAAAACGGCAGTGGAAACCGGTGTAGCGGTAAAGGCGGCGAAAATCTGATTATCCGTGTGCCAAAAGGAACCCTTGTAAAGGATGCCGAAACAGGACGACTGTTAGCGGATTTGTCTACGGATGAACCGCAGGTTATTTTAAAAGGCGGTCGAGGCGGTTGGGGAAATGCCCACTTTGCCACACCGACCCGCCAAACACCACGGTTTGCAAAACCGGGTACTCCCGGCGAAGAATTGGAAGTGCAGCTGGAGTTGAAACTCTTGGCAGACGTAGGCTTGGTTGGTTTCCCCAATGTAGGAAAGTCCACCTTGATTTCTGTTGTCAGTGCGGCAAAGCCAAACATTGCAAACTATCACTTCACAACCATTACTCCGGTATTGGGTGTGGTGGATTTGGGAGAAGGACAGTCCTACGTTATCGCAGATATTCCCGGTCTGATTGAAGGCGCTTGGGAAGGTGTAGGGCTAGGACATCAGTTCCTTCGCCATGTAGAGCGTTGCCGAATGCTGGTTCACGTGGTAGACGTTTCCGGTAGTGAGGGGAGAGATCCGAAAGAGGATTTTCGGATCATTAATGAGGAACTGAAAAAGTTCAATCCGGATTTGGCAGATCGTCCGATGATTGTTGCCGGCAATAAATGCGATTTGGCAACCGATGAGCAGATCGCAGAATTTAAAGCCTTTGTAGAGCAACAGGGATATGAATTTTTCCCGATTATGGCGGCAATTCGCTATGATGTGGATCCAATGCTCAACAAGATTAAGGAAATGCTCAGTAAGTTGCCTCCTGTTCTGCAATTTGAGCCGGAACCGGCACCTGTAAAACCGGTAGAGGAATTTGAGCAGACGAAGGTAGAGGTTACTAATCGAGATGGCGTTTATTGCGTGGAAGGCGAGTGGCTGGTACAGCTAATCAATTCCATTAACTTTGATGATTATGAATCTCTGCAATATTTCCAACGTGTTCTCATTCACACCGGTGTAATTGATGCGTTGAGAAAAGCCGGCGTACAGGAAGGCGATACCGTCAGCATGTACGATCTCGAGTTTGACTTTGTAGAGTAAGAGGTGACCTTTTGGAACGGTTATTTAATCAGAATTGTGATCCCAAACAGCTTAGTCCTTTGACATTGGCGTTTGTGGGGGATTGCGTATTTGAGTTGTTTGTGCGGGAACGTCTTGTTTGCCAAGCGAATTGTCCGGTACAACAGCTCCACACCAAAAGTGTTTCTCAGGTGCGCTGTGATGCACAGGCAAAGTCTATGGAAAAATTGATGCCTCTTTTGACAGAGGAGGAGATAGCAGTATTTAAACGGGGACGGAATGCGAAAACATCTGTTCCGAAGAATGCTTCCACCGCTGATTATCATGCAGCTACGGGATTCGAGGCAATGTTTGGATACCTGTACCTCAGTGGTCGGATTGAACGGCTGCGTCAATTATTTGATGTAATTTGCGAAAACTAAATCGGTTATCCTTTGTGCGCTGTGAAGAACAGCGCCTTTTTTATGTCATTTTTTAAGAAATTTCAATGTACCTGTTGACACATAATACTACGCGATATATAATATAGGTCAAAAGGATATATTGTGCGGAACCTCTTATTAAGAAGAGAACTGGAAAGGATTGAAATTTTATGCGATATTGTTCTAATTGTGGTAGTGAGATTCCTCATGGCAGTCGGTTTTGTCCCCAGTGCGGCACACCGATTTCTCCGGAGGATAGGGACATTTTTACAGAGTTTTACACCGATGATACAACCAATCAATTTTCTTCGGAGGATATTCGGCAGAATAAAGGCTTTGCTGTGTTGTCGTATATTGGTCTGTTGGTGTTGATTCCAATCTTCGGCGCATCTCGCTCTCCGTTTGCTCGTTTTCATGCGAACCAAGGAGTGGTGCTGTTGATCTTCAATGTGGCATATTCTATCGCAAGAGCCATTGCAATGGGTATTATGCGTGCATTATTGTATCATGAGTATTTTATTCCGGGGAAAATCATCTTTCATATTGCGAACGGCGCAACCGGATTGGTTCAGGTTCTTTTTGTGGTATGGATGGTAATTGGAATTGTAAACGCCGCAAAGGGCAGAGCCAGAGAATTACCGATTATCGGAAGAATCCGTATTCTGAAATAAGAAGCCGTAAGAAGAAGGGGGTGGAAGTCTTTGGACGTACAACTGAAAAAAGGGTTATTGGAGGTTTGTGTTCTGGCGGTGTTGGAGCGAGAGGATTCTTACGGTTATAAACTGATGAAAGACATCTCACCTTATATTGAAATTTCCGAATCTACGTTATATCCCATTTTAAAGCGGTTGGATGCCAGCGCTTGTTTGGCAACGTATTCTATGGAGCATAACGGCAGACTGCGAAAATATTATCGGATTACCAATTTAGGACGAGCCAGAATCAAGGAGTTTTTAGAAGACTGGGATGATATTATGAAAGTGTATCATTTCATAGCAGGAGGAAAATCGGAATGACAAAACGACAATTTTTTGACGCTTTATCCGAGCGGTTGCGGGCGCTGCCGAAAGAAGAATTAAATCGCACTATTACCTATTACAATGAAATTATAGAAGACTACATAGAAGACGGAATGTCAGAAGCGCAAGCGGTTGCACAGCTGGAGCCTGTGGATGTGATTGCCAGCCGAATCCTCCATGAGGAACAGGATGGGGTTGCAGCGGAACAGCTTACCAAGCAAAGGAAAAAAGCACCGGTATGGTTGGTTGTTGTATTAGCGGTTGTGGGATTCCCAATTTGGTTTTCGTTGTTGATGGCGGGTATCAGCATTATATTTTCTGTGCTGGCAACACTGTTCAGCATCATGATTGCATTGATGTGTATTCCTGTGGGACTTGCAGGGGTTACCGTGGGTGGCATCTGTCTTTCTCCTGTCTTTTTGGCAACCGGTAATGTGCCAAAGGGATTGGTTTTGCTGGGCGGCGGCTTGGTTTGTGCCGCATTAACGCTTTTAGCAATTTGGGCAGTCTATTATCTCGTAAAGGGACTTTGGCACCTGATTCGTTGGATTGTCCGTAAAATAATGGGATTGTTTTCCAAAAGAAAGGCGGTGGCATAAATGAAGAAGCTTCAC
>CAKSOB010000095.1 GCA_934476545.1 uncultured Eubacteriales bacterium | reverse complement strand
ATAGTGCAATTTATTGGAATCTGTGATACAATAATACATTATGGGAAAAGGAGGGGTCGGTGATGGATGTACGGGTTGGCGATGTGATTCGGATGAAAAAACCGCATCCCTGCGGAAGCTATGACTTTCAGGTTCTGCGTGTGGGTATGGACTTTAAAATTAAGTGTACCGGCTGCGGACATGAAGTGATGCTGCCCCGACTAAAGTGCGAAAAAAACATTAAAAAACTTCTGCGAAAAACGGATTTGGATGAAACATAGTGTTTCTGTTTTTCCGAAGAAAATAGAACAGTACAACGAGGTGCCATATGTTTGATAATTTAACCGTTTTTGAAGATCGGTATGAGGAAATCACACAAAAATTATATGATCCCGACGTGGTTTCCGACCCAAAGCAATATGCCGAGCTCATGAAAGAGCATAAAAATATTGCCCCAATTGTAGAAAAATATCGGGAATACAAAAAAGCAGACGAAACACTAAATGAAGCAAAAACGCTTTTGGCAGAGGGTGGTTTGGATAAGGATTTCCGTGAGATGGTCGAGCAGGAAATGAACGACGCCAAAACACAACTGGAAGTGCTCAGCGATGAGCTGAAAATTTTGCTGTTGCCTCGTGACCCGAATGATGATCGAAATGTTATCGTGGAGATTCGTGGCGGTGCCGGCGGCGAAGAAGCAGCACTGTTTTCCGGCGTATTATTCCGGATGTACAGCATGTATGCGGAATCTCAGGGCTGGAAGGTAGACGTGATGAACAGCAATGAAACGGAGCTGGGCGGCTACAAAGAAATCAGCTTTATGATTACCGGTGACGGTGCTTATTCCAAGCTGAAGTATGAAAGTGGTGTGCATCGTGTGCAGCGTGTTCCGGAAACAGAAACACAAGGTCGTGTACACACCTCCACCGCAACGGTAGCAGTGCTGCCGGAAGCAGAGGACGTGGAAATTGAAATCAATCCGGCAGACCTGCAAATTGATACTTACCGCGCCAGCGGCGCCGGCGGTCAGCACGTTAATAAAACAGAATCTGCCATTCGCATTACCCACTTGCCAACCGGTTTGGTTGTTGAGTGCCAGGATGAGCGGAGCCAGTTTAAGAACAAGGATAAGGCGATGAAGATTCTGCGTTCCCGTTTGTATGAGGCAGAGCAGGAAAAGCAGGATGCCGAATTTGCTGCAGAGCGTCGTTCGCAGGTTGGTACCGGTGACCGTTCTGAGCGAATCCGCACTTATAACTATCCCCAGGGACGAATCACCGACCACCGCATCGGCTTGACGGTGTATAAGTTTGACGATATGTTGAACGGAAATCTTACCGAAATGATTGATGCGCTGATTACAGCAGATCGTGCAGCAAAATTACAAAATGCCGTAGATGGGCAATAAGATGGAGGAGGCAAATTCCATGGAAACAAAAGAACTCAATTTGTTTATGAATAGAGAGGCAGCAATCGCAGAGGCAGGCGAAATCCTGAAGAACGGCGGTATCGTAGCAATTCCGACCGAAACCGTATACGGTTTGGCAGCAGATGCCTTTAATCCGGAGGCTGTTGCAAAAATCTTTGAAGCAAAGGGTCGTCCGCAGGATAACCCGGTCATTGTTCACATTGCTTCTCGGGAGCAGCTGCCACAGGTAGTTTCCTCTGTGCCGGAAAAAGCAGAAAAGCTGATGGATGCATTCTGGCCGGGACCGCTGACCTTGGTGCTGCCAAAGAACGAAGCCGTTCCTGCCGCTGTTTGTGCAGGACTGCCAACAGTAGCAGTGCGCCTGCCAAAGGATAAGGATACCTGTGCCATCATTGAAGCTGCAGGCACTCCGTTGGCAGCTCCTTCCGCAAACGTATCCGGCAGCCCAAGCCCAACAAAGGCGCTTCATGTTATGAATGACTTGAAGGGTAAAATTGATGCAGTTGTAAAAGACAGCGGGCTTTGCGAGGTTGGTTTGGAGTCTACCGTAATCGACATGACAAAAGATGTTCCGGTTCTGCTGCGTCCCGGTGCTGTAACTCCGGAGCAAATTGAAGAAGTAATCGGTAAAATTGAAATTGGCAAGGGTGTTCTGGAAGAGTTGCCGGAGGATGAAGCTGCTGTATCTCCCGGTATGAAGTACCGTCATTATGCACCAAAGGTTCAGGTGATCTTGGTAAAGGGGAGCTACGAAAAGTATCGTGATTTCCTCAATGATCGTCAGTCCAGTAAGAACGTGGCACTGTGCTATAAGGGTGAGGGTACCGACATCGGTTGTCCTGTTATCTCTTACGGCTTGAAGCTCAGCCCGGAAGAGCAGGCAAAAGAACTGTTTGACGCACTGCGCCGAATTGATAAGATGGCAGTCAACGTAGTGTACGCTCGCTGCCCGGAACCGGAAGGAATCGGACTGGCTTTGTATAATCGCTTGATTCGGGCGGCAGGATTCGAGGTGTTAGATCTTGGAGAATAGTGTTGTCATTGGGCTGACCGGGCAAACAGGTGCCGGAAAATCTACGGTTAGCATTGAATTGGCAATGGAAGGCTGTGCGATCATTGACTGCGATGTGTTAGCGCATCGTGTAGTGGAACAGAGCGAGCCTTGTAAGGCGGAGTTGGCGCAGCAGTTTGGAGCAGATATCTTAGATGAAAAAAATCATCTGAATCGAAAACTGCTGGCAGATCGTGCCTTTCGCAGTTCGGAGGAAACCGAACGATTAAACGAAATTACCCATCCTTACATTTGGGAGGCATTGCGAAAAGAAATTTATGCCCTAAAGCGACAAAAAACAGATTTCATCGTTTTGGATGCCCCAACTTTATTGGAAGCCGGAGGTGACAAGTTCTGTGACTTTGTTATGGTGGTAAAAGCGCCGGAAACCGTTCGCAGAGAGCGGATTATCCAACGAGATCATTTAACACCGGAACAAGCAGACCGCAGGATTCACGCGCAACCGCCGGAGTCTTTCTACACCCATCATGCCGACTATGTGTTGGATGGTACTAAGGGACGGGATGCGCTTTCTCGAAAAGTGCGCACCATTTTACGTTCTATCACCGGAGGCTACCATGTGTAGTCGGGTGCGTCGAGGACTGGCGCTGGCGTTGTTCTGCCTGTCTTTCTTTAGTATTTTGTCGTTTACCGGATGTTCTTTTTCGGAAGAAGCGTCCTATCCCAGAAAGTACAGCGAGATTGTTTCGCAAGAAGCAAAAGAGAACGGACTGGAAGAAGCGCTGGTTTATGCAGTTATTAAAGCGGAAAGCAACTTTGATTCCGATGCGGTTTCCCGTGTGGGAGCCATTGGGCTGATGCAGCTAATGCCGGATACCTTTCGGTGGATGTTGCAGCGAGATGGGAATACGGATTTGACCACCGACGATATGACCGATCCAGCTGTGAATATTCGATATGGCTGTCATTATTTAGCCTATCTCAGCACAAAATATACTGAGCTGAAAACCATTGCAGCGGCATACAATGCCGGCGACGGTTCGGTGGATGGTTGGTTGGAAAATCCGGATTATTCGGATGACGGTGTAACCTTAAAAGAGATTCCTTATCCGGAAACAGCTGCCTATGTAGAAAAAATTGCAAATAATTATATCAAATATAAAGAACTTTATTACAGTTAGGAGGAGGTTCCTATGAGCGAACAAATTGAAACCATGAGCAAAGAATTGCTGATTTCTCGTCGAAACGGATTTTTTGACGTAGAGGACAGTGTAATTGCAGAAGCAGATGCTTTTTGTGAACCATATAAAGCCTTTTTGGACGCTGCAAAAACAGAGCGGGAAGCAGTTGCTTATGCCATTTCTCATGCGGAAGCAAAGGGCTTTGTACCATTTGACCCGAAGGCAACTTATAAGGCCGGCGATAAAGTATATTATAACAACCGTGGCAAGGCAATTATCTTGGCAGTCATCGGTAAGAACGGCTGCAAGAACGGCGTTCGCATTGCAGCAGCCCACATTGATTCTCCTCGTCTGGATTTGAAACCATATCCGTTGTACGAGGCAAACGACATGGCGCTGTTCAAAACACATTACTACGGTGGCATTAAGAAGTACCAGTGGACAACCATTCCGTTGGCAATGCACGGTAGAATTGTGAAGCGTGACGGTACCTTTGTGGATATTTC
>CAKSOB010000094.1 GCA_934476545.1 uncultured Eubacteriales bacterium | reverse complement strand
GATAAGGGAGAAGAACGTACTGTTGAGTTGCAAAAGCGGCAGTATGATTCCATTGGACTGGAATTTTCCTCTTATTTGATGGATGAAAAACATTCCTGCCGCAATAAGTGCATCTTTTGTTTTATTGACCAAATGCCGCCGGGAATGCGTGATACTCTTTATTTTAAGGATGATGACTCTCGTCTCTCCTTTTTATTTGGAAACTATATTACTTTGACGAACCTGACGGAGCGGGAAGTACAGCGTATCATTGATATGCGCATCAGTCCGGTGAATATCTCGGTGCATACCACCAACCCGGAACTGCGTGTGAAAATGATGAAAAACCGCTTTGCCGGAAAGGTGTTGGAAATTTTACCTCGTTTGGCAAAGGCGGGAATTCAACTAAACTGCCAGTTGGTATTATGCCCCGGAATCAATGATGGAGAGGAATTGCGCCGAACTTTAACCGATTTGGAAGCGCTGATGCCATCGCTGCAAAGTGTGGCGGCGGTTCCCATAGGCTTAACAAAATATCGGGATGGCTTAGAGCAGATTTCTCCCTACACCAAAGAAGGCGCTGCCGAAGTGATTGATATTATCGACACGTTCGGAGATCGCTTGGAGAAAGAATACGGTCAGCGCATTATGTATGCTGCGGATGAATTTTATCTCAAGGCAGAACGTCCGATTCCCATGCCGGAATATTACGGAGATTTTTCTCAGATTGAAAGCGGCGTAGGCAGTATGGCGTGTCTGGAAGAAGAATTCACCTTTGCCCTGGAGGATTGTGCGGAAGAAAACGGGTTTGACATTGCGCCCCGTACCATCACGGTGGCGACCGGTTTGGCAGCAAAAGATTTTATTCGGAAATTACTTGACGAAGCAGAAAGAAACTGTCATAATTTGAACTGTAACGTCATCGGTATCGTCAATTATTTTTTTGGAGAAACCATCACTGTGGCGGGACTGGTCACCGGAGGCGATTTGATTGCGCAATTAAAAGGCAAAGCGTTGGGAGATGCGCTTTTAATTCCGGAGGTTATGCTGCGCCATGAGCAGGATGTTTTTCTGGATGATATTTCAGTAGAAGAAGTGGAACGTGAATTGGGCGTTCCGGTAAGAATTGTAGCAAATGAAGGACAGAGTTTGTTAGACGCTGTTCTTGGGAGGTGAACGACATGGCAAAACCAATCGTTGCCGTGGTGGGTCGTCCAAATGTGGGCAAGTCTACGCTGTTCAATAAATTGATTGGTCAGCGGCTGTCTATTGTGGAAGATACCCCCGGTGTAACACGAGATCGAATCTACGGAGAAGTAGAGTGGCAGCACCGCCATTTTTCTCTGGTGGATACCGGCGGTATTGAGCCGGATTCAAAGGATATTATTTTATCCCAGATGCGTGTGCAGGCGCAGTTGGCAATTGATGCAGCAGATGTAATCATTATGGTGGTGGACATTCGCACCGGTATGGTTGCAACCGATCAGGAAGTAGCTGCGATGCTGAAAAAGAGTGGTCGTCCTGTTATTTTGGCAGTAAATAAGTGCGATAATATCGGCGATATTCCGGCTGATTTTTATGAATTTTATAATCTGGGATTGGGCGATCCGATTCCGGTTTCTTCTGTACATGGTCACGGTACCGGCGATTTGTTGGATAAGGTATTGGAGTATCTGCCGTCTGAGGAAGATGACGAAGAAGAAAATGAAATGATTAAGGTTGCCGTAATTGGTAAACCAAACGTAGGAAAATCTTCTTTGGTAAACCATATTTCCGGTGAAAATCGTTGTATTGTTTCGGATATTGCCGGCACAACACGGGATGCTATTGATACCGTTATCGAAAATAAACACGGCAAATTTACCTTTATTGACACCGCCGGACTCCGTCGTCAAAAGAAAGTCCACAAAATGGATGACAGCATTGAAAAGTACAGTATTCTCCGTTCTCAAATGGCGGTAGAGCGGTGTGATGTGTGCGTGATCATGATTGATGCCATTGAGGGCTTTACCGAGCAGGACTCTAAGGTGGCAGGTATGGCGCATGAAGCCGGAAAAGGCTGCGTTATCGTGGTGAATAAATGGGATGCCATTGAAAAAGACGATAAAACCATGCAGGAATACCGGAAAAAGCTGGAGGTAGACTTTGCGTTTATGTCCTATGCGCCGATTCTCTTTGTTTCTGCAAAAACAGGACAGCGTATTGACCGTCTGTTTGAAACCATCAAGCAGGTGGCAAATGCCAACGCCATGCGAATTACCACCGGAACACTCAATGATATTTTGGCACAGGCAGTGGCAAGAGTGCAGCCGCCGACCGATAAGGGTAAGCGCTTGAAGATTTACTACATGACACAGGCAAGCACTAAGCCGCCGACCTTTATTTGCTTTGTAAACTCCGCAGAGCTGTTCCATTTCTCTTATCAGCGATATTTGGAAAACCGGATTCGGGATACCTTTGGATTAGAGGGTACTCCGGTGCGGTTTATCATTCGGGAACGCAACGATAAAGAGAAGTAGGAGGCTGCTTATGGGGATTTTTGAAACATTTTGGTGGCCGGTACTCATTGTAGCAGCAGGTTCTTATCTATTAGGCAGTATAAATGCCGCTGTTATTATTTCCAAGCTGATGGGACGAGGGGATATTCGCACCATGGGCAGCGGAAATGCCGGCACCACCAATATGCTGCGCTCTGTGGGAAAGGGTGCGGCGGTACTGACATTGGCATTGGATGCCTTTAAGTGTGTGGTTGCCATTATTCCTACTCGAATTTGGTTTACTTGGTTGGCAACTTCCAACGGGTTTGATTCGCATATTGCCAATTACGGTATTTATATTGCAGGATTTTTCTGTATGCTGGGGCATATCTTTCCGGTATATTTCAAATTTAAAGGCGGTAAGGGCGTTGTTACCTTGGCGGCAACCATTGCGTTGTTGGATTGGCGTGTTTTCTTGATTTGCTTTGCCATCTTCGCCATTGTATTCTTTACCACACGGATGATGTCCCTTTGTTCTGTCATTGGCTGCATTTGCTATCCAATCGTCACTTTCTGTATGATTTTCTTTGTAGATTATCGTATGGGACTGGTGGATACAGGGATTAGTTTTGGATATGTTATTTCCATGACTGTGATTTCTGCGGTTTTGGGCGGTGTAGTTATTGCAAAGCACCACGGCAACATCAAACGTATTTTAGAAGGTACAGAGCGAAAGGTTTCTTTCCATAAAAAGGAATCCTAACAGGACGTACTAATTACATAAAAAAACAGACCGGAATCGTTTTGGAGAACGACTTCGGTCTGTTTTTCTTTTGCCTTTATAAACTTGAATGAAAAGGAAAATAAAAAAGAGCCCGCTTGGGCTCTTCATGCTGCAATGCAATTAAACGGCGCGAGTAACCTTACCGGAACGCAGGCAGCGGGTGCAGGCGTAAACACGTTTTGGAGTGCCGTTTACGACAGCTCTTACACGCTTCACATTTGGTTTCCAAGTTCTGTTAGAACGTCTGTGGGAGTGGGAAACCTTAATGCCGAAAGACACGTCCTTGCCACAAATTTCACATTTTGCCATTTATCTGCACCTCCTTACAAGGTAAAATTTTCGTTACAACAGAATCATTCTATCAAATTTAGAGGAAGAATGCAAGTATTTTTTCAAATATCTTCAAATATATTTTTTAAAAAGGGAAAACAGCGCGGATTTTAAGGGGATTTGGGGAAAGAGACCCCCTCTTCCGAACCCTATCACTCTATATAAAGAAATCCCGGTTACTATTATATAGGAGAAGAGGCAATTTGGAAAGGAGAAAATCCTTCTTTCTATATGGAATGAAATTACGCTGTTTGGATTTGTTCCTTTAATATAGAGAAAGCTGTTGGAATTTGCCGTCGAATCTTATATAATAGAGAGGCACCTTTTAAAAGAATTGTTTTGGAAAATAAAAGGACTTCTTTATAGATAGAGCGTCTTTAAATCGAGGAGCAACGGAATCAACAGAAACCCAGAAAAAATTAGAAAAACCCTAAAAACCTGAAATCACAGCATATGCATAGAAATACAGTTATGAATACAATATCTTGTGCTCCGGTACAAGATATAGGAAAAGGGATGAAAAAAGAATCAAAAAAAGTGAAAAAAGATTGGAAAAAGGTGTTGACAAAAGGAGGATAGGATGGTATTATAGTGAAGCTGTCGCGTGAGACAGCGATCACAACTGAGGGAAACGAGTTAACCGAAAAAACT
>CAKSOB010000093.1 GCA_934476545.1 uncultured Eubacteriales bacterium | reverse complement strand
CAGGCTCAAGATTCCGTAAAGGAAGAGGCTGAGCGCGCAGGTGCATACTATGTAAACGCACGTTGGTTGGGCGGTATGATGACAAACTTCGCAACCATTCGTCGCAGAATTGACAGACTTAAGCAACTGAAGGCTATGGAAGAGGACGGCACATTTGATCTGCTCCCTAAGAAGGAAGTAATCAAGCTCCGCCTCGAGATTGAGAAGCTGGAGAAGTTCCTGGGCGGTATCAAAGACATGAAGGAGCTGCCGGGCGCACTCTTCATCGTTGACCCACGCAAGGAGCGCATCGCTGTTGCAGAGGCAAAGAAGCTGGGTATTCCGATCGTTGCGATCGTTGACACCAACTGCGATCCTGATGAGATCGACTATGTAATCCCAGGTAACGACGACGCAATCCGCGCTGTTAAGCTGATCTCCGCTACAATGGCAAACGCTATCATTGAAGGCAGAGAGGGTCAGATGGGCGCAGCTGCTGAGGAAGTTGCAGAAGAAACAGAAGCAGAGTAATTCTGATTTAATTACCATTTGATTTACAGAAATACTCGTCCGAAACGGCGAGTATTTTTTTGAAAAGAAACCAAATCGTTTCAAAAACGGAAAACAAGAATCGGAGGAATTGAAAATGGCTTTTACAGCAAAAGACGTAGCAGCACTGCGTGAGAAGACAGGCTGCGGTATGATGGACTGCAAGAAGGCTCTGACCGCTACCGACGGTAACATGGAAGCAGCGCTGGACTTCCTGCGTGAAAAGGGTCTGGCAGCCGCTGAGAAGAAGGCTGGCCGTATTGCTGCTGAGGGTGTAGCACACGCTTGCACCAATGCAGATGGCACCGTAGGTGTTGTTGTTGAGATTAACGCAGAGACAGACTTCGTTGCAAAGAACGATGACTTTAAGGCATTCGTACAGACCGTTGCTGATACGATCATCAACGAGAATCCTGCTGATATCGAGGCTCTGCTGGCTTGCAAGGCTGTAGGTACAGAGCAGACTGTTGCAGAGCTGCTGCAAGAGAAGATTCTGACCATCGGTGAGAACATTAAGATTCGTCGCTTCGTTCGTTACGAAGGCCACGTTGTTACCTACAACCACGGCGCAGGCAGAATGGGTGTTGCTGTTCAGTTTGACACCACTGATGAAATCGCTGCAAAGCCGGAGTTCAACGAGTACGCAAAGGACGTTGCAATGCAGGTTGCAGCATTGATTCCACAGTACGTTGATGAGGCTGGCGTTCCTGCTGAGATCGTTGAGCACGAGAAGAAGATCCTCACAGAGCAGATCATGAACGACGGTAAGCCGGCAAACATTGCTGAGAAGATCGTTGCAGGTAGACTGAACAAGTTCTTCAAGGAGATCTGCCTGGTAGATCAGCCATTCGTAAAGGACGGCGATGTTACTGTAAAGCAGTACACCGAGAACACTGCTAAGGCTCTGGGTGGCGACATTAAGATCGTTGCTTTCACTCGTTACGAAAAGGGCGAGGGTCTTGAGAAGAAGGAAGATAACTTCGCTGATGAAGTTGCAAGCATGATTAAATAAGATTGCTTTTTGAGAGCAGACCGGTTTCGACCGGTCTGTTTTTGTTTTATGGTGTGTTTTTTCGTAAAATATGATATACTAAAATTATCTACATTGAAACGATTGACAAGTACGGCAGAACCGTGTAGGATAAGAATATCAAACATTTGTTCTAATCAGAAAAAGAGGATGCAAAATGGAAAAAGGTAAATTTCAACTCGTGTCGTCCTATCAACCAACCGGTGACCAACCAAAGGCGATTGCGGAATTGGTTGCCGGCTTAAACCGAGGAGATCGGGAGCAAACGCTGCTTGGTGTTACCGGTTCCGGTAAAACCTTTACCATGGCAAATATTATTGCGCAGGTAAATCGTCCGGCATTGGTGCTTGCACACAATAAAACATTGGCTGCCCAGTTATGCGGAGAGTTTAAAGCGTTTTTCCCCAATAATGCGGTGGAATATTTTGTCTCCTATTACGATTACTACCAACCGGAGGCATATGTTGCGACGACGGATACCTATATTGAAAAAGACTCTGCCATCAATGATGAAATCGATAAGCTACGCCACTCTGCTACCACAGCGCTTTCTGAGCGGCGAGATGTGATTATTGTGGCAAGTGTATCCTGTATTTATAGCTTGGGTAACCCGATTGACTACCGCACGATGGTGATTTCCCTTCGCCCAGGTATGGAGAAAAGTCGAGATGAATTGCTGCGGAAATTAGTGGAATTACAATATGAAAGAAATGATATTGATTTCACCCGCAACCGATTTCGTGTGCGAGGAGATGTTGTGGAAATTTTTCCGGCAGAATCCAATGATCGTGTCATTCGTGTGGAATTTTTTGGAGATGAGATTGACCGAATCAGTGAGATCAATCCTCTCACAGGCGAACTGCGTGCTGTGCTGAAGCACGCTGCGATTTATCCTGCCAGTCACTATATTGTTCCACGGGAAAAGATGAATCGTGCGATTCAGGAGATTGAAACGGAACTCAATCAGCAGGTGAAATTTTTCAAAGAAAACGATAAGTTGATTGAAGCACAGCGCATTGAACAACGTACCCGCTATGATATGGAAATGCTTCAGGAAATCGGTTTCTGTAAGGGAATCGAAAACTATTCCCGTGTGTTGGCAGGCAGAAATCCCGGCGATCCGCCGTACACCTTGCTAGACTATTTCCCGGAAGATTTTATTGTCTTTGTGGATGAATCTCATGTAACCTTGCCGCAAACTCGTTCCATGTATGCCGGCGACAGAGCAAGAAAAGCCTCTTTGATCGACTATGGCTTCCGACTGCCGTCTGCATATGATAATCGTCCGCTTAATTTTGAGGAGTTTTACAGCCATATTAAGCAGGGGATTTTTGTCAGCGCAACGCCCGGCGATTTTGAATTAGAGCATTCCACCCAGGTGGTAGAACAGGTGATTCGTCCGACCGGACTGTTAGACCCGGAAATTTTTGTAAAGCCTACCGACGGACAAATTGACGATTTGATTTCGGAAATCAACCTTCGTGTTGCAAAGAAAGAACGCATATTGGTAACAACCCTTACGAAAAAAATGGCAGAAGATCTCACTGCTTACTTAGAAAATGTGGGCATTCAAGTGCGGTATATGCACCATGACGTGGACACCGTAGAGCGAATGGAAATCATTCGAGATTTGCGCTTGGGCGCATTTGATGTTTTGGTGGGAATCAACCTGCTGCGAGAGGGCTTGGATATTCCGGAGGTTTCTTTGGTTGCGATTTTGGATGCAGATAAAGAAGGCTTCCTGCGTTCCGAACGTTCTCTCATCCAAACAATTGGTCGTGCTGCAAGAAATGCCGAAGGGAAGGTAATCTTGTATGCGGATTCCGTAACGCCGTCTATGGAGCGTGCGATTCGAGAAACAGAGCGTCGGCGAGCCATACAGCAAGCCTACAATAAAGAACACGGAATTATTCCCAAAACCATCAAAAAAGATGTTTCGGAGATTTTGGAAATCTCTACGCATAAAGAAGAGGATTCTGCAAAGAAGAAACAAAAGAAATTATCTGCTTCGGAGCGAAAGCGCATGATTGAGCAATTAACCCGAGAAATGAAGGATGCCGCAAAACTTCTGGAGTTTGAACACGCAGCCTATTTGCGGGATAAAATCAAAGAACTGGAAAATCAACAGTAGGAGGTACCATATGACACCCAATCACATGAAAGAAATTGTAGTAAAAGGGGCGAGAGAACACAACCTACAAAATATTGATGTAACGATTCCCAGAGATCAACTGGTCGTTATCACCGGTCTGTCCGGTTCCGGAAAATCCTCTTTGGCGTTCGACACCATCTATGCCGAGGGCCAGCGCCGCTATGTGGAGTCCTTATCCTCTTATGCTCGTCAGTTTTTGGGGCAAATGGAAAAACCGGATGTAGATGCCATTGAAGGCTTATCTCCTGCGATTTCCATTGACCAAAAAACAACCTCGAAAAACCCACGGTCCACCGTGGGAACCGTAACGGAAATTTACGACTATCTCCGTCTGTTGTATGCCAGAGTCGGTGTGCCGCACTGTCCTGTTTGCGGAAAAGAAATTAAGCAGCAGACGGTGGATCAAATCGTAGACCAAGTTTTGGCGTTGGAACAGGGCACAAAAATTCAAATTTTAGCGCCGATTGTCCGAGGGAAAAAAGGCGAGCATCAAAAAGAATTTGACGGTGCAAGAAAGAGTGGCTTTGTTCGTGTGCGAGTGGATGGAATTCTGTACGACCTTTCCGAACA
>CAKSOB010000092.1 GCA_934476545.1 uncultured Eubacteriales bacterium | reverse complement strand
ACGAAAAATTAGGTGCAAATGGAAAAAATCAAAAGAATATTCCGCAGCAACCAATGATGCCATTGGAAACAAAAAGCGGTCTTTCTCCAAACGCAAAGCCTTCTGCACCAATTCCGCCTCTTTCCCCTGCTGCACATAAGGAACTGTTACCAAATACCGCAAACCAACAGGGAATCTCTGATTCCGTTCCTGCTTTGAACGGACTTCCAGAAGTCGGACTAACACCGGAAACTCCATCCGGCGGTCAGGCTGCTCCAATCAATCCTGCCGCACCGATTGGTTCCAGTACGCCTTCTGCAACGGTTTCTGACCACGTTGTACCACCGATGGTGTCTGCGCCAAGTGGTTCTGTTCCTACAGGTGGATCTTCTCTCCCTGCTCCTTCTTCTGCTCCGACCATCGCACAACCGAACCGTTCTGTTTCTCGGTCGGCAGAAAAGCGTCCTACAAGACGAGGGACTCCATCCACTACGGTAAGGTTCTCAAAACAATCCGCAACTACAAAAAACTTTAAAAATCCTTTAAATGCTCCTCTCCGTACCGATTTTGGTACACCGCCTCAAGCCGGAAATTCCGCAACACAACTTCCGGTTCAACCACGGTTGGATCGTCCCCAAAACGGAAACAGAGGCGCAGATCAAGGAAATAAGAAACAGTAAAGGAGGATTTTATGGCTTACAAAATGATTCGAGAATTTAAGTCTGACACAAAAATCTGGAAAACGATTTATCTGAAAGACTTAGGATTCATCATGGGTTACTTTTTTATCATGATGGTGTTAGGACAGGATCATGTGCATCAAGCATTGTTGCTGCCTTATTATGCTTTTAATGCCATTGTTGCAATTATCCTTACCATTCACAGTCCGTGGAATCCGGGCAAACGAATTTATCACACGTTGCTATTTACTTTTACAAAAGATCGGCGTGTATACGCTCCGGTTATTACTGCGGATATTCAAAAGGAACTTTCAAAATTAAAATAAAGCAAGGAAAGGAGGAATTATTTTGGCATCCAATATCATGAAATCCATCACAGAACCATTTAAACAAACTTATCATCGAATTAGTGGTGGGTTCGGATATTTCATGGACATATTCCCCGTTATTGATTATGACACGGAAAACCATTGCTTCAAAGGCACAAGGGAATATTTTGATTTTGTCCGTGTTACCGCTAAAGATCTATTTAATACCAGCATGAACAATCTCCAGTTGGAGAACATGATCTGGGCAAACTTCTACCGCAGATACGAGGATGATTTAAAAATCATTGCAATGAATCTGCCAACAAACACGCAACCGCAACAAGAATTTCTCACCCATAAGATGGAAACAACCAAGGATGAACTTGCAAAAAGCGTTCTTGCCATTAAACGGGAAGAATTAATTTGGATTGAAAATAACTCTTTGGATCGTGCGTTCTATCTATGCTATTTCGGAAAAACCGTAAAACAGCTTTTGGATAATCGGGCAAATATTTTACAAATTCTCGGAACTGCAAAGTTGGTAACAGAAATTGAGCAAGGGGAAAAAGAACAAATCCTTTTTCAATTTAATAACATGAACAGTCCGATCCCAACACAGCTTCGAGAAAAAACTCGAAAAGAGAAGTACTATGCAGACGAGCACGGAGAGGAGGCTGTGCAAAAACTAATTCAGAAAAAAGGAAAAAACCCATTCCTTTTAGAACGAGTCGGACCACAAGGCGGTATTTCCTTTAAGAAAGACCGTTGCTTGATGATGGGAGATGGGTATGTTAGTGCCATCACGCTCCGATGGGACGGCTCAACTTGTCCCGATCTGTGGCTTTGCAGTCTGGTAAACTTTGATAACACGATTGTCACCATTGATTTAGGAACAAAAGATACGGAAACCGTCCGGGCAAACCTCGGAAAAAGTATGAAGGAACAAGAGTTTCGGTATAACAACTCTAAGGAAAAAACAGATCAAATCGACGCACAGATGACCTACTCCGAACTGGAAGAACTGTACGAAGAAATCTCATTAGGTGAGGTTTCCAAGGATATTCTGATTCGTGTATATACTTGCGGGCGGTCGGAATCTGCTGCGGAAGAAGAAAGCGGCAATGTTATGAAAGCACTTGCTGCAAAAGGATTCCCCGGTGCGGTCTGGATTGCGGAAGGTGAATATGTGTGGAAAGCCTTTTACCGTTCCCTCAAAATCCAACAACAGGACAGAATGCACAGTAGACCGACCCAAGGTTTGACTTCCAATACAATGGCAGCTGGAAATCCATTTTATTTTTCCAGTTTGTCTGATCCAAGAGGAACCTACTATGGATACACAAAGGGTTGTGGCGGTAAGGTTATCTTGGATTTTTTCGGAAAAACAAAATATCGCACTTCCTATGATATTACGATCTTTGGCAATCAGGGTGCCGGTAAATCAAACCTTGCTAAAAAGATATTTCATACTGAATTTGCAAAGGGTACTTACCTGCGTGGCATTGATCCAACCGGTGAGTGGACGACATTGGTACAGTCTGTTGGCGGAAAAATCATTTCCTTAGATGGCTCTGATGGAATCATCAATCCATGGGAAATTTTGCAGACAGCAGAAACTCAAGAACTGTCGTTCACGAACCATTTAGAAAAACTGAAAACCACATACAGAACATTTGCTCCTGATGCAACAAACGCAGAATACACCGAATTCGGGCAGCTTGCAAGAAAGTTGTATGTAAAGTGGGGCATGGTTCGAGAGGACGGAGAAAATGAAGATAATGGAATTATCGGGAAAAAGTACGATCGTTTAACCGGACTTCCTCCGGAAGAATACCCTATTTTCAGTGATTTCTTAGCATTTGTAAAAGAAGAAAAACAATCTCTCATTGACAAAAAAATGTCTGTTACGGAACGAGAATCCGTTAGAAGTTATTTGGAACGATTAAATATGATAGAGTTGGTTGTGGATAACATCGTAAATGTGCATGGTTCTATTTTTGATGGATATACCAGCGTAAAGGATATTGTAAATCAACAGGTTGTGTTCTTCAATTCGAAAAATCTTCGAAATATGAGCGATGAAGTATATACCGCACAAACTCTTAATGCCATGAACCTCAGTTGGCAAAACAGTATAATAATTGGCGGTAAAATGAAGCAGATGTTCGAAGATAAATTGATTGCAGAAGAAGATATGATTAAAAGTATGTTCATCTTTGACGAGGCGCATCTAATTTTAAACACAACAAAACCGGAATGCGTGCGACGAGTGCTTGAATTCCGTCGGCAAGGCAGAAAATATGGTATTTCCGTTTGTATTCTCACCCAAGAAGCGTTGGATTTACTGCGGGAGGGCAGTGATGAAGGCGCTAACCAAATCATTACATTGGTTCGATTGTCACAATACAAAATCATATTTCGACAGGACAGCAACTCTCGTGATACCTTAAAACGAATGTTCCAAAACAACATCAACGACTCAGAGTTAGATGCCATTCCAAAGTTTGGAATGGGACAAGCACTTCTGTGCTATGGCGGTGAAACAAACTTAGAGTTTCAAGTTGACGTTAGCAAAGAGGAGTTGGATTTGTTTAGAGGTGGTATCTAACGATGAACCAAAAAAACCTATCCTCTATTCTGCTCTCCAAATTGAAACGTTGGGGAATCGGCGCATTGTTCAGTACATTCGGATTATTTTTTATAGGTATCGTTTTAATCGGCGCCATTGTCGCAGGTGTTATAGGCAGTAGTTTGAATAACTCTACAAGCAGTGGCAGTGCATGGGATGGTTCCTATGTGGGGATCAGCGGCATTAACCCTGAATATGTAAAATTAGCGTTTAAGTACGGAACAAAATACGGTTTAGAACCCGCATATATTTTAGCCGTTATGGATCATGAAACAAACTTTGATCCAAAAGTTGTTTCAACTGCCGGAGCAAGAGGACTCATGCAAGTCATGCCGGATACCTTTGCAGATGCACAAAAATGGATTGCGGGAGATGGTGAACATACAGATTCTTACAGTAATATTTTTGATCCGGAAGTAAACGTTCGTGCTGCCACCAGATACCTAAAGCAAATCAAGGACGTAATCTTAAAAGGTGCCAATATCAAAACACAAGCTGCTGCATTCAACCTTGGTCCATATGCTGTGCAATCTTATTTAAGAAACCCAACATACAGTAGCAATGGGGTTAGCTTGGATGATCGTGTTTTCACAAACAATCTTCTCGGATTGGACACACGAGCCGATATGGGTAACAAAGACTATGCGACCTGTGTAGAAATGAAATACGAAAAGTACAAAGAGTTAATTGCTGCCGGTGAAATTAAAAAAGACGGAACCGTTGGCAATCTCGGTGGTAACGGAAATTTTGTAACCACCGGCACGTTTACATGGCCTGCCCCCGGCACTACGGTGATTACATCCGGTGTCGGTCCCCGATGGGGAACCAGACACAACGGAATTGATATTTCCAGCGGGGATGCTTATGGAAAGCCAATCGTTGCATCGGACGGAGGTACCGTA
>CAKSOB010000091.1 GCA_934476545.1 uncultured Eubacteriales bacterium | reverse complement strand
GGTTGTAACAACCGGTACTTTTTCTTCGATGACAACCTGAGAGATTTCCTCTAAATGTTGGTTCATCATCATGATATTTACGCCAAACGGCTTGTCTGTTTTTGCTCGGCAAGCACGGATTTGTTCCCGCACAGCCTCGCCGTTCATGCTGCCGCTGGCGATCAGACCTAATCCACCTGCATTGGAAATCGCTGCTGCAAATTCACCCGTAGCGATATTTGCCATACCGCCTTGGATCAGCGGATATTTAATGCCTAACAGTTCATTCAGTTTCATGATGATTCCTCCTAATGTTTGCCGTTTTTTATACGTTTGTGCAGTCACCTAAAACACGGAATTTTTTATACCGTTGTTCAATCAGCGCTTTACTGCTTTGTTTTGTCAATGTGCTCAATTCTTCAGCAAGAATCAGCCGAAGCTGAGCATATACAAATTCCGGATTTTCACTCAAATCGCCCTTTGGCTCTTTGACGATTCCATCAATAACGCCCAGATCCTGAAGATCATAGGATGTAATTTTCATGCATTCGCTGGCCTCTCTGGCACGCCCGCTGTCTTTCCACAGAATAGAGGCAAAGCCTTCCGGAGAAAGAATGGAGTAAATGGAGTTTTCCAGCATATAAATTTTATTTGCAACGGACAATGCTAATGCACCACCGCTGCCGCCCTCGCCGATGACGATGGCAATAACCGGTACGGTAAGCGTACTCATTTCCATCAGGTTTCGAGCAATCGCCTCACCTTGACCATGTTCCTCGGCTTCCATACCCGGATAAGCACCGGAAGTGTCAATAAAGGTAATAATCGGACGATTAAATTTTTCAGCTTGCTTCATAATGCGCAGGGCTTTGCGGTATCCTTCCGGATTTGCCATACCGAAGTTGCACTTCAGGTTATCCTGCAAGTTGCGTCCCTTCAAGGTAGCAATAACCGAAACAGGCAGTCCTGCAAAGCTGGCAATTCCGCCGATGATTGCGCCATCATCCCGATACAACCGGTCGCCACGCTGCTCGAAGAAATTATCAAATAAGTTTTCGATGTATTCTCTGGCATTGGGGCGGGATGCCTTTCTGGCAATATAAACACGATCATAACTGGACAGATTCTCATAGGCAGCGATAATCATCTTTTCCTTTGCCTTGATGAGTTCATCCCGAATTTTTGCGGTATCCAAATTACCGGCATCGGTCAGTTCCGACAGCTTTTGGATTTCCAAGTCCAATTCTTTTGCTTTCACTTCAATATCTTGCAATGCCATCAGACCACCAGACCTCCTTTCGAATGGAGCCGCAGCAGCAGCGACAATGTAGCGCGCATATTTTTCCGTTCTACAACTTGGTCTACAAAGCCGTGCTCCTGTTGGAACTCTGCTCTTTGGAAGCCTTCCGGTAGTTTCTGGTTAATGGTTTGCTCAATAACACGAGGACCGGCAAAACCGATCAAAGCCCCCGGCTCTGCCAAAGAAATATCACCCAAAGAGGCAAAGCTAGCAGTTACACCGCCGGTAGTAGGATCTGTAAAGTAAGAAATAAACAGTTGACCGGCAGCATTATGTCGTGCAATGGCGCTGCTGGTTTTGGACATCTGCATTAAAGAGATAATCCCCTCCTGCATTCTTGCGCCGCCGGAAGCGGAGAACAGAATCACCGGCAGAGATTTTTTTGTTGCCAACTCCACGGCACGGGTGATTTTCTCCCCTGCGACACTACCCATACTTGCCATCATAAAGCGGCTGTCCATTACACCGAGAACAACACGATGACCGTCAATCTTACAGATTCCGGTTACGATGGAATCATTCAAGCCGGTTGCTTTTTCCAAATGGTAAAGTTTTTGGTTATAGTTGGGAAAATTCAATACGTTTTTTGTTTTTAATTTATAGTTAATTTCCCGAAAGGTATCCTTATCGGCAACCGCTTCAATACGGTCATATGCGGTCATACGCATATGATGACCACATTCCGGACAAACGTACAAGTTTGCTTTGAATTCCTGTGTGAGAAAATCCTTTTGGCAACCGGGGCATTTTGTGTAAAGCCCTTCCGGCACCTGAATTTTCTGTTGATTGGATTTATCCTTTGGGAGCAGCGATTTAAAGAGACTTAATTTCTCTTTTCGCTCATTCAGTAATTCTTCCATCATTCTTTATTCACCAGCGTCTCCAAATTTTTTTCGATAAAGCCCGTATTATAATTGCCGGACACAAACTCCTCATGATGCATCAATAAGTATAGCAAATCCAGGTTGGTGTTTACACCTTGAATAATAAATTCTTCCAATACGCGGCACATCCGTGCCATTGCTTCTTTTCGGTCGGTACCATGAACAATCAGTTTTGCAATCATGGAGTCGTAATGGGACGGAATGGTATAACCCTGATAAATAGCAGTATCTACACGCACACCAAATCCCCCCGGCAAATTTAAGCCACGCACCAAACCGGGGCAAGGACGGAAGTTTTGTGATGGTGTTTCGGCATTGATTCGGCATTCGATTGCATGACCCCGAAGTTGAATATCTTCCTGACGGAAAGACAGCGGTTGTCCTTCTGCAATTCGGATTTGCTCTTTAATCAAATCATAACCGGTAATCATCTCTGTAACAGGATGCTCTACCTGAATTCGGGTGTTCATTTCAATGAAATAGTAGTTACCGTTTTCATCTAAAATAAACTCAATGGTACCGGCATTTTCATAACCGGCAGCCTTTGCAGCTTTTATGGCATCTTGCCCCATACGCTCTCGCAGTTCCGGTGTCAGCGCTGAAGAAGGAGCTTCTTCAATCATCTTTTGGTTGCGACGTTGCATAGAGCAATCACGTTCTCCCATGTGAACTACATTTCCGTGACAGTCTGCCATGATTTGGAACTCGATATGTTTTGGATTGAGTACCAATTTTTCAAGGTACATATCGTCGTCGCCAAAGGCGCTTTTTGCTTCTGACTTAGCGGAAAGAAACGCATTATCAAATTCTTCCGGAGAGAATGCTTTTCGCATTCCACGTCCGCCGCCGCCGGCAGATGCCTTCACCAGAACAGGATATCCGATTTTTTCCGCAGCAGCTCTTGCCTCATCCAGGCGATTTACGCTGCCGTCGGAACCGGGTACAACAGGTACACCGTTTTCGATCATCAGTGCTCTGGCAGCGGATTTATTACCCATCATGTCGATCACATCGCCGGAAGGACCGATGAATTTGATGCCGCAGGTTTCTACCAAACGGGCAAACGTAGCATTTTCTGATAAAAAGCCAAAGCCCGGGTGGATAGCATCGCATCCGGTAGCGGTAGCGGCTGCCAGAATATTCTTCATGTTCAGGTAGCTGTCAGCAGACTTTGCAGGACCCACACAAACAGCTTCATCCGCTAATTTTACATGGAGGGCGCCGCTGTCTGCTTTGGAGTAGATTGCTACCGTTTCGATGCCCATTTCTTTGCAAGTTCTGACGATGCGCACCGCGATTTCGCCTCGGTTTGCAATCAAAATTTTTCGAAACATATTTCCGCTCCCTTATTCCTTAATCAGCATAATGACTTGGTCAAATTCCACCATGTCTTCTTCTTTCACCAGAATATCGGTAACCGTACCGGATATCGGCGCAGTGATCTCATTCATCATTTTCATTGCTTCTACAATGCACAGGGTTTGCCCCTTCTTTACTTGCTGACCCACTGTTACAAACGGATCGGCACCCGGTGCGCTGGCAGAGTAGAAAGTACCTACTACCGGAGATTTTACCGGAGTGCCTGACAATACAGGTTTTTCTGTTTCCTGTGCACCGGAAGCAATGACCGGTGCTTCATAAGAAGGCATAGTTGACATAGGGATTGGTGCGGCTGTAGGCATTGCAACCACAGGCTTTGCAGCAGACTCCTTTGCCAATTTCAGCTTGATCCCGTCAGTTTCCAACTCAAACTTGTGAATGTCGGAGTTGGCAAATTCCTGCATCAGTGCTTTAATATCAGTTAAGTTCATGTATGTTTCTCCTTTGTATTTCCATATGACGTTTTCACGCTGTGCCCCCAATGCCGCGCAACACTTGGATAGACCACACAGCCTCTGGAAAATGATAAAACTACTTAACATTATAGCTGATTTTTGAGATAAAGTAAACACTTGGAACAGGCAAAATCCCGCTATTTTATGAATATTCTTTAAAATTTCTCTAAAGCGATGGAAAATACCCCCATCTTATTGGTAAATAACAATAAAAAAAGCATCTAAAAGTTGCTGCTATTTAAAAGTCCTGCTGTAAAAAAGTGTGCAAAAAAATCCTATTCTACGCCACAGATTTACATAAATTATCCGTAATATATAGGACAAAAATACAAAACCTTATATAAATTTTTATTTGCTAAGGTTGAGGCGGCACTGGAATAGTAAATAATCGAGTAGTTTTTTATTTAATTCTTAAAAGAGTATATCACAACAGCCCCGTATTTGGTAACGAAATCAAATACGGGGTATTTTCTTGCTGTTTTATGCTATATTTTGTAGTTCTGTGTGCTTTCATAACGCTGTAACTTGTAGCTTGTCGCTCTAAGATAAGTGACAAAGA
>CAKSOB010000090.1 GCA_934476545.1 uncultured Eubacteriales bacterium | reverse complement strand
TCCTTACAGAAAAAGAAAAGACAGCTTACATAAAGAAACACAACACTTATTTGAAAAAATATTATTTTCCTGCCTTTGAATCCCTGAAAGCATCTTTAATCGAAATGAAAACAAAGGACGATGCACAGCGCCCCGACCGGATCTGCGACTTGGAAAACGGAAAAGAATACTACGAATCCATGATGCAGTCTACCGTTGGCACCGACCGCAGTGTTTTGGAACTGAAACAGGAAATGAACAAGTATCTGAACGAAGTATTGGACGAGTACATCAGCTCCAATGGCGATACCTCTGACCCACCGGTAGACCTGAGCGACACCAAAGCACTGCTGACCTATATGCAGGAGCAAAGCAAGGCAGACTTCCCGGAGATGCCGAATGTGGATTATCGCCTGACCACCATTAGCAAAGTGGAGGAGAACATGACCCGTGCCATTGCCCTGTTCCAGATTCCGCCCATTGATGAAGACGAAACCATGACCATCTATTTGGGCAGCATGGCACAATCCGGTGACCTTTTTGCCGCTGCGGTGGTTTGCCATGAGGGGATCCCCGGGCATATGTATCTCCGCGCCGTTCGGAAATCCGAGGTCATTCACCCCCTGCAAAATGTCATTTCTTTCATCGGTGCAGAGGAAGGCTGGTGTAACTACATCGAGCAGTACATTCTCAACAAATACCTGAATGCTACGGAAAGTGAAAAAGCAGTATGTGCGGATTCCAATACAGGCTTATTGCTGCACGATGTTTTGTCTGTAAAAATTCATTACGAAGGCGGCACCAAAGAGGACGTGCGCCGTGCAGTGAAGAAGATTTATGATGAAGAATACTGGGACGAAAAGACGGATGCGATTTATGAAGAGATCATTTCCAATCCCTTCCAAATGCTACCCTATACCGCCGGTATGACAGAAATCTTAGCATTGAAAGAAGAAACCAAAGAGGCCTTGGGCGATGCTTACACCGACAAGTTGTTCCATACCTTTTTTGTGGAGAGCGGCGCGCAGGATTTCACCACGCTGCGTGCCATGCTGCCGGAGTTTGCGGCAAAGCATTTGGACTCCGCTGAAAAAGCAGCGTAAACTTTTCTTGGTTTTGTGATACTCTACAAAAAGCGAATCGGAAAGAAAAAACAGTTTACAAACAAAATTCTGTATGATAAAATAGAAACAACAAAATGAAATAACCCCTTATCAAGAGTGGCGGAGGGAACAGGCCCGATGATGCCCGGCAACCTGCTTAGCAAGGTGCCAAGTCCTGCGGTTATGCCGAAAGATGAGGTCGAAAGCACTCAACGGCGTAGCCTGTGGGTGCTTTTTGTTTTGCAAATAAAAATCACTTGGAGGTACGTATCATGTCTAAATACTTTTTTACATCCGAATCCGTAACAGAGGGACATCCCGATAAAATTTGCGATAAAATTTCCGACTCCGTATTGGACGCTATTTTGGAGAAAGACCCCAAAGCTCACGTTGCTTGCGAAGTAACCGCAACCACCGGTATGATTAACGTAATGGGTGAGATTTCCACCGATTGCTATGTAGACATTGCATCCATCGCCAGAGAGGCAATCTGCGAAATCGGCTACGACAATCCGGATTGCTACTTTAACGGCAATACCTGCGGTGTATCCCTGTCCATCGACGTACAGTCCCCGGACATTGCACAGGGCGTAAACCAGTCCTATGAGAATCAGCACGGCGGCAAAGACGAGCTGGATCAAATCGGCGCAGGCGACCAAGGTATGATGTTCGGTTATGCTTGCGATGAAACACCGGAGTTGATGCCGTTGGCAATCTCTCTGGCACAAAAGCTGGCAAAGCGTTTAGCACAGGTTCGTAAGGACGGCACGCTGTCTTACCTTCGTCCGGACGGCAAAACCCAGGTAACCGTAGAATATGACGACGGCGTACCAACCAGAGTGGATACCGTTGTTGTTTCTACACAGCACGCCGAGGAAGTATCCCAAGAGCAAATTCACAAGGATATTAAGGAACACGTGATCAATGCCATCATTCCGGCAGAGATGATGGATGACAACACCAAGTACTTCATCAACCCAACCGGCAAGTTTGTAATCGGCGGCCCTGTTGGCGATACCGGTCTGACCGGCAGAAAAATCATTGTAGATACTTACGGCGGCTACGGTCGCCACGGCGGCGGTGCTTTCTCCGGTAAAGACCCTACAAAGGTTGACCGTTCCGCAGCTTATGCTGCTCGCCATGTGGCAAAGAACATCGTCGCTGCCGGCCTTGCTAAAAAGTGCGAGGTACAGCTTGCTTATGCGATCGGCGTGGCGCATCCGGTATCCATCATGGTAGAGGCCTTCGGCACTTCCGAGTACACCAACGAGCAGCTTTCCGCAGCAGTTTCCAAGGTGTTTGACCTGCGTCCGCAGGCAATCATCCAAAACTTGGATCTGCAAAAGCCCATTTACAGACATCTGGCATCCTATGGACACATGGGTCGTGAAGATTTGAATGTTTCTTGGGAGAAGCGGGATAAAGCAGACGCATTGCGTGCAGCACTGCAATAATGAAACGAACTGTCGGGAAACCGGCAGTTTTTCTTTTGTAGCAAAATACGCCCAATCTCATAAGATAGAATGAGGTGATTGGGATGGTACTGATCGGAGAATTGGTTCTGGTGCTTTTGGCTGTGATAGGACTATCCGCTGTTTGCTACAAACTGGCAGATTGTTTGCTCCGCCCTGCTTATCAAACGGAGATGATTGTGATTCTGCCGTTTTCGGGTCATGTGGAGAATATGGAACAGCAGCTTCGCTATTATATTGCCAAATATAAAAAGCTGCAAAAAAATCCCGAAGTAGGGTGGTTGATTTGTTTGGACGAAGGCATGACGGAAGAAACAAGACATATTTGCGAGCTGGTGTGCAACGACTACGAATTTATGAATTTGTGTACCGTAGAGCAGCTGCAAAAGTTGATTTCTTAAAGGAAAGAGCGTATACTAAAAAGACAAATGCCAGAAAAGGAAAGACGGTATGGATAATACACTTTACGAAATGACAGGCACGGTGGAACATATCATCTACCGCAACGAAAAAAACGAATACACCATTTTGGAACTGGACGCTGACGACACCTTAGTGGTTGCCGTGGGCGTCATGCCATTTGTTACGGAGGGAGAGCGGCTTCATGTGGTGGGGCGTTGGGTGAATCACCCCAGCTTCGGAGAGCAGTTTAAGGTGGAAACCTTTGAGCGTACCGCACCGGCAACGGCTGCGGGAATGCTGAAATATTTATCCTCCGGGGCAGTGAAGGGCATCGGAAAAGCCACCGCTGTAAAAATTGTGGAAACCTTTGGGGAGGATGCGTTAGAGGTCATTGAAAAAGAACCGGAGCGCCTTTGTTCCATTCGTGGCATCACCTTGGAGAAAGCCCAAAAGCTCAGCGAGGAATTTCAGCGGGTGTTCGGCATCAAAGAATTGATGTTGTATTTGAGCAAGTACGGCATCAGTGCGGAAGAGGCTATTCGTGTTTGGAAAGCATTCGGAAGCCAGTCCGTTGCCATGATTGAACACGACCCCTTCTGTTTGTGCAGCGAGGGAATCGGATTGTCCTTTCCGAAGGCGGATTTGATTGCCCAAACATTGAAAAAACCACAAGACGATAAAAATCGAATCCAGTCCGCATTGCTGTATGTATTGCAGCACAACAGCCGCAACGGACACACCTGTTTGCCGGAGGACAAGCTGACGGCTGCCTGCCAAAAGCTGCTTCGTGTGCCGCCGGAGGAAGTGCAGGCAGCGCTGGAGGAGCTGATCGGGGAAGAAACCATCATCGCTGAGGATTTGGAATTGTCTGCGGGAACCAAACGGTTTCTCTTCACCAGACGGCTCTATCAGGCAGAAACAGACAGCGCCGCCCGACTCACCATGCTGCTGCGGTTTCCGGCGCAAGCTATTGTTGGGGTAGACAGCGCCATCGCCGAGATGGAGCAACGATTTGGCATTACTTATGCACAGCAGCAAAAAATGGCAATCTCTATGGCGTTGGAGCAGGGTGTTTTGATTCTAACAGGCAAGCCCGGCACCGGAAAGACCACCACCCTCAATGCCATCATTACCATCTTGGAAGAAAAGGGTGAGCGGGTCTTTTTGGCGGCGCCCACAGGACGGGCGGCGAAGCGCATGAGCGAAGTTACCGGGCGAGAGGCAAAGACTATCCACCGCTTATTGCAGGTGGAGTGGAATGAGAATGACCGACCGGTCTTTGCCAAAAACGAAAAGAACTTGTTGGACTGCGACGCTTTGATTTTGGATGAGGTTTCCATGGTGGATGCCCTGCTGTTTGAAAGTGTTCTGCGGGCGTTGCCCCTCGGCTGCCGCCTGATTATGGTGGGGGATTCCCATCAGCTTCCTTCTGTGGGACCCGGCAATGTATTAGGGGATTTGATTCGTACCGGAGTCATTCCGGTAGTAGAATTAAATGAGATTTTCCGTCAAGCTATGGAGAGTTTGATTGTTACCAATGCCCACAAAATCGTCAGCGGAGAAATGCCGGAGGTACGCCGTAAGGACAAGGACTTTTTCTTTTTGCCCGGCACCGATGCAAAAACCATTTCTGACACCATTGTGGGATTGGTTGCTCAACGC
>CAKSOB010000089.1 GCA_934476545.1 uncultured Eubacteriales bacterium | reverse complement strand
AAGCGAATGTAAATGCCATCCGTCTGCTGCATGAACTGGAATCTACCGGAATGCAAGCCGGTCCGGAGCAGCAAGAGCTGGAACAAACAGGAATTACAGATGCAAATACACCCCCTACGATTAGAGAACTGTACGAACAATACAAGCCTATGGTAATGGATGCCATTTCCGAGGATGCCGCATACCGCAATGCTTGTAGTCATTTTGACCGTGAAGATGCTGCCATCGAGGGGAGCGCCGCTATACGCCGTGTAATTCTTGCCTCTAAAGATAGGGAACTGATCCGCCTCTATTCGGATGTACCGACATTCCGCCAACGACTACGCCGGGAAGTGATCGACGAAACCTATCCAAAGCTCCACGAACTTCTGCGTCCTCTTTCTCAGGAAGCTATTGATCCTGCCCTTAAGGAAAAGGAAATACTAGAAGAACCTGCACAGGAACGAGAACGGGGACAAGTGGAAGTTGTAAATTTGGATGATAACGAACCACAACAGCCTGTTTCCATCTTAGTAGATGGGGCGTGGAAATCTTTCCCGAACCAAAAAGAAGCGGAACAGGCTGCCTACGAGGAATACAAAGAAACTACCCACCGCAATGCAGAAAATTACCACATTGACAGGGAGCATCTTAGCGTTGGCGGTCCGAGGATGAAATTCCAAGCGAATGTAAATGCCATCCGTCTGCTGCATGAACTGGAATCTACCGGAATGCAAGCCGGTCCGGAGCAGCAAGAGGTGCTTTCTAAGTATGTCGGATGGGGTGGTTTGGCAGATGCTTTTGATCCGAATAAAACTGCTTGGAGAGAAGCGCATGAGGAGCTGCAATCCGTGCTTTCCCCGGAAGAATACGCTTCTGCCCGTGCCAGTGTGAATACTGCTTTCTATACCCCTCCCCTTGTGATTCGTTCTATTTATCAGACATTGGAACGGATGGGATTGCAAGAAGGCAAGGTATTAGATCCTGCCTGCGGTACAGGAAACTTCTTTGGTATGCTGCCGCCCTCTATGCGTAATCTTCAAACCTTTGGCGTAGAACTGGATTCTGTCAGTGGTCGAATTGCAAAGCAGCTATATCCTAACACCACGATTGCAATCCAAGGATATGAGCAAACAAAGTTTGCCGATCATTCTTTTGATGCCATTATCGGAAATGTGCCGTTCGGACAATTCCAAGTAAACGACCCACGGTACAACAAAGAACACTTCCTTATTCACGATTATTTCTTCGCAAAAGCAATGGATCAAGTTCGTCCCGGTGGTATTGTGGCATTCATCACTTCTAAAGGAACGATGGATAAAACCGATCCGTCTGTCCGGCGATACTTGGCGCAGCGAGCAGAACTGCTCGGTGCCGTTCGACTTCCTGATACGACCTTTCGTGCAGATGCCGGAACCAGCGTCACCTCGGATATTCTTTTTTTACAAAAAAGAGAAGCAATCCAGTTGGAAGTGCATGACCCATGGATTGAGCTTTCTGAAGATTCTAACGGAATCCCCATGAACCGATATTTCGTAGACCATCCGGAAATGATTTGCGGTCATATGGAGATGGAGTCCGGTCCGTTTGGCATGGATAGCGTTTGTAAGCCATCTGAGCGACCGTTAGAGGAGCTTTTAGAAGAAGCAACCAAACGGATAGAAGGACACCTTCTCTTTGCAGAGCCGGTCGTAGAGGCGAAAAGAGGCGGTATCCCCGCCGACCCCAACCTGCGACCAAACTCTTTAGTGGTTATGGATGACGTGGTGTACTATCAGTATGACAATCAACCAACCGATACCATGGAGGTTGTGGAACCGCCAAAGCAAATGAAAAACTTCCCGGATCGAGTTCGTCAAATGGCGGGGCTTCGTGACTGTGTAAGAGAATTACTGCAAGCACAGCTTGATAACGCACCGGATGAAGCAATAGCAGCCCTACAAGCTGACTTGAATCAACGATATGATACCTTTTCTAAAGACTATGGCAGAATCAATGATAATCAGAATCAGCGTGCTTTCTCCGAGGACAGCAGTTACTATCTCCTCTGCTCTTTGGAGGAACTGGATGAGAATAAAGAGTTTGTTGGCAAAGCTGCAATCTTCTCTACTCGCACCATTCGACCACACCAAAAAATCACCCGTGTAGAAAGCGCTCAGGATGCTTTGTTCGCTTCCCTTTCGGAAAATGGCGTTGTGGATATGGACTACATGGAGCATATCTCCGGAAAAAATCAGGAAGAACTGCTTCAAGCCTTAACAGGACAGCTATATCGAAACATTCACTGTGGAAAAACACCGACAGAAATCACAGAGGCAGAACTGGATTTAACACGGTATCCCTTTGTTCCTGCGGATGAGTACCTTTCCGGGAATGTCAGAGAGAAATTCAAAATGGCAACAGCACTGTATGAACGGCTACCGGATGCAGAAAAAGAAAAATTACAAGGCAACCTTGTTGCATTGAAAAAAGTGCAACCGGTTGATTTGGATGCGTCTGAAATCAAGGGGCGATTAGGCGCTTCTTGGATTGAGCCGGAGATTGTCAACCAGTTTATCCATCAATTAACGAATGCATCTTATCTTGATAAACGAAGCGTTAAGGCGGAATACATTCCTATTACGGCTAAATGGTATATTTCCAGAAAATCTTTTGGAAGAACCAATGTTCTTGCAAAAGATACTTATGGCACAGAGCGAGCCAATGCGTATGAGATTATCGAAGATTCCTTAAATCAACGTAAAGTGAAGGTTTACGACCAAGTGAAAGATCCGAACGGTAAAACAAGGTATGTTTTAAATCAAACGGAAACGCAGATTGCACAGGGAATTCAAGCGGAAATTGAAGCGAAATTTGAGGATTGGTTATGGTCCGAGCCGGAGCGTCGAAAAAGGCTGGTTGCAAAATATAATAACCAATTTAACAGTGTCCGGAATCGGGAGTACGATGGAAGTCATCTTTCTTTTTACGGCATGAATCCCAACATTCACCTCAGAAAGCATCAAGAGGATGCGATTGCACGGATTCTTTATTCCGGCAACACTTTGTTAGGTCATGTTGTTGGTGCCGGAAAAACATTTACAATGATTGCCGCTGCCATGAAGTGCAAGCAGCTTGGGAAATGCCATAAACCCATGTTTGTGGTTCCAAACCACCTTGTTTCTCAATTTACTTCCGACTTTATGCAGCTTTATCCTTGTGCCAATGTATTGATGACCACCGAGAAAGATTTCAAACCCGAAAATCGGAAAAAGTTTTGCGCCAGAATTTCCACCGGTAATTACGACGGCATTGTGATCAGTCATACGCAATTTGAAAAGATCCCCTGTTCCGTTGCATGGCAAAAAGAAATGTTCTCCAAGCAAATGGAAGATCTTATGGAAGGCATCGAAGCAGTACGGCTTCATGAAGGAAAGAAAAGCTATACCGTAAAAGAGTTAGAGCGTGTGCGAAAACAATTGCAAGTAAAGCTGGATAAATTAAACGACCAAAGCGACAAAGATAACGTTTTAACCTTTGAAGAACTCGGTGTGGATATGCTGTTTGTGGACGAAGCAGACCTTTTTAAAAATTTATACGTCCAAACAAAAATGGGAAACGTTTCCGGCGTTCCGAAATCGGAAGCGAAACGAGCCAGTGATTTGTTTATGAAAACACAATATCTGAATCAACTTACAGATTACCATGGTGTTGTTTTCGCTACCGGAACACCTATTAGCAATTCCATTGCGGAATTATACACCATGCAGCGATACTTACAGTATGGAACGTTGGAAAAATTGGGCGTAGAGCATTTTGATGCTTGGGCGGCACAATTTGGAGAAACCGTTACACAACTGGAAATCGCACCGGAAGGAAAAGGGTTAAGGTTAAGAACTCGATTTGCGAAATTTAATAATCTGCCGGAGCTGCGTTCTACCTTCCAAGAGGTTGCGGATGTTCGCACTCAGGATATGTTAGATCTTCCCCTTCCAACAGCACACTTTGAGGTTGTCACCGCAAAGCCTACAAAAGAACAGAAAGAATTTCTTTCTGTGCTGGTTGAGCGTGCAGAAGCCATTCGTAACAGTTCTGTTTCCCCGGATCAGGATAATATGCTGTGCGTAACAAATGACGGTAAAAAACTGGCATTAGACCAGCGGCTGTTAGATCCTTCTCTGCCGGATAATCCAACCAGTAAGGTAAGTCTGTGTGCCGACAATGTTTTCCGTATTTGGCAAGAGGGAGCCAATCAAAAATTAACACAGCTTGTTTTCTGTGATACCTCCACGCCAAAGGGTGCAAAAGAAGCCACTAACGACTCGGAAGATTTATTGGTGGAGGAAATCATAGCATTAACAGAACAACATCACGCCCCATCTCCAACCGGATTTACCAATGTATACGAGGATTTACGGAAAAAGCTGGAGGAACGGGGAATTCCAACAGAAGAAATTGCTTTTATTCATGAAGCAAATACCTTAGAGCAAAAGAAAAAATTGTTTGCAAATGTACGAGCCGGCAACATCCGTGTATTGATTGGTTCCACACAAAAAATGGGAGCCGGTACCAATGTGCAGGACAAACTGGTTGCCCTTCATGACCTGGATTGTCCATGGCGACCGAGAGATGTAGGACGGATTTTGCGGACATTCAAAATAAAAAAGAATGTGGAGGTAACAGACAATGGCAAAATCATTATT
>CAKSOB010000088.1 GCA_934476545.1 uncultured Eubacteriales bacterium | reverse complement strand
CTTCTTGGTAAGATGCAAGCAATTCTTCCAGCTTACCCATTTTATCAATATAACCCATATGCAGGTGGGGGGACAGCAGTTGATAGCTTTCATGCTGCCCGTGAATGTGCAGTAAATGAGGCGCAATGGCTTTTAAAATAGAAGCCGTAGCCGGACGACCGTTGACCTTGCAGCTACTTTTTCCCTCTGTGGTAATGGTGCGCTGCAACAGCAAGGTTCCGTCCTCCTCAGGAACACAACCGTTTTCCAAAAGGGCTTCCGTTGCCGCCGGAGATAACTCGTCAAACACAGCGCTGACAAAGGCGCTCTTCGCCCCGTTCCTCACCATATCTCGGCTGACCCGCTCGCCCAAGATGGCATGCACCGCATCAATGACCATGGACTTACCGGCACCGGTTTCACCGGTCAGCACGTTAAAGCCCTTGCCAAAGTGGATGGCAGCTTGCTCAATCACGGCAATATTTTCAATATAAAGTTCTGTGAGCATTGGGTCACCTGCCTATCAAGCTGTTCAGTCTGCGAGAAAGCTGCTGTGCGCTTTTGTCATCCTTGCACAGCAGAAAAATGGTGTCATCTCCCGCCAGTGTTGCCACCACATCTTCCATTTCCATGTTGTCCATGGCTGCTGCAATGGCTTGCGCCATGCCTGCGTGACACTTGATAGCAGTAATATTCCCCGCCGCCGTCACCGATACGGTATTGTCAAAAAAGAGGGAATTGAACTTTTGGGAAAAATCCATTCCGCCGCCATAGGGGCAAAAGTAGCGGTATCGTCCATCCTCGCCCAAGGTTTTTAAGATGCGTAAATCTTTAATGTCACGGGAAACTGTGGCTTGCGTCACCGAAAAGCCCGCTTCTCGCAGCCGACTGAGCAGTTCCTCTTGGGTTTCCACTGCGTCGCTGCGAATGATGTCGAGAATTTTTTTATGCCGTGCGGATTTCATAGCTACACCTACTTCCCGATTTTTTGCTTTACTACTTCCAAAAAGCTGTTTTGCTTTAATTTAATCATGCGAATCCGTCGGTTCGACCGGCGAAAATGCACTTGTTCTCCTTCAAAAATCTGAATGCCGTCCTCACCGTCCAAGGTCAGGAACACATCGCTGTCATATTGCGAGCAGCCCTCTACGGTCAGTTCTCGGTCGCCGCTGAACACCACGGTACGAGAGAACAGCGAGTGGGGGCAAACCGGCGTTAACAGAATGCAGTCCATGGCAGGATCAATGACCGGACCGCCGGCGGAAAGGGAATACGCCGTAGAACCGGTAGGCGTTGCCAAAATCAAGCCGTCTGCCCGATACTCTCCAATGACGTTGTTGCCGGACAGCAAGGTGAAGTCCACGATTTTGGACAATGCGCCACGGGACAGCACCGCCTCGTTAACAACGTGCTTGGTCACAAGTTCTCCGTTTTCCGGATAAGTAACCTCCAACATCATGCGCTCGTCAATTTTATAGTCGCCCTGCACCAGATTTTCCAAAAAATTCAACTCGTCCTTTTCCAATCCGGCAACAAAGCCCATGCGACCCAGATTGATCCCCAAGATGGGCTTGTCTGCCAGTGCGCCGTGCTTTGCCGCATGAATAATGGTACCGTCGCCGCCAATGGCGAGAATCACGTTGCAGTCGTCGATCATTTGGAAAAAGTCCTCGTAAACCGTTACCGGAAGGCTCCCGAAGTACGGCTCCATGGGGCGATGGAGCAGCACCTCTGCCCCATATTGGCAAAGGGTGCGAATAATCATTTCTGTATGAAATTGTGCGTCTTTTTTGCTCAAGTTCGGTATCAATGCAACTTTCATTTTGCACCTCCGCCATTCAAAACTGTGTGGGACTCTGCTACCAGTGCCGGAATGTCCAAAGGACAGCTTTCCGGTGCCTCTGCCTTTTGCAGATAGATGAGGTACTCGATGTTGCCCTCCGGTCCCTTTACGGGAGAGTAGGTCAAGCCTTTGATGGAAAAGCCGTTTTCCAAAACGAAGTCCCGAATTTTCTCGATGACCTCCACATGAATCTCCGGCTCTCGCACCACGCCTTTTTTTCCCACCTTGCCTTTGCCTGCCTCAAACTGTGGCTTAATCAGGCAGACCATCTCCCCTTGCTCTGCCAAAAAGGTTCTTGCCACCGGCAGAACCAAGCACAGAGAGATAAAGGACACGTCCACGCTGGCAAAGTCCAGCTGCTCCGGCACCTGCTCCTCTGTGATATAGCGAATGTTGGTGCGCTCTAAGTTGACTACACGCTCATCGGTGCGCAGTTTCCAATCCAACTGTCCGTAGCCAACGTCCACGGAATAAACCTTTTTTGCGCCGTTTTGTAGCATACAATCGGTAAAGCCGCCGGTGGAAGCACCGATATCCATGCACACTTTATCCTGCAAGGTGATGGGAAATTGCTCCATGGCTTTTTCCAGTTTCAATCCGCCACGGCTTACGTAGCGCAGGGTTGCCCCCCGTACCTCCAAGTTCGCAGTGACCGGCACCATGGTTCCGGCTTTGTCGGATTTTTGATTATCCACATACACCACACCCGCCATAATGAGTGCCTTTGCCTTTTCTCGGCTATCGGCATACCCCAGTTCATGGACGAGAACGTCCAATCGTTTCTTTTCAGCCATACTGTTTCTCCGTCGTTTTCAAATTCTCCGTTGCCTTCAAAATCGTTTCTTCCATAGATGCCGCATCTAATCCCAACAGCTCCAAGGTTCTTGCCACGGTGGCATGGGCAACAAATCGGTTGTCGATGGCGGTGAGATGATACTTCCCGCCGAAACCGGATTGCCCCATCAAATAGTAGAATCTCTCGCCGACGCCACCCTGCTGCATCCCTTCTTCAAAGAAGAACACAGCATCGCAATCGCAGGCAGCTTCCACTGCCAAGGAATCGATGGGTTTGATGCGATTCAGCTTAATGATCTTCACCTCTACGCCCTTTTCCGCAAGAACTTCCTTTGCCTGACAAGCATAGGAAAACAGCCGTCCATAGGTGACGATGGCGTACTTTGCCTCCGGGTTGCCGTACACGGTGAAAGGCGTGTTCTCCGCTTGATAATCTGCCGGACGATACAGTTCCTTTCCCCTAGGATACCGCACCGCACCTACATAAGGGCAGTCGTACAGCGCATTCTTCAAACTTTGCTCCAGCTCATCGTAATACGCAGGAGAATACACCGTCACGTTCGGCACGCTGTTCAGGAACGAAGCATCGAAAATACCCTGATGGGTTTCGCCGTCCTCACCGACCACACCGGCTCGGTCAATCGCCAAAACCACCTTTGTTTTTTGTAAGGCGGCATCATGGATGATTTGGTCAAAGCCACGCTGCAAAAAGGTGGAATAGATGGCGCAAACCGGCTTCATGCCGGCGGTGGACAAGCCTCCCGCAAAGGTGACAGCGTGTCCCTCCGCAATGCCCACATCAAAGAAGCGGTGGGGATAGACCTCGGCAAAGCGGCTCAAGCCGGTTCCGGTCTGCATAGCGGCGGTAATGGCGCAAATGCTGTTGTCCTCTTTTGCCAAATTGACAATCGCTTTTCCGAACACCTCGGAAAAATTGGTGCTTACCGGCGCAGACTTGCTCTTGCCTGTGCGAACGTTAAAGGCAGAAACACCGTGGAACTTGCCCGGATTCCGCTCGGCATAGCGATAACCTCTGCCCTTTTGGGTGACAACGTGCAGCAGAACGGGTCCTTTCATTTCCTTGGCATTTTCCAAAAAGGCAATTAGGTTGGGAATGTCATGCCCGTTGATAGGTCCGTAATAAGAAAAGCCCAAATCCTCAAAAATTGTGGATTTATAAATCGCCTTTTTCAATAAATATTTCGAGTGATGAATCACCTGATAAATCGGCTCGCCCAACACCGGCAGCTCGGAAAGCATGGTTTCCACATCGCCCTTTGCTTTTAAGTAAGCGGGCAGGGTGCGGAGCTTTGTCAAATGCCCGGTGATGGAACCAACGTTTTGGGAAATGGACATGGTGTTATCGTTCAGAATGACAATGAGGTTCTTTGCATTGCGCCCTGCATTGTTCAGTCCCTCGTAAGCCAATCCGCCGGTCAGTGCGCCGTCGCCGATAACCGCCACCGCCTTGCCCGATTCGCCCTTTAACGTTTTCGCCGTAGCAATGCCCAGCGCCGCCGAAATGGAGGTGCTGCTATGCCCCACGGTGAAGGCATCGTAAGGGCTTTCCTCCCGTTTTGGGAACCCGCACAAGCCTCCCTCGGTGCGGATGGTATACAGTTGATTCAACCTACCGGTGAGAATCTTGTGGGGATAGGATTGATGACCCACATCCCACACAATGGCATCCCGAGGAACATCAAACACCCGATGCAGTGCCACAGTCAGTTCCACAACTCCCAAATTGGAGGAAAGGTGACCGCCGTTGGTTGCCACCGTATGGACGATTTTGTGTCGGATTTCTTTGCAGAGAGCCTCCATTTGAGGAACGCTCAGCCGCTTTAAATCCTGCGGAGATCGGATGGAATATAATAATTCGTACATATACTCAAACCCTTTTGTTTACTCGGACAGTCCGTTTTGTTCCTTTGCGGCTGTCAGGGTATTTTGCATCAACATGGCAATGGTCATGGGACCAACGCCGCCCGGTACCGGAGTCAGATAAGCAGCCTTCGGCGCTACGCTGTCAAAGTCTACGTCGCCGCAGAGCTTGCCC
>CAKSOB010000087.1 GCA_934476545.1 uncultured Eubacteriales bacterium | reverse complement strand
TGGGCTATTATGATTCTGCAAAGAAAAAGAAAGGTGGAAAAAAGGAAGTATGAAAAAACCGATATTAGTTACCAGATCCTCATTGCCGCCAATGGAAGAGTATATTGATGAGATCAGAGACATCTGGGATAGTCACTGGTTGACCAATATGGGAGAAAAGCATCAGGCACTTCAGGAAGGATTAAAAAAATATCTGGGCGTGGAGCGGATTGATCTGTTTACTAACGGACATATGGCACTGGAATTGTCTCTGCAGGCATTGAATCTGCAGGGAGAAGTGATCACCACACCTTTCACTTTTGCATCAACAACTCATGCTATCGTGAGAAATGGATTGACACCGGTATTCTGTGATATCCGGTCGGATGATTTTACGATGGATGCAGATAAGATCGAAAGCCTGATCACAGACAGAACCTGTGCAATCATGCCGGTTCATGTATATGGAAATGTATGCGATGTGGAGAAGATTCAGAAGATTGCGGATAAATATGGTTTGAAAGTAATCTATGATGCAGCGCATACATTCGGAGTGAAATATAAAGGTCAGGGAACAGGAACATTTGGAGATATCTCTTGCTTTAGTTTTCATGCAACAAAGGTATTTCACACGATTGAGGGTGGAGCTGCCTGCTTCAAGGATGAAGAACTGGGCAGAACTTTGTACCGCCTGAAGAATTTCGGTATCAAGAATGAAGAGGTCGTGGATGGAGTGGGCGCCAATGCCAAGATGAATGAATTTCAGGCAGCCATGGGTCTGTGCAATCTTCGTCATATTGATGCAGAGATTCAGAAGCGTAAAGCAGTTGTGGAACGTTATCGGGAACGCCTGAATGGTGTGGAGGGAATCCAGCTGAATCCGGTACAGGAGTGTGTGACGTCGAATTATGCGTATTTTCCGGTGATTTTCCATGAGAAACAGTTTGGATTTACCAGAAATGAGGTACATGACAGACTGGCACAGGAGAATATTTTCTCAAGAAAGTATTTTTATCCATTGACTAATACATATGATTGCTTTCACGGAGCTTATGATGTTAGTGAGACACCGGTGGCACTGGAGATTTCCAGAAGAGTGCTGACGCTGCCTCTGTATGCAGATCTTCCGCTTGAGGAAGTGGATCATATCTGTGATATTATCCTTGGAATGAGGAATTAAGAGTACATGCGTATTTTATATTTAAATACAACCTATTCTGGAGGTGGCGCAGAAAAAGTCACCAGACAGATTTACGATGGAATGAAAAAACGAGGGCATGACGTATATGAAATCGTCTGCTATAACCGGCGCGGAACTGTGGAGGATGAACATGTGCATGTGTTATATAATGGCACAGTTGGAAAGATCCTGATGCGGCTTCAGACTGCGAACAGAGCAAACGAGGATCTGACAATTTCTTATGCTATCAATTATATCGAGCAGTTTGTGAAGAAGCATAAGATTGATCTGATCCATCTGAATAATCCACATGACAGTTTTCTGGGAATCAGAGATATTGGAAAACTGACAGAATGGTGTCCTGTGGTGTGGACACTGCATGATTTCTGGGCACTCACCGGCCATTGTGCATTCCCGTTTGGCTGTGATGACCGCTGGAAGATGGGCTGTATTACATGTGAGCATCTGGAAAACTATCCGAGACTTCGCAGAGATGTGTGTAAAAAGCTGTTTGAATATAAACAGCAGTATCTATGCAGAAAGGGGATCCATTTTACAGTTCCGTCTGAGTGGATGAAGGATCAGGTGAAGGAATCTTACCTGAAGAATGAAGAATGTACGGTTATTTATAATAGTCTGAACATTGATCAGTGGAAACCATTGGACAAACAGATAACCAGAGAAAAGTATGACTGCGTCACAGAAAAGTTTGTATTAGCTTTTGTAGCTGCAGATATGAAGATTCCACAAAAAGGGATGAACTATCTGAAAGAAGTGCTGGAACAGCTGGATCCGGAAAAATATATGCTGTTGATCGCCGGCAAATATTCGGATGAATTGAATGAAGTCAGCAAAAAATTCGAGATCAGGAATTTTGGATATATCAAAGAGCAGGAAAAGATGAATGAATTCTTTTCTATGGCAGATGTGCTGCTGAATCCTTCCGTATATGAGACTTTTGGCCTGGTAAATATTGAAGCAATGGCATCAGGCACTCCAGTTGTGGCATTTAATATTTGCGTGATGCCGGAGGTTATTGGCATAGAAGGCGGCTGGATCGTAAAAGAAGTGTCTGCGGATGCGTTGTGCAGCTGCCTGGAGAGTCTGGAGAAAGACCGGACGGAAGTAGAGGAAAAGGCCGGGACCTGTGTGGAATGTGTCAGAGAATATTATGACGAAGAAGAGATGCTGGATGCATTTGATCGATTATATGAAACTATAAAAAAGGAAAGACAGAATGGAAGATAGAGTAAAAGTAAAGACTGTGTCCAATTTTATATGGAGATTTGCAGAACGTACAGCAGCACAGCTGGTGTCTTTTGCGGTATCGATTATTCTTGCCCGGATTCTTGCACCGGAAGCATATGGAACGGTTGCACTGGTGACCGTATTTACGACCATTTTACAGGTGTTCGTAGACAGCGGTCTGGGAACAGCATTGATTCAGAAAAAAGATGCAGATGATCTGGATTTTTCATCTGTGTTCTATTTTAATTTTACCGTATGTCTGATTCTGTATGCAGGAATGTTTATGGCTGCACCATGGATCGCAGATTTCTATGGCAGACCGGAACTGGTTCCGCTGGTTCGTGTGCTTAGTCTGACGTTAGTGATCTCTGGTGTCAAAAATATTCAGCAGGCTTACGTATCAAAGCATCTGTTGTTCAAACGATTTTTCTTTGCAACGCTTGGTGGAACGATATTTTCTGCTGTATGTGGTATTTTTCTTGCATATAGAGGAGCAGGCGTGTGGGCACTTGTAGTGCAGCAGTTGATGAACGCAACGATTGATACGACAATTCTGTGGATTACAGTCAAGTGGAGACCGAAGCTTATGTTTTCCTGGAATCGTCTGAAAGGTCTGCTTTCTTATGGCTGGAAACTGGTCGTGTCTTCTTTTTTGAGTACGGTATATAGTAATCTGCAGAGCCTCATTATAGGAAAAGTATATACGGCGACGGATCTTGCCTACTACAATAAGGGAAATCAGTTGCCAACTCTTGTAATTGTAAATATTAATACATCCATTGACAGTGTGCTGCTTCCTGTTATGTCAAGTGTACAGGACCAGGAAGGCAGGATCAAGACCATGACTCGTCAGTCCATCCGGATCAGCAGCTATATTATCTGGCCGATGATGATTGGACTGGCTGCCTGCTCGAAACCATTGATCGCCCTTCTGCTTACAGATAAATGGCTTCCTTGCGTTCCATATCTGAGAGTATTCTGTATGATTTATGCATTTCATCCAATTCATACAGCAAACCTGAATGCGATCAAGGCCATGGGAAGAAGCGATATTTTCCTGAAGTTGGAGATCGTCAAAAAAATCATTGATCTTACGACGATTTTGATCACCGTCCAATATGGACCGTTGGCTATGGCATTTGGTGTCATGCTGACAACACCGTTGGGAGCATTTGTGAATGCGTTTCCTAATAAAAAGCTGTTAAGATATTCCTTTAAAGAACAGATGCTGGATCTGCTTCCTTGCATTCTGCTTGCTTTCTTCATGGGGGCAGTTATCTGGCCGATACAGTATCTGGTGCTTCCGAACATTGCAATTGTAGCAATTCAGGTAGTGACAGGTGTTATGGTTTATGTGCTTGGATCAGTGCTTTTCCGCATGGAAGCTTTTACAACAGTTTTTGGTATTGTAAAGTCTTTTTTGAAGAAATCATAAAAAATATAAATATATTTGCGGATAAGCGCTAAAAGTGATAAACTAATACAAAATATGGGCTATTATGCGCTTTGCCCGATTTTTGGGAGCTAATATGTTAAAATATAAGAATAAAAAACTGATATTCCGGATCATACTGCTGGTGTTGATGGACATGCTGATCATCACCGCAGCAGGTCCGCTGGCTATCTATGTGCGGTACAATCTGTTCTTTGAGCCGCAGGCCATTGAGTTTATTGAGAATATCTTCCAGTATCTGCCGGTGAATCTGATCCTTACAGTGATCGTGTTTGCCGCTTTTCGGCTGTATCAGGGAATCTGGAAATATGCCAGTGCATCGGATCTGGTAAATATTATTGTGGCATGTCTGATATCCGCGGTGACTCAGACGGTAGGCATGACGCTGATGGACCTTCGGTTTCCGAGAAGTTATCCTTTTATGTACTTTGCAGTGCTGGCGGCTGGAATTTCCGTATTCCGTTTTACCTATCGGATTCTTGCCTACTTCCGTCAGAAGCAGCAGGGACTGATCAAGGACGGAAAGACCAATACCATGATTGTTGGTGCCGGTGAGGCTGGTAATACACTGTTGAAAGAATTACAGAACAGCAAGTTTGTGGAACAGAATGTATGTTGTCTGGTGGATGATGATCCTGGTAAAATCGGAAAATATCTGCGCGGTGTGCTGGTAGCAGGTAACCGCAAGGATATCTGCCGTCTGGCAGAGGAATACCATATTGATGAGATCATGATCGCCATTCCGTCGGCATCTCATGCTGAGATTCAGGAACTGCTGGATATCTGCAGTCAGACAAGCTGTAAGCTGAAGGTGCTGCCGGGTATTTATCAGCTGGTGAACGGAGAGGTCAGTGTCTCCAAGCTCCGCA
>CAKSOB010000086.1 GCA_934476545.1 uncultured Eubacteriales bacterium | reverse complement strand
GAAAAGGAAATTATGGAAATTTAAGGCGGTGTATCATGGATACAGTGGTCAATCACAATCCGCCGGAGCAGGCTTCCCGCCGATTGCCACGCCATTTGGGAATTATCATGGACGGCAACGGACGGTGGGCAGAGCAACGTGGGTTGTCACGAAGCGCCGGTCATAAAGAGGGCGCAAAAAATTTCAAACGGATTGCAAAATACTGCAACCGAATCGGGATTCCATATTTGACGGTGTACGCCTTTTCCACAGAGAACTGGAAACGACCTGCATTAGAAGTGAAAATGCTGATGCTGTTGTTTAAACAGTATCTCAAAGAGGCGTTGGAAGAATTTGAAAAAGAAAATATCCGCATTCGGTTTTTGGGCGATATTTCGGTATTTCCAAAAGATTTGCGAAAATTGATTGTGGAAACACAAGAAGCAGCGAAACAGCAGACCGGTATGGTTCTGAATTTGGCGATGAATTACGGCGGCAGAGCAGAATTGGTTTCCGCTATGAAAAAGGTTGCAGCAGAAGTATCCGCCGGACTTTTAGATGTAGCTTCCATTGATGAGGCTGTCATTGAGCGCCACTTGGATACCGCAGGACAACCGGATCCGGATTTGATTATTCGCCCCAGCGGAGAACAGCGGATCTCTAACTTTTTGTTGTGGCAGTCTGCCTATTCGGAGTACCTGTTCTCCAATGTGCTGTGGCCGGACTTTACCCCGGAGCACCTGGAAGCGGCATTGGAGGAATTTTCCCACCGCAACAGACGATTTGGAGGTGTGACGGCAAAATGACAAAGCGCATCATCTCCGGATTGATTTTGGTGGCAATTTTAGCAGCAGTTGTGGTATTGAACTTGTTTTTTCCGTTTGGAATGAATTTAGTCATCAGCGCTATTACTGCCGTTATGGTGTATGAGCTGTCCGAAGCCTTTCAGCTGCAAAAAAATTACAGCTTTCTCATTCCGACGTTGGCATTTTCTTTTGCGGTGCCGTTGATTTCTAATATTTTTTGGTTGGGCGCCTGCTGTGCAGCGTACTTATTCATCATGGCGGTAACCATGTTGGTTACCTACGAGCTGCGAGAAAATGTAAACTTTTCTCATTTGGCAACGGCGATCGGTATGGTGGTGTTTATCACCTTGGCGATGGCAACCTTGGTAGGCATTCGAGATAACTCCTACGGTCACGGTGCATTCTACATCTTTATCGTGATTATGGCTTCTTGGGTAGCAGACTGCGGCGCTTACTTTGCAGGCAGCTTTTTCGGAAAGCACAAGCTGTGTCCTCGACTCAGTCCGAAAAAAACCATAGAAGGCGTGTTCGGCGGATTCTTTCTGAACATCCTTGCCATGTTGGTTTACGGCATTTGCTACAACTGGATTTTCTACGGCGGAGCATTGTCTATATCGTATCTGTCCTTGGTGTTGATCGGCTTAATCTGTACGGTGATTTCCATTATCGGCGATTTGACCTTCTCCATGATTAAGCGTTGTTTCTCCATCAAGGATTACGGACATATCATTCCCGGGCACGGCGGCTTGCTGGATCGGTTTGACAGCGTAATTTTTGTTGCGCCGTTTCTCTACTTCTTCCTGCAATTATTGCCCATTATTAAAATCTTTTAATTGATAAATAAATCATAAGTTTGGTGAATACTATGGAAAAGAACCTAGCGATTTTAGGGTCCACCGGATCCATCGGTTGTCAGGCGTTATCCGTTGCGCGGCGCTTGCATTTGCCGATTTCCGCCTTGGCTGCAAATAGGAACATCGACTTATTGGAAACGCAAATACGTGAATTCAGACCGCAACTTGTTGCGGTCTTTGATTTCGAAGCAGCTAAAAAATTAAAGCTGGCAGTTTCCGATTGCGATGTAAAAATTGTATCCGGTATGGAAGGTTTGTGTGAAGCGGCAACGATTTCCTCAGCCAATATGACGCTCAATGCCGTAGTTGGCATGATTGGTTTGCAGCCGACCATGGCGGCGATCGAAGCAGGAAAAACGATTGCGCTGGCAAACAAAGAAACACTGGTAGCCGGTGGCTCTTTGGTGATGAACCGAGCAAAAGAAAAGGGGATATCCATTCTTCCGGTAGACAGCGAACACTCTGCGGTCTTTCAGTGTTTGCAGGGTAGCCCAAGGAAAGAAGCCTTGAACCGCATTATTTTAACGGCGTCCGGCGGACCGTTTTTCGGAAAAACCAAAGAGGAATTGCAGAACGTCACTTTGGAGCAGGCGCTCAATCACCCGAACTGGAGCATGGGAAAGAAAATCACCATCGACTCTGCCACCATGATGAACAAAGGTCTGGAAATAATTGAAGCGGCATGGCTCTTCGATGTACCGGTAGACCGCATTGATGTGGTAGTGCATCGGGAAAGTATCGTACATTCTATGGTGGAATTTTTGGATGGTTCCGTAATTGCACAAATGGGTGTGCCGGATATGCGGCTGCCGATTCAATATGCCGTTACCTATCCGGAACGAATTTCTTCCGAGGTGCCAAAATTGGATTTGACCGCCTGCGGAAACCTGACCTTTTACCCACCGGATGAAGAAAACTTCATTTGTTTGAAGGCTTGCAAGCAAGCCTTCCGGCGGGGCGGTTTGGCTCCGGCGGCTGCCAACGGTGCCAACGAAATGGCGGTACAGTTGTTCATGGAAGGCAAAATCGGTTTCTTAGATATTGGCACGTTGGTTACAGCAGCAATGGAACAGCAGCCGGGTGTGGCTTCCGTAACCTCTGTTGCACAGGTGTTGGAGGCAGACCGTGCTGCCAGAGCGTTTGTGTTGGAAGCTGTTAACGGTCACTGAGGTGAGATAGCGAGGTGGTAGTACGACTGTAATCTTAATTCTCATTGCGATTTTGATGTTTTGCGCCATCATTTTACTGCATGAGTTCGGACATTTTATCACTGCAAAATTATGCGGAATTCGTGTCAACGAATTTGCCTTGGGCATGGGACCGAAATTGTTTCAATTCCAAAAAGGCGAAACGACGTATTCGCTGCGGTTACTTCCCATCGGTGGATTTTGTGCCATGGAAGGAGAAAACGGTGACAGCGAAGATCCTCGTTCCTTTGGCAGCAAAGCTGTATGGAAACGCATGATTGTGGTGACTGCCGGTGCGGCAATGAACATTTTAATCGGGATTGTTCTAATGTTTGTTGTGGTGGTTCAGCAGCCTGTATTCACCTCTACAACCATTGCTGAATTTGCCGACGGCGCATTGACGGAGCAAGCCGGATTACAGGTGGGGGATACCTTTTATTCCATTGACGGGTATCGCACCTACACCGCCAGAGATGTGACCTTTGCGCTCTCTATGGCAGATGCCAATGACGTGACCATGACAATGGTACGGGACGGAGAAAAGGTTACCTTTGACCATGTAGCGTTAAAGTCCAATGTGGTGGACGGAAAACTCTATGCACAGATTGACTTCCGTGTTTATCCGGTGGAGAAAACTGTGGGAACTGTTCTATCGCACACGTTTACCAACACGCTTTCTTATACCAGAATGGTGTGGGGAAGTCTGTGGGCTTTGGTTACCGGACAAATGGGATTGGAGCAGTTCTCCGGTCCAATCGGTACGGCATCGGTGATTTCTCAGGTCGCCTCTGCCGGCGCAACAGCAGGATGGGGAACGGCAATCAATAACCTGTTGCTGTTAATGGTGATCATTACCATCAATTTGGGTGTAATCAATCTGTTGCCCCTTCCGGCGTTGGATGGCGGAAGACTGCTGTTTTTGATCATCGAAGCTATTCGCAGAAAGCCGCTGAACCAAAAGTATGAGCGGTGGATTCACGCAGCAGGCTTCCTTGCTTTGATGCTATTTATGGTGTTAGTCAGCGTGCAGGATATTTTCCGCATTTTTCAATAAAAGAATCATAAAAAACAGAAACCAACTACTTGCACGAAAACGAGTAGTTGGTTTTTTCATTTCTGCAACATCACTACGATTTCTCCCCGGGACACTTTTTTTCAGACAGAATTTGTGCTAAAATAAAGAGTATGAAATGGAGGCGATATTCCATGAAACGACGGAATTGTAAAACAGTATATGCAGGAAATTTGGCAATTGGCGGAACTGCACCCATCAGCGTGCAGTCTATGTTAAATGTGCCGGCCGAGGATATTACAGGCAGTGTTCGCCAAGCAGTTGCATTAGAACAGGCAGGCTGCCAAATGGTGCGTGCAGCGATTCCAAACATGGAGGCGGTTGCGCTGATTCCGGCAATCAAGCAGTCAGTGTCAATTCCCTTGGTAGCGGATATTCATTTTGACTATCGACTGGCATTGGCAGCAGTGGATGCCGGAGTTGATAAAATCCGAATCAATCCGGGAAATATCGGCGGCAAGGAACGGGTGCGCGCCGTGGCGAAGGCTTGTCAATCTCGTGGAATCCCAATCCGAATCGGAGTAAATTCCGGTTCGTTAGAAAAAGAGCTTTTGGCAAAGTACGGTTCTCCCACACCGGAAGCTCTGTGCGAAAGCGCGCTGTATCATGCCTCTTTGTTGGAGGAGTTTGATTTTACGGATATTGTCATTTCCATCAAATCCTCTAATGTGGATACGATGATTCAATCCTATCAGCTTGTGGCGGAGCAATGCTCTTATCCGCTGCATCTTGGAGTAACAGAAGCCGGAACCGAGCGTATGGGCATTATTAAGTCTGCTATCGGTATTGGCTCGCTGTTGCAGCAGGGAATCGGTGATACTATTCGGGTCTCGTTAACGGCAGATCCCGTTCGAGAGATCGGTGCCGGAAAGGATATTCTGAAAGGATTGGATTTACTGG
>CAKSOB010000085.1 GCA_934476545.1 uncultured Eubacteriales bacterium | reverse complement strand
TGTTTATTACGAAAATTTAGATCAGCTTGCTTTTGATTTAATTGACGAACAGCTTCGGGAGCTAAATGCGGTTCTGCGTTTGCGGAGAAAAAACGGAGAGGGAGAAAGCGACTACGTGGTGCTGACTCAATGGATAGAGCAGCACTGGGAGTTGCTCCTTCTTTTGAATCGTTCTAAATATCGAAGCTATTTAGAGCAGTCGCTCTTTCAGTTCCTATCGGAGGAATTGATCCAGCGGCAAAGACTGCTGAACGGAGATTTGGAAAGCGATTCGGAGCAGAGCTCGTTTTTGGCCTACGGCTATTTGGGCAGCTTGTTCTCTGGGCTAGAGGAAAATGATGTTTCTAAAATTGCCGGATATAGTGCAGTTTTACAGAAAATGATTCAACTGCTTCCCACAAAGCCACAAGCAACTGACGGATTATTTTTTCCGTTTCGTCCTATTACGCAGAGATCCTAAACGCCATAAGACAGCAGAATCTTGTTTTTGCTGATAGGACGTCCCCTTCAAGAAGCTGTAATCCCAATGAGTGTAAAAAAATCAAGCAAAAGTGGTGTGGTGCAATGAAGGACTCGATTATAATTCCTATCTGGGAAAAGAGCAATTTAACCATAGAGGAAGCAGCCGCTTATTCGAATATCGGTATCAATAAGTTGCGAGAAATCACCAATGACCACAGGTGTGAGTTTGTACTGTGGGTTGGTAATAAACGGTTGATTAAGCGGAAATTATTTGACAAATATATTGAAAATTCTTATTCAATATAGAAATTGAAAACAATAGCCTTAGTGTGGTAAAATATGTTTATCACATTAGGGCTTTTCTTATTTAGGAGGAGCCGTTATGGAAAGTCAAAGAAAAGGTAGCGATGATTTGTACCAGTATCGGGGTACAGATTTAGACGGAAAACGTCATAGCGCAAAAATGCGTAGATGGGTACACGGATTTTATCTTAGTAAACCAATCTAGAAACCCTAGAGTTGCCCACGACCTTTGTACGAGATTTCGGGATATATACTCTCATGTAGATTATGCCCCAATTGAAAATCAGGTTAGGATGATTGAAAATCAAAGCAAGAGTTAACTACACCAATTACTACACCAATTAGTCGTGAAAATATAACAAAATGTGTGAGTTTTTAAGTTTTATGCGTAAAATATGTAACAAACCGGTATGAATCAATATAATAATTATTAACAAATTATTATGCAAGAATGATATATTTATCGCAATTCACAAGCTTTAAAATGTATATTATGACAAGATTGCTATGAGAAAATACGAAACATGTCTGATTTGTTGCGATTTTGTGGCAATCTTGTAGCATTTGTTGACGGTTCTAGGACATCTTTGTTATAATAATGAAAAGAAAATTTGTCGTTTACACGAGATTCTCAGAGTGCGAATCCTAATTCGCCTTGGTATCTCGAAAGAATTGGAGTGTGAAACATGAATCAATATAAAGCTAGAAATCGTCGAGTGGTTAAGCTGATTGCCGGTGCGATGGCTTCTCTTTTGCTCGTTTCGTCTGTATCCGCTACGGCAATGATGGCGGATACCCCGCTCTCTACGGTAGCAAATGCTGCTACCATTTTCGCAAAGGGGGCGGAAGTAAAAACAACAGATAGCCTAAATTTGCGGAAATCTGCCAACAGTAGCGCAAAAGTTCTTTCTGTATTGCCGAAAGGAACGAAATTAACCGTAGCCGCCAAGAATACCGGTACATGGGTGAAGGTGACAACTTCTTCCGGTCAAACCGGATATGTTAGCGGCAATTATTTAAAAGTCAGTGAAACCTTAGTGAATTATGTCACAACCGGGTCAGACTTACGGTATCGAAGTACCCCCAGTACGTCCGGTGCCGTAAAAGGTACTTTGAAAAAAGGTGTTACGGTTCAAGTTGTTAGTGGATATAGCAAGACTGCCAATAATATAAAGTGGTATAAAATTAAAATTAACAATAACTATTACTATACGGCTGCCTCTTATTTAAAGAAAGGGTCTACTGTTGCAGTTAAAAAAATTTCCTTAAACAAGACGACCGCTAATGTAAAGGTTGGCAGTTCGGTGACCTTAAAGGCAACTGTTACGCCATCCAATGCCACAGATACGACTGTAACTTGGAGCAGTTCGGATAAAACCATTGCTACGGTTACCTCTGCCGGCGTGGTAAAAGGTGTAAAGGCTGGCACAGCTACCATTACAGCTACAAGCGCTAATGGAAAAGAAGCTTCCTGTAAGATTACCGTGAAAAAGGCAGCCGATGTAGCCGTAACGGGTGTGACATTAAGTAAGACAACCGCTTCTATGACAATGGGCGAAACCCTCACGTTAAAAGCAACTGTTACTCCGGATAACGCAACGGATTCCACTGTCACTTGGAGTACCTCTGACAAAACCATTGCGACCGTTAGCACCTCCGGAAAGGTAAAGGGCGTGGCAGCCGGTACCGCAACGATTACCGTAACAACTGCCAACGGAAAAACGGAACAGTGTGAATTGACTGTAAAAGAAGCTGATGAAACGGAAACATTGGTCAAGTACACCGTCTTGGATAACTTAAATTATCGCACCGAACCGAGTTTGGAAAGTGACACCGTTCAAGGTGTGTTATCAAAAAATACAGTGGTAGAGGTTGTGGAAGGTTCTTCTACAAAAGCAGACAATGTGACTTGGTACAAAATTAAAAAAGACGGCAGCTACTACTATGTTTCTGCTTCTTATTTAAAGAAGGGGACTACAACAACCGAACCGGAAGAACCGGATGAAGATGATGATACCACCGATTACACCATAACAGAATCGGTGAACTACCGCTCTCAGCCAAAGGTTAGCAGCAGTACCAAAAAAGGAACGTTGCCGGCTGGCTCTGTGGTTGCAGTTGTAAACGGGTCTAAAACCACTTCCGATGGGTATAGTTGGTATAAAATTAAAATTGGCAGCAAGTATTATTATGTTGTTGCTGATTATTTAAAGAAAGGTGTTGTTGCACTGGAAGCCTCTGTTGCAGCAACAAAGACCTTGTATCTTGCTACAATTTCCGGAGGAACATGGAAGAGTAGTAATCCGGCAGTCGCATCCGTCACAGAAGGATTTGTTTATGGTGCAAAAAAAGGAACTGCTACCATTACTTGCACAACATCTTCCGGTAAAAAAACTTGGGATGTAACCGTTAAAGCAGCGCCTGCTGTAAAATTGGGGTATGTTGGTCCAAATGTAGCAAGCACAGGAGAGAAGGTTACCTTTGTTGCCATCACAGATACCAGCCGAAACGCAGTTAAGTTTGTGGTAAACGGAAAATCCAAGGTGGTTACTGATTATGAAACAGAAACCGCAGCAGAGCGAAACGGTTTCCCTGCTACAAAATCAAGAGTATGGAAGTATACTACTACATTCTCTGCTGCCGGTACATACTCCGCAAAAATTTATTCTGCAACAAAAGCAGACGGCAGCAACATGAGCAGTTCTTACTATACTACGGATGCCTTTGTGGTATCGACACAAAGCGAGTCGGAAAGCTCGGTAGAAAATCGTCGTATGAGCGACAAGGGGTTAGAAGTAATCGCTTCGTGGGAAGGTTATTACCCTGCTGTTTATCTGGACCCGCTAACTGCTACTATCGTTCCAACCGTAGGTTACGGATACACATTCTCACAGGGGGACTCTTTCTATAATAACTTAACCAAAACAGAAGCATGGGCTTTGCTTTGCGAAGCAATCAATACAAAAAGCTATACCACGCAGGTAAACGAATTTATTACCAAAAATAATATTCGTGCCAACCAACGGCAATTTGACTCCATGGTTAGCTTCTCTTATAACTGTGGCTCCGGTTGGTGGAACGGCTCTGCGCAGTTTGACCTGAGAGTTTTGCTTCTCAATGCTGTAAATCCAAACAGCGTACAAACGAAAATTGATAACGATGAAAAAGTAAAGGGTACAACCTCTTTGAAAACACCGGTCTATTCTTCGAAAAAACAAACCGGTTCTCCAAGCAAATATCTGGAAGCCGGCGCTACCGTTATGATAAAAGCAGCAACTTGGGATAGCAGCAAGAAAGCAGCTTGGTATAAGGTTACAAGCGGAAGCATCAGCGGCTATGTTCCCGCACCGTATGTGCATATCACCTCCCATAGCTTTGGGAAAAACATGAATTATATGGATGCCATTACCTTTGGCAGTGAGCTGTTAGCTTGGCACCATGCCGGAGGAAATTGCTATGCAGGCTTAGTTTACCGTCGATTGGGTGAAGCAAAACTATTTAGCTTCGGTAATTATAGCGGCGCAAAAAATAACAGCGATGAAAAGGGCGTTAATAATGTAGGATATTTGCTTCCGTCCTGTATTGCGAATAAAAATTGGCTGAAATAACAACGACAAAAAGCGTTCGGAAAATTCCGGCGCTTTTTCTATTCTCGCTATAAAATAAAAACGTTCCTTTCATCAATGCAAGACATTTTGCAATATAGATTGTCTTTTTTGGAAAAAACAGGGTGTCCTCGCCATATATTGAAGTATCTTGTTTGGGAGGCGATTGTTTTGTTATCCATATTATCTGCATTGATTTCCAATTTGTTCCTGTTAATTCTTCACGTTACCGGCTCCGATTCTTTTCCAAGACCCCTTTCCGCAAAAGAAGAACAACATTGTTTAGAGAACTTAAAAAGTGAAGATGAAAAAATCGCTCGTTCTGCTCGAAGTCAACTGATTGAACATAATCTTCGATTGGTAGCACATGTTGTCAAAAAATATTACGCCATGCCATACGACCAAAATGATTTAATTTCCATTGGCACCATCGGATTGATTAAAGCCATTGATACGTTTAATCATGAAAAGGGGATTCGGCTTTCCAGTTATGCTGCTCGCTGTGTAGAAAATGCAATACTATCGCAGCGGAACAATCGGCGGTTGAGGTAGAAAACCATGAACCTTTTGGGGCAAAATGGTCTATGTTCTGCCGCCTGAAAGTCCGCAGCTATGTATTGGCTGCGAA
>CAKSOB010000084.1 GCA_934476545.1 uncultured Eubacteriales bacterium | reverse complement strand
TGTGTGCACAACGTGAGGCGTTGGTATTAGAAGAAAAAGAACCGGAACTTTCTTCCACCCTCAAGATGATGGTAGCAGCCATGACGCAGAAATCGCAGAAAAAGGAAAAAGAACAAGACTTCGATCTGGAGCGATAATTATAAACTGACATCTATTTAAGGAGGAGACTGTATGGAAGAACAAGACAAAACATTAACTGCATTGGATGTAAACGATTTCAATGCAAACCCAAACTTCAGTTGGGAGCAAATGGCTCAAATTCGTGAAGGTTTGGAAGCCGGTGTGGATGTTAACGTCTATGCAACGCCAGAATTTGATTGGTTGCAAATGCGCCAAATTCGTGAAGGATTGGAAGAAGGTTTGGACGTAGGCATTTATACTGATCCGATTTTCGATTATAGGCAGATGCACGAACTTCAAAGAGGACTGAAAGCCGGAATAGATGTAACCTCTTTCGCCGATCCTGAACTGAGTGGGTACGGGATGCAAAACCGTCACTTAGCTTTGAAAAAATCAGACCCACAGATTGCTCCGTATATTAGTATGATAGAGCATTATGATGATCCGGATTTTGATGGGGAGATTCCTTTTAAATCAGAACAACTGCGTGAAATTCGAGAAGGAATTTTGAACAGCGTAGACGTATCAGTTTATGCTGATCCAAAATACAATGAGGAGCAAATGCGCCAAATTCGTGAAGGCTTGGAACAAGGTTTGGACGTTTCTATCTATGCAAAGCCGGAATTTGACGGAGGTCAAATGATTCGGATTCGCAAAGGCTTGGAACAAAAGTTGGACGTTTCTATCTATGCAAAGCCGGAATTTGATTGTCTGCAAATGGAAGTAATTCGTAGAGGTTTGAGACAAGGGTTTGACGTTTCTGTCTATGCAAGACCAGAATTTGATGGAGATCAAATGGATTTAATTCGTGAAGGTTTGGAAGAAAGGCTGGACGTTTCTTTTTATGCAAAACCAGAATTTGATGGAGATCAAATGGATGAGATTCGTGAAGGTTTGGAGGACAGATTGGACGTTTCTCCCTATGCAAAACCGGAATTCGATTGGCTACAAATGAAGCAAATTCGCACGGGTTTGAAAGATGGATTAGACATTTCCCTCTATACGAATCCGGAATTTAGCTGGGAGCAAATGGACGAGATTCGGGAAGGCTTGGAACAAGGGTTGGACGTTTCTTTTTATGCAAAGCCAGGATTTAACAGAGGTCAAATAGAGCAAATTCGTAAAGGTTTGGAAGAAGGGTTGGATGTTTCTCCCTATGCAAAACCAGAGTTTAATTGGCTACAAATGAAGCAAATTCGTGAAGGCTTGGAACAAGGGTTTGATGTTTCTTTCTATGCGACATCAGAGTTTGATTGTCTGCAAATGAAGCAAATTCGTGAGGGCTTGAAATCCGGTGTGGATGTTAACGTCTATGCAGATCCAAATTTAGGCTGGGAAGAAATGCAGAAACAACGCCAAAATTTGGAAGAGAAACAAAAAGAACCGGAGCAATCTCCCATTTTTAAAATGGTGGTAGCCATGACGCAGCAATCGCAGAAAAAGGAAAAAGAACAAGACTTCGATCTGGAACGATAACTCAAAAATTGAATCATGCACTATTGGAACTTTTTTTCTAATTGGAAAAGAAGTTCTTTTTTATTTACGGAGGGTTCTATGGAAATCAGAATCTATCAAATCAATCCCGACTTGGACGAACATCACGTTCGTTTTTCCAATCTCAGCAGTACAAAAGCATTGTCCGGACAAGAACAAATCAACAGTGGTATTTATGACTGCGTTTTTCACGGAGAGGTTGACTGCAAAGGACTAGAGGCGCTCTATGAAAAATTCAATTTAGATCATCCGAAAGATTTTATTGGACGATCTATGTCCGTATCCGATGTAGTAGAGCTGTGCAGTACAAAGGATAACCCATCGGAATTTTATTTTTGCGATTCTGTTGGATTCAAAAAAGTAAATTTTAACAAAAACGATTGTTTAACCTTAAACCAAGAAACGGGGGAAATTGATTATAATTATCTCTTTTACAATCAAATGCAAGAGGAATTAGATCAGTTTGAAAATCATCTAAAAACACTTCCTTCCGATGAAATCTTAAACCATGTATACGAATGCACTATAAAACGTGACATTGTGTATTCCTTGGAGGGAAACCCAATGGGCTTCCAAGAATCAAAAGCATTATACCATTCCGGCTGCACCTTAGATGTGCTGTATACACAGGTTAATAAAAGTGTCAGCTACATGGAAGATATTGAGGATGTTATCCATATTGTCGCTTTTGAAGAAGAACGCAAAGCAAAAAGTCTATCCCTCCTGCAGCAAATGGCAAATATCCACCGGCAGGAAAAGAAAAAGGAAGAACCGGAACTGGAACGATAACAAGTGAATAGAACACACAGGAGCAACTTTTTTTCTAATTGGAAAAGAAGTTGCTTTTTTTATTTTCAAAACAAAGGAGAATCTATCATGAAACAAACTTTTAAAAAAAGAACCGAACAATTTACCGGTAAGTACAGAACCTTCAGAAAACGCCTTTCCGCATTCTATATCGGAACCGCAGCTTCTGTTTCTACTGCCCTATTAGGTATGACTGCTCATGCAGCCACCGCAGAAGAAAATGCACAACAAACCCTTACAAACCTAGAAACCACTTCCAAAACATTCTTCAATACCATTCAAGATTACACTTGGATTCTTGTTGCCGCTGCGTTTGTTGTTTGCGGTGCTTTGTATATTATTGGCGGTGAAGAAGGCAGACAACGGGCAAACCGATGGATTCCAAAAATTATCATAGGTACTTTTATTATTGTTGGTGCAGTATCCTTGGCAGGTTGGCTTGTTGGAAATATCGCTCATGAAAAGGCAGCATAACCGTAGGCATAGTTTATACCATTTTCTGAGAGGTAATAAATTGTGTTAAATCAGAAAAAGAACTGGGAACAAACAAAAAAGAAACATATCAAAGGATTTCAAAAAGAAGTCCTCGAACCACTGACAAAAAAGAATCAGCATTACCGACTGAATCAGATCATTGCAAGCAAGTACATTCTGGTTCCCCTGTTCATCCTTTCAAATTTCCTTTTTTTCTTTGTATGCAATTATTTTACAAATATTATCCTTGACCTGCTAGGACGAATTCGTAGCATTGGAGAATCTGACATCGTTTCAAACTACAATGTCCTTAGAGCGTTTGAGTTTCATTCAGAACGATGGATCTGGTATCTTGTTATACTTGCAGTCAGTTTAATCGTAACCATTAAGCTGACTTATGAAATCCGAGTAAACTACAAATCCTTGGATGTTGGAGAAAAAGCAAATGCCAGATGGACCACCAGAGAAGAAATACGAGAACAGTATCAAAGAATCCCTAAAAAAATCCATCATACGGGATCACTACACAGGGAAGATTTCTTTCCCGGTAACGGTGGTATTCCGATTGCGGAGGATTCCAAATGGATTTACATTGAAACCGTAGCCGGAAATGCCATTATCATCGGTATGACTCGTTCCGGTAAAGGTGTATACTTCGTCGTTAAAGAAATCGAACTGCTCTCCCGTGCTGAGGGACAACCATCCATGGTAATTACCGACCCAAAATTGGAATTGGCAACCATGTCCTATCAAACACTTGTAGACAGAGGCTATGCTGTTTATGTTCTGAATTTCATTAACATGGCAGAATCTGTCGGGTTCAATCCACTGCAAGTTATTTTGGATGCCTATGTCAAAGGAGATGTTGCAGGAGCCGAGCAACTGTGCCGAACACTTGCGCAAACGATCTATCATCCTGACAATGAACGATCCGGAGATTCTTATTGGATCAAGTCCGCCATGGCAGTTCTCAGTGCGTGTATTTTAGCACACATTGAAGATTGTGTGGCTTTAGACGAAGAAGAATATAACACCGCATCAAAAAAATATACGGAAGGTCGTGCCTTGTATGACAGCATGACAAAGAAGGAAAAGAAAACTGCCCATGTCTTTGCGGAATTGCGGGACTTATATCATGAAGAATTAACCGTAAAAGATGTAGAGAAGTTTTTGAAGAAAAAACGTGTTTCTTGTGATGATACCACCGCAACAAAGTATTGGACTATTTTGAAAGTTCATGCCATGAAGGATAGTAAAAGTGTTTCGGAAATTGCAGAAACCCTTGCATTACCGGAAGAAACCGTGGAAATGCTTCTTGAAAGTCGATATTTCAAGTGTGTGTTTCCGGAGGAAGTTCCTCCGATAAAAACACATGAGCATCAAAAAGAAGTGAACCTCTACTCTGTTATTCGTACATTCCAAGTGCTATCGAAAACCTATGTATCAGAAAAACGAACGGAGTTGGACGAATACTTCTCCAGTCGTCCGGATGGCAACAGAGCAAAGATGAAATATGCCGTTGTTGAAGTGGCAGCAGGAAAAACAAAGTCCAGTGTTTTCACAACTGTTCTCACAGACCTTGAGATTTACACCTATGAGAATGTTGCAAAGCTGACAGCAGAAAGTACATTCGATCTGGAATCTGTTGGCTTTGGCGATAAACCGATTGCTGTTTTCCTCGGTATTCCATACAACGATAAAAGCCGGCATGATCTTGTTACTTTGTTTTTAAATCAGCTTACCTATGCCCTATCTACTCGTAGTGTATCGGAAGCAGATGGAAAAATGAAACGGAATGTAAACTTCATTCTGGATGAATTCGGTAATATTCCACCGATGGATAATATGGATAATTTGGTCACACTGGGACTGAGCGCCGGCTTCCGCTTTCACTTGATTATCCAATCCTATGCGCAGCTTGAAAAACAGTACGGTGATGCTGCAAAAACAATTATTGATAACTGTGCAAATCAGATCTATCTTCTGACCAACGGAAGTGAATCGGCAAATGAATTTTCCGAAGCACTCGGTAAAAAGACCATCACCACAGTTAGTCGCTCAGGTAAAAAATTCTCATTTAACAAGACCATGACAGAATCTACGGAAGTCGTTCCGTTAATGTATCCCGATGAATTGAAAGCATTGCAAGAAGGTG
>CAKSOB010000083.1 GCA_934476545.1 uncultured Eubacteriales bacterium | reverse complement strand
GTGCAATTTCGTGCGGCAAGCCAATGCTCAGCAGCACATGGCTTGGGTCTAACGAGCCGGAGGTGCAGGCCGAACCGGAGGAACCGCAAACACCTTTTAAATCTAACATTAAAAGCAACGACTCGCCCTCTATTCCCTCAAAGCAAAGGCTTACATTGACAATGGTCAACTGGTGCCGGATGATGTAGTAATCGGTATCATCAAGGAGCGTCTGGCTGAAGATGACTGTGCAAACGGTTTCATCCTGGACGGTTTCCCGAGAACCATTCCTCAGGCCGAGGCTCTGGATGACATGGGCGTACAGATCGATAAGGTTGTCGATATCGATGTTTCCGATGCGGAAATCGTCCACCGGTTGTCCGGACGCCGTGTCTGTGAGCGCTGCGGCGATACCTACCATATGGACTATAACAAGCCAAAGGTAGAGAACGTTTGCAATGCGTGCGGAGGCACCCTTGTTCAGCGGAAAGATGACAGCCCTGAAACGGTGCAGCAGCGTTTAGCTGTTTATCACGAGCAGACACAGCCTCTTGAGGATTACTACAAGAATCAAGGCAAGTTGTCCGTTGTTTCAGGAGAAGGGGAGATCGAGGAAATTACTCGATTGACCATTGCCGCATTAGAGGGTTAAGCTATGGTTGTGTTAAAAACATCCCGGGAGCTTGCAGCAATGCGAGCAGCCGGTAGAATTTCAGCACGAGCATTGAAGCTGGCAGGTGAAGCGGTTGAGCCGGGCGTTTCCACGATGGAAATTGACCGGATTGTACGCAAGTACATCGAGAGCGAAGGCGCTAAGCCTTCTTTTCTCGGATACGGCGGCTTTCCTGCAAGTGCCTGTATATCGGTAAATGATGTAGTCATCCACGGCATACCCCATAAGGGTCACAAATTAAAGGAAGGCGATATCGTCAGCATTGACGTAGGCGCTTACTTTGAAGGATTCCACGGCGATAACGCATGGACCTTTGCTTGCGGCGACGTAAGCAAAGAAGCCCAAGCCCTTATGGACGCAACACGCGAGGGCCTATTCGAGGGAATTGCTATGGCGCAGCCGGGCAATCGGATAGGTGATATTGGAAGCGCGGTCCAACGGTATGTTGAGGCGCGCGGCTACTCGGTGGTACGGGATTTCGTCGGCCACGGAGTAGGTGCGGAGCTGCATGAAGATCCAAGCGTACCAAATTATGGCACGCCCGGCAGAGGTGTGCGCCTGTTGCCAGGAATGACAATTGCCATCGAACCAATGGTCAATGCCGGTGTTCACACCGTTAAGACCTTGGCTGACCAGTGGACGACTGTAACAACAGACGGAAAGCTGTCAGCGCATTTTGAGCATTCTGTGGCCATTACCCCGGACGGACCGGTAATTCTCACATTACCGGATTAAGAGGTGGGGAATGAATTATATTAGAGGGCTCGTTGTTCGGTCTAAGGCAGGACATGATCAAGGTGGATTTTTTACTGTGCTCTCCTCGGATGAGCGCTATGCGGTAATCTGCGACGGCAAACGCCGGAGCTTAGAACATCCTAAGAAAAAGAAAAAAATTCACCTGGCTGTCACAACAACTGTGTTGCCGGACAGTTCGATGCAAACCAATCGTGAAATCAGAAGCGCTTTAAGCCGCTTCCAGTCACAGAATTAGGGAGGTTATTTCTGTATGTCGAAACAGGACGTAATTGAATTAGAGGGTACCGTTAAGGAAGCACTTCCCAACGCTATGTTCCAGGTAGAGCTTCCCAATGGCCATATGATCCTGGCTCACATCTCCGGAAAGCTGCGGATGAACTTCATTCGCATTCTGCCCGGCGATAAGGTTACAGTGGAGATGTCTCCATATGACCTGACCCGTGGCCGCATCACATGGCGTTCCAAATAAAAGTAAACGATTAGAACGACTATTCAACGATAAAAGGAGGGTTCCTATCATGAAAGTCAGACCTTCTGTAAAGAAAATTTGCGAAAAGTGCAAAGTGATCAAGCGCAAGGGTAAGATCATGGTGATCTGTGAAAACCCGAAACACAAGCAGCGCCAGGGCTAATGGCGCAACCTATTTAATATGGAGGTGCAAACGATATGGCGCGTATAGCTGGTGTCGATTTACCAAGAGATAAGCGAATTGAGATCGGTCTTACCTACATTTACGGTATCGGCCGCAAGAGTGCAACAGACATTATTGCAGCAACAGGTGTTAACCCGGATACAAGAGTGAGAGACCTGACCGATGAGGACGCTTCAAAGTTAAGAGAATATATCGAAAAGAACTACAGAGTTGAGGGTGACCTGAGAAGAGATATCGCTTTCGATATCAAGAGACTCATCGAAATCCAATGCTACCGTGGTATTCGCCATAGAAAGGGCCTGCCGGTAAGAGGACAGCGCTCTAAGACCAATGCGAGAACTCGCAAGGGTCCTAAGAAGACAATGGCAAACAAAAAGAAGTAAGCTCATAGGAGGGATTTAGAAAGATGGCAGCACAAAAGGGCGGCAAGAAGGCCGCAGTTCGCAGACGCCGTGAGCGCAAGAACATTGAGCGTGGCGCTGCGCACATCCAATCCACCTTTAACAATACGATTGTTACCATTACAGACGTTCAGGGTAACGCCATTTCCTGGGCAAGCTCCGGTGAGCTTGGCTTCAGAGGCTCCAGAAAGTCTACACCTTACGCTGCACAGACAGCTGCTGAAACAGCAGCTAAGGCAGCAATCGAGCACGGCATGAAAACTGTCGAAGTGTTCGTAAAGGGTCCTGGTGCAGGCCGTGAGGCTGCAATCAGAGCGCTGCAGGGTGCAGGTCTGGAAGTTAGCATGATCAAAGACGTTACACCGATCCCACACAACGGATGCCGTCCTCCAAAGAGAAGACGCGTTTAGTGATAACAACCATAAGGAGGAAGGTTACGAATGGCAAAGAATATTCAGCCAGTGCTTAAAAGATGTAAGACACTGGGCATCGACCCAACTGCAATGGGCGTTAGCCAGAAGTCTAACAGAAACCCGAAGCAGGGTAGAAGAAAGCAAAGTGAATACGGCCTTCAGCTCAACGAGAAGCAAAAGGCTAAGTTTATTTACGGCGTACTGGAGAAGCAGTTCAGAAAGTACTACGTAATGGCAACCAAGCAGGAAGGCGTGACCGGTGAAAACCTGCTCCAAATTTTGGAGAGCAGACTGGATAACGTTGTTTACAGACTGGGTTTTGCCAACACAAGAAGAGAAGCAAGACAAATGGTAAATCACGGTCATATCACTGTGAACGGCAACAGAGTAGACATTCCGTCTTACCTTGTAAAGCCGGGTGAGGTGATCTCCATTAAAGAGAAGAGCCGCAACTCTGTAAGAGTGAAGGAAGTTCTGGAGCAGAACGCACAAACTCCGGTTCCAACATGGCTTGAGCTCGATAGAAACACATTGCAGGGCAAGGTAGTTGCTCTGTCCTCCAGAGATGATATCGACTACGATATCAATGAGACTCTGATCGTTGAGTTGTACTCCAAGTAATTCTGAGCACAGTCCAACTCGTTTGGGCTACCGTTTCATCAGAATGTGGTACAGCATGGCGGCAAAATTGCTCGCCGTTCAATGTGTGAAGGAGGTTCGTGAATGATTGAGATAGAGAGACCAAAGATTGAAACCGAAGCATTGTCAGAAGATGGGACTTACGGCTGCTTTGTAGTAGAGCCGCTGGAGCGTGGATTTGGTATCACTCTGGGCAATAGCCTCAGAAGAGTGCTCCTGTCCTCCTTGCCGGGCGTAGCACCTACGTCTATCAAGATTGACGGTGTTGTTCATGAGTTCTCCACGGTGCCGGGCGTAAAAGAAGACGTTACCGAAATCGTGCTGAACATCAAAGGCTTGATCGCCAGTCTGCACTGCGATGGACCAAAAACTGTGGAAATTAACGCAGAGGGTCCTTGCGTGGTGACTGCCGGATCAATCAAGTGCGACAGCGAAGTTGAAATCCTGAATCCGGATATGCACATCGCCACACTGAGCGATGGCGCAAAACTGACGATGGAAATTACGCTGGATCGTGGTCGTGGATATATTTCCGCAGAGCGCAACAAGGCTGCTATGACAGCCAATTCCAGCATTGCCATCGGCGTTCTTCCCATCGATTCCATCTACACTCCGGTTCTCAAAGTCAACTATAACGTGGAGCCTACCCGTGTGGGTCAGAGTATCGACTACGATAAGCTGAGCCTGGAGGTATGGACCAACGGGATTATCACAGCGCAAGAAGCAGTATCCCTTGCCGCGAAGATCCTCACTGAGCACCTCAATCTCTTTGTTGATTTGTCCGATGCGGGCAGCAGCACCGAGATTATGGTGGAAAAGGATGACAATGGTAAGGAAAAAGCACTGGAGATGACAATTGAAGAGTTGGATCTTTCTGTTCGTTCTTTCAATTGCCTCAAACGTGCAGGAATCAATACGGTTGAAGACCTCGTCAGCAAGTCCGAAGAGGAAATGATGAAGGTTCGCAACCTGGGACGGAAGTCCTTGGAGGAAGTCATCTGGAAGCTGGCTTCCCTCGGCTTTAACCTTCACAAGGATGACGAATAATCCCTGTGAAAGCGATACAAGGTAAAGGAGTGAGATACGATGCCAAGAACAAGAAAGCTCGGCAGAGCGACTAGCCATAGAACCGCAATGCTCAGAGCAATGGTAACCTTTTTGCTGGAGAACGGCAAAATCGAAACAACTGTAACTCGTGCAAAAGAAGTACAGTCCTTGACAGAGAAGATGATCACCATCGCTAAGGAAGATACCCTTCACAACAAGCGTTTGGTTATGGCTTTTGTAACCAAGGAAGATGTTACACACAAGCTGTTCAGCGAGATTGCTCCAAAGTATGCTGACCGTAACGGTGGTTACACCCGCATCACAAAGCTTGGTCCAAGACGTGGTGACGCAGCTGAAATGGCAATTATCGAATTGATCTAATCATATAGATTCATGCAAAGTCCGCCTGCACTTCTCGTGTAGGTGGGCTTTTGTGTTGTAGCCCTTTCTAAAATTTTACATTCCCGATTCTTTGCGGCTGTTACCCATATTTTTGTGAAAATTCCTACAAAACCCTTCCACTACACCACATATAGGCGTTTGCAGGAAGATTTTGATAGAATTTTTTAAAAAAGTTGGGAAATTTACTGGACAAAAATTCTATCTTCATGTATAATATTTACAGCTATAAATTTGCCTGCTACGGTCAGTTAATCGTTTTTAAGGTAAATTTGGGAGCTACCCTATACGATTCTCTGCGGATGATATTTTGTCCAACGGAGCCGTATGTTTCAGGTGTGTGAAATTACGAAAGGAGATGAGGCAGAGAAGGCGTTGAAGACCTTTTCATAGTTGTGAGAAGACGACCACTCCAAATCTGCCATGTCGCAGAAATCGTTAACCCAAACAATAGAACACA
>CAKSOB010000082.1 GCA_934476545.1 uncultured Eubacteriales bacterium | reverse complement strand
ACAAAGAATGCCAATACAAACACGATGATGTAGAATGTTAACAGTACTAAGTGCAGCGGAATTTTCAAAATTGTCCGCAAAAAATTGACAACAAGGAACATTCCCACACCTGCCGCCACGGCTAAAATCAAAACCATGTTGGGGACCGCCGTAACTTGATTTGCCAAAACCTGCAAATCCGGCTCCGCAATGGTGATGATCACGCCGATTACAAAGCAAACAATGGCAACCCACCATTTTCGTTTTGTTTTAGACATCTGCTCACCGATTCCGTCACCCATCGGCATCATGGAAATATCCACACCCAGGGAAAACAATCCCATGCCCACAATGAGCATCACTGCGCCGATCAGGAACATGATCAATGTTCCCGGTGGCATCGGAACCAGAAAAATCGTAAGCAACAGCACAATCACTGTAATCGGAAGCACCGAAGACAACGATTCTTTGATTTTTTCAACCAAATTGTGATTCATGCAACCTTCCTTTCTTTTGTGTATTTGATTCATGTATTTTCTAAACCGCAATACAAGATACCATGTTAATTCTATCACAATTTAGCCTACAAAACAACCGCACATAACAGGGAATTAAAAATTTTGTATTCTTTGCAACAAAAAAGACGGAGACTTTGTGCAATCTCCATCTCTTGTTTTTAGAACCGTTATCAAGATGATACCACCTTAATGCTGCTGCCGCTCTTTCCTTTTGTCACAACAATTTTTTGGTCGATTCGTTCTTTTAATTCACTCACATGGGAAATGATTCCCACCATCCGATTCCCTTCTGTCAAACAAGATAACACTTGCAATGCTTGCTCCAAGGATTCCCCATCCAAAGAGCCAAAGCCTTCGTCGATAAAAATGGTGTCAATCTCCACACCGCCTGCCATAAACTGTACCACATCCAATAATCCTAATGCCATAGACAACGCCGCCTTAAAGGATTCTCCTCCGGAAAGTGTTCGAATAGGACGCAGCTTACCGGTATAATAATCAAACACATCCAATTCCAAAGCGAAAGAACGTTGCTTGTCTAGCGCAGTTTCTCTCCGCTCCAGCCGATATCGTCCGTCGGTCATAACTGCCAAATGGCGATTGGCGCCGTCTAAAATTCTTCGGAAATAGTATGCCTGAATATATTGTTCGAAGGTAATTTTCTGTCGGTTTTTGAGTGTACCGTTGGCTGTTTTAGAAAGCTGTTCCAAAACAGCCACATGGTTTCGTTCTTGCTCCAAAGATTGTGCTTCTCGTTGCAGTTGTCCCAAAACAGACCGGTTATCGTGAAGCCGACGATAAACCCCTTGCCGCGCTTGATCCAGTTCCCCATACTGTGCAGTTAATACCGCTCGCTTTTGGTGGAGTGCTTCTAAATCCACCGGCGGTTTTCCATCTGTTTCCTGCGCCAAATGGTCATGGGCTGCTTTTGCCTGTTCTAACGCACGATAGACTGCGGCGATTCGCTCCTTCTCTTGTAATAAGGATTCTTCTGTCATCAAAGCGTTATGATACGCTTCTGTATCGGAAAATCCAAACTGTTCCAACGCCTGCAAAAATTCTTCCTGTGCAGCTTGTTGTTCCTCTTTTGCCACAGGCAGACGAGCTTCTTTTTCTTTCAGCACAGCGGCGATGCCTTCTTGCTGCCGTACGCTTTGAAGATACGCCTCTCTGCTGCCCTCAATCAGCTCTCGTCCTCGGAGGATTCGCTGATGAAGTTTCGTCAGCGAATCCTCTGCCTGCACTTTTTCCGGATAAGGCAACCCTTCGGAAGCTGCATCCAGTTGCCCGCAAAGCGTTCCGTGTTCTTTTTCCAAGGCAGTTCGCTGTTCCTGTAACGCTGCGCATTGTTGAGAAATCTGTTCCAGCTTTTCTTCCAATGCTTGTAATTTTTCTCCGTCTGCCTTTTGCTGTGCCAAGCCGGACTGTAACGCAAAAAGCTCCCGTTCCAATTCCAACTGCCGCTCCTCGGAGCGTTGCTGCTCGGTATGCGCTACCGCTTTCCACTTTTCTTTAGAACAGGATTCCCCAAGCAACTCCACTGCTTGATGCTGAACCTGTTCCCATAAACCGTCTCGCAAGGACTGTTTTTCCGTACAGTCGGTAACACAGTCCAGCATGGCTTTCCGACAGCGTTCCATCTGTTCTTGCTGTATCTTCAGCGCTTGTTCGCTAGGCGGTGTTTCGCAAAGTTGCGCCTTGCAAGGATGCTCCACCGCACCACAGACAGGACAGGGTTCCCCTTCCTGCAAAGACATTGCCAAGATACCTGCCTGACTGCGGAAAAAGGCAGTTTCCAGTTCGGTATATTGCTGATGAGATTCTCGGTAAGCTGCTTCGGTTTGATGATACCTCTGTTGTGCTTGCGTCCACTGTTGCCCTGCCGTTTCCCAACGCGTCCATAATTCTTGCAATGCCTGCAATCCACGACGATATTGTGCAAGTGTTGTTTGCTCGTTTTGGAGATGCAGCACCTTTAATTCGGTTTGCTGCGATTGCTGCACCGATTGTCGGCATCGCTCCCGCTCTGCTTCCCACTGCACTCGCTGCGATTCCATGTGAGAAGATTTCTCGGACTGCAACTGCAACGCTTGTTCCGCTTGTGCCTTTTGCCTTGTCAACTGCTCCACTTGATCATATCGAGAAAAAGAGCGTTCCAATACACCGCTCTCTCTTTGCAGCGCTTCCAGTTGTGGTTGATATTTTGCCATATCCTCGCAAACCAGTTTCTTTTGGAACACCGTTTCTTCCGCCAAACGAAGAGCTTCCTGTTTTTCCAGAATTTCCCGCTCCAAAGTTTCCACAGCAGCTTGCAGTGCTTTCACTCGCTGCAACACCGGCGCAACACGATACAGCGCTGCCTCTCCCCGCTTTACTTGCAGTTCTGCCTGCTCCAGTTCCGGAAGCTGCTGTGTCAACCGGACCAACTGCTCTCTTGCTCTTGCAAATTCCTGCAGCGTTCGATTCCACTGCTCTCCCTGAGAAATGGCAACTGCATTGTCCTCCAACTGCTTTGTTAGCGATTCCGTTTCTTGCGAGAGGTTCTCGTATCGGCGCTTATCTTCCTGAACCAACTGTTCTAAAAGCAAAAGGGATTCCTCCAGATGATAGACTACACTCTCCTGTTCTATGGCTGTAAAAGACGATTGCAGGGGGCTTTCCGGCGCACAGGTAACACCTGCCCAAAGCTGCGATAATGCCCGATCCTGCGCCTCACAGCTTTGGCGGGCAATGGCAGCCAATTCTTTTAACCGCTCACTGACTGCGCCGTAGGTGCCGGTATCGAACACACGGCGAAAAATTTCACCTCGCTTATTGCTGTCTGCCAATAAAATGTCCAAAAACTCTCCTTGGGCAATCATGGCGATCTGCTTAAACTGGTGCAAATCCACGCCCAATAACCGAATGATTTCCTTTGTGACCACCTGCGGTTTCGTCAGCACCTGCCCATCCGGTAATTCCAGTGTAGCGTCTGCCTGTTCCGTGGTTGTGCCGGTACCACGTTTTTTCTGCCGTACATAGCCGGGATTTCGAGTGACAGTATAGGTTTGTCCTCGATGAGAAAACGTTAATTTCACATAGGTTTCTTCTGTTGGGGCGGCATAGTCGCTCCGCACCGTATTGACGGTACGGGTTTCGCCGCTGACTTCTCCAAACAGCGCAAAGGCAATTCCATCAAAAATGGTGGTCTTTCCTGCGCCGGTATCGCCGGTAATCAAAAACAAACCTTGCCCTTCAAAGGGAGAAAAATCTACCGTTATCGCTTTTCCAAAGGGACCGAATCCACACATTGTTAAGGTCAACGGCTTCATAACACCACACCTCCCTGTTCTTTCCAAATTTGCTCCATAACCGCACGTTCTGCCTCATTCATAGAGCGGTCATTTGCCATTTCATAAAAATCAGAAAACAACTCCATAATGGTTTTTTCTTCTACATCTTGCGCTGCTGTAATAGACTCCATTGCGGCGATTTCATTGCGTTCAAAATCTAAGCGAAGCAAATTAGGATACACCTGACGAAGCTGTCCCAACGGGTCGTAGGGTGGGATTTCATCGGTAAGAATTACACGAAGGTAATCCTGCGGATCTCCCTGCGCCACCACCTCCGGCTGCAGGAGAGAGGATAAGGTTCCACGAATTTCTCGCAGATCATGAATCGGCTGCAAGGGAATCTGTTCCAGAGAAACGATTCCTTTTTCCTTCAACTCCACAATAGTCACCGATTTTTTATGCCGCCACTCAGAAAAAGAATATTTCAACGGAGAACCGCAATAGCGAACGGTTTCCCGTCCGATTTTTTGTGGTCCGTGAATATGCCCTAACGCCACATAGTCAAACCCATCGAATAAGCTGACATCCACTTGATCCAAGGCTCCTACCGACAGCGTTTCCGAATCGCTTCGTTCCGGTTCTCTGCCATTATTGGTGACAAATTGATGCGCCACCAACACATTCCGTTTTTGCGGGTCAATATCGCTGTGGGACAGCGCCACACGCACGGCATCCTCGTAGGTTTCAATGGACTCCTCCGGATAAAAGGAACGAACCACCGCAGGTTTAATGAAGGGAAGCAAATACAACTCCAGTGCGCCGTATGCGTCCTGTAGGGAGAGATGCTGTGCCTTTCCGGTGAAAACACCTGCCAAATAAACATCGTTTTGTTCCAACAGCTGGGTGCCAAAAGACAACCGCTCCGGAGAGTCGTGGTTTCCGCTGATGAGATAAACCGGAAGATGCTGTTCCCACAAAGAAGTCAAAAATTCATCTAACAATCCCACCGCTTCTATTGACGGTACCAATTTATCATAAAGATCACCGGCAATAACAATGCCGTCCACCTGCTGTGCAACTGCAATGGATGCAATTTGCTTTAAAATGTGACGCTGCTCCTCCGTCATGGAACACTCATGCACCCGCTTTCCCAAGTGCAAATCCGAACAATGCAGCAACCGCATGATCCTCGCTCCTTTCTGTGAATGTTCTATTCTTTTATTGTATCATAAATGATTCCACAAAAAAAGAAAAGGCAGTCCCTGTTATAGGACTGCACAAATATTGGAAAACAAAAAAGCAGATTCCAAAGAACCTGCTTTACTTGGAGGTGCCACCCGGATTTGAACCGGGGAATAAAGGTTTTGCAGACCTTGGCCTTACCACTTGGCTATGGCACCCTATATGCGACAAATGACGCTTCTTTGGGAGAAAGCGTCATTTCATCGCAATGTTTGGAGCGGATGACGAGGCTCGAACTCGCTACCTCCACCTTGGCAAGGTGGCGCTCTACCAGATGAGCTACATCCGCATAATGGTGCCCCCGGGCGGAGTCGAACCACCGACACGAGGATTTTCAGTCCTCTGCTCTACCAACTGAGCTACAGGGGCAAATGGCGACCTAGAACGGGCTCGAACCGTCGACCTCCAGCGTGACAGGCTGGCGTTCTAACCAACTGAACTACTAGGC
>CAKSOB010000081.1 GCA_934476545.1 uncultured Eubacteriales bacterium | reverse complement strand
AAAGGCAGGGACAGCAACCATCACCGCCACCGTTACACTAAAGAACGGCGAAACCAAAACCGTCACCATGAAGGTGAAAATCCAATAAAACGCAAAAATACCATGGGAGAAAATGGTTGCTCCCATGGTATTTTTTACTTGCTTTTTCAAAAGAAAGGAATATGATAAAGATAAGCTTGTTGAGATTGCGATGACTGTACATTAGGCTTACGGCTGGATACCTGTTTTTTCATCGGGATAGGGGATGACTACCTTTACGCCGTTATGGTTGTGAATGTGAACATGGATTTGATAGACCGCCTCAATCTGTTCTTCCGTCATGATATCTGAACCGCCGTAATCGTAAACATGACTGTTCTTCAAAAAGAGAAATCGGTCGCAGTAACGCAGTGCCAAATTTAAGTCGTGTATGACCACTGCAACGGAAATCTGTTGCTCATCTGCCACATGGCGAACCATTCGCATCATTTCATATTGATTTCGAGGGTCCAAATTACTGGTGGGTTCATCAAGCAGAAGAAACTTGGGCTGCTGCGCCAAAGCACGAGCCAGCATAACCTTTTGCGCTTCTCCGCCGGACAGCTCGTCCACATAACGGAGCAGGTAATCCTCCAATCCCATCTGATCGATGATATTATGAACAATGTCGTGGTCTTCTTTGGTGGCGTCCCACTTAATATAGGGCTTGCGTCCCAATAGGATTGCGTCATATACAGTAGTACGTCCGCTTTCGTTTTTCTGTGCCACATAAGCAATGTGCTTTGCCAGTTCATTTCGGTGCATGGTTAGCACATTTTTTCCGTCAATTGTAACAGCGCCGCTCTTGACTGAATGGATTCGGTTCAAACATTTAATCAGAGTGCTTTTGCCTGCGCCGTTATTGCCGAGAATCGCCACACAGCTTCCCTTTGGAATGGAAAAAGAAATGTCCTCCAAAATTTTTTTGCTCCCGTAGGAAAACGAAAGCTGCTCTACGGAAATCATCGTTTTCCCACCCCCTTAAACAAGAGGTACAGGAACATGGGGCCGCCCAGAAAAGAGGTAATGGCGCCGATGGGCAAAATAACCGGCATAATGACCACTCTGCCGAAGGTATCTGCCAAGATGAGCAGCAGCGCGCCGGTGATGGCAGAGCCGGGAATGAGATAACGATAGTCGTTGCCTGTAAACCGTCGCATAATGTGGGGGGCGATGAGTCCCACAAAACCGATAATGCCCACAAAGGCAACGGCGGCAGCTGCGGCGGCGGAGCAGATGAGCATACTGATCAGCGTAACGGCTCGTGTGTTGACACCAAGGCTTCTGGCGGTTTCGGTACCGCTTTCCATAGCGTTGTAGTTCCAACGGTTTATCATAAAGTAAATCATGGAGGCTGCAAAAATACCGGTCAGAATCAGAATTTCAATCCAGTCTGTACCGCCGATATCACCAAAGGTCCAAAATACGATGGTTCCTAATTTTGTTTCATCCACAAAATATTGGAGCAGTGTACTGCCGCCGGAGAACATGGCGCTCAGAGCCGTGCCTGCTAGAATCAATCCGGCAGGCCCCACATCCTTGCGCAAGCGGCCGATTCCCACAATGACAGCGGTAGAAAAAAGCCCGCCGAGGAAAGCACAGATCGTAACGACGTAGGGGTTTTGAATGGTGACGGCAGAGGCAGCAGAGCTAGAATTGACTGTTCCGCTGGCAAAGACGACAATGCCAATGGCTGCGCCGAAGGCCGCGCCTTGGGAAACTCCCAAGGTAGAAGCAGAGGCCAGTGGGTTGCGAAGAACACATTGCATGACGGCGCCGGAGGCGGCAAGAATAGCCCCTACAATCATGGCAGTCACAACACGGGGAATGCGGATGCCTAAAATAACGGTTTGTGGTTGTGTGTCGCCCATACCGAACAGTGTTTTAATAATATCCCATACCGGAATGGGAAGCGAGCCGATTCCCGCTGCTACCAATGCAATCGCAATGGTTATGCCAAGGGTAATCAGTAGCGCCAGTCGTTTTTTCAGAAGATGCTTTTTGTAGCAGTTCAGTTGGGCTGTGGTTTCATTTCGTAACATAATTCTCCCTCATAGGAATGATGCGTCAGTTGCCCAGTGTCACAGAGCCGTACCCTGCTCCTGCATCCTTCAGTATATTAAGATAATCCGGTTCTCCTAAGAAGGTATTAAAAATTTCAGAGGCTTTTTCTTCAAAGTTTATGTCCTTAAATTCTTCCGGGTAGAGGAATTGTCCCACATAGTAGAGGGAAACCAAGGGAATCTCTACATTGGAATAATGATAGGTGGAGTTTGGCCATTGATATAGCTTGCCTTCCTGCACGGCTTTCAAAGATTCAAAATAATTTTTGTCCTTTTTATAATCCTCGTTTACCATCTCCATGCTGCCGGCATCAAAGAAAATCATATCCGGATTCCAATTTAGAATTTGCTCCTTATCCACTAATACGCCCATGTTGCCCTGCACATTTTTTGCAACATCGTTGGCGTGGAGCAGATTAAATACAGGGTACTTCACATAAATTCCGTCAATACTGTGGCTGCCCTTAAAGGTTGCGCCTGCACCTAACACAGTAGGCTTTTTTTCATCCGGTACATTTTCTGTGCGAGCTTGAACATCTGCTGTGGTTTTTGTGATGCAGTCTACCAGTTCCTTTGCTCGTTCCGAAACGCCCAGAGAATCTCCGAGGAATTGCAGATCTTTATTGTAGTCATCACTGAAGAGAGTGGAGTTTCCGCTAAAAGATAAAACCGGAATACCGGTTTGCCGCTGAATATCGTCTGCAATATCCGGAGTATAGGTTGTAATAATGACATCCGGCTTGCAGGCAATGATTTCTTCTGCATACCATTCTCCTGCGCCCAAAGAATCTGTACCCACATTTGGCAAGTTGGCCCACTCGTCCTTATTGACATAAGCATACGCCATAATGGGATTTTCTGCGTGTTCACATTCCGGAAGACCTACGAATTTTTCATCCAGTCCCAAGTAGGTTAGCAGGCGAGGAGCATTGCCCAGTGGAACGATACGCTCTACCGTTTCGGGAATTTCAACCGTTCTGCCTTGGCGGTCGGTAACGGTTTTGGTGTTGGCGGATTGGGCGACGCTTTCTGTTTTAGAGGTGTTGGTTTCCGGTTGCGCCGCGCTGCCGCAAGCAGTAAAGGACAGAACCATAGCGGAAGCCAACAGGGCAGCTAAGATTTTTTTAGAAACAGTTTTTTTCATAAGAGAACACTCCTTTTTTATTGATTTACATTCCAAGTCATGCAGACGATATTGGAATGAACAGTGTTGGTGACAATGTTATCCACGGCGATTTGTTGCACATATTTTTCAATTGTAGAGCAAATTTCCGGTGTTGCTTCACAAGGCAGTCCGTTTTGATAGAAGGAAATGGCTTCTGCAACGGAAAGGGTGCGGCTGTCATCCCGTGTATAGTAGGTTACTTGGGGACACATTCCCTGCTCATATAGATAGGTGAAAAGATCCGGAATATGGCTTTGGATTGCGGAAGGTAACCCCAGCAATTCCAATAATGCGGCTTGCTGCGGGGCTTTCCGATTTTGAAAGGTTGCCATGGCACACCAACCTTTGGCGCATCGATTCAGCTTTTCCAAAGAAGCGATGTCACACAGCGCTGGCGTCATGTGGGCAATGATCAGATCAAATTGCTTGGTAAGACCGGCAGCGTCCACATCTAATTCATTCCAATCTGCGGTGAAAAAGGAACAGTTCTTTGCGGAGTGCGCTTCCTTTTTTTGATTGGCAAAATCAATCATCTTTGGGGAAATATCCGTTCCTGTCGCAGAGCAGCACCGCTTTGAGAGCGCAATGGTGTGTCTTCCTGCGCCACAGCCTAAATCCAGTGCGTTGCAGTCCTTATCCCACAGAGGCAGTCCGTTTAGAATTTTTAAAAACGGGTCGCTGTCCCACTGTGGTATTTGAAGTGCATCAAATTGCCCTGCCATTTTATCCCATCGAGCTTGTTGTTTATTCATACGCTTGACTCCCTTCTGGTTCTTGGGATAACTCTAGCACAGATATAAAAAGAAAACCTGACGAATCAGAAGTTTGGTCAGTTATAATTGATTGAATTTTCTCATTAAGCAATTATTGAGAAAATGTAGTCAATAATTGACACCTATTGTTGGAAAAGCGTTTGCATAAAGAAAAATAAGAGGATTTTTCCGAAGAATTCGGGAGAAATAGATGGACTATCGGTAGGGAATGGAACGATAACAGGAAGGAATAGGGTTTATTATTGAGAAAATTCAATCAATTAAAAAATACTTTTTTACAATTTAGTACGGTATCTTTTTTGGGAATATGATATAGTGAAAACAGGGTTTTCCAAGAAGAAAGGAGTTCCGAAATGACAAATTTGACAAAGGAAGAGAAACAGCTTTTGAATACCTGTGTATCCTTTCATGGTCATGTGTGCGGTGGACTGCTAGTCGGATTTCGTGCTGCCATGTATGCGGTTCAGCTTCTTGATTTGAATTGGTACAAGGAGGAAGAATTGCTTTGCATCAGTGAAACAGATACCTGCGCTGTAGATGCCATTCAGGTGGTATTAGGGTGCAGCGTGGGGAAAGGAAATCTCATGTTTCACATTACGGGAAAGAATGCCTTCTCTTTTTATAATCGCCGAACCGGCGCCAGTGTACGCCTTGTGCTGCGACCTCTGGGCGGCAGGGATAGAGTGGAGCATTTGCTTTTGGTAAACGGCCGAACAATGGAGGAGCTCTTCGATGTGACGGAAACACGATTGGAAATTCCTTGCCTACACCGCCGCATAGAGCGGGTATGCTGTTCCGATTGCGGAGAGGAGTTATCGGAGGAAAAAGCCGTTTATCGAGAAGGGCGTCCCTTCTGCATCGATTGCCTGCAAAGGATAGACCGATTTCACTTATAATATATGGGAGGTTTTTTTATGAGTCAAAAAACTTGGGAAGAGTGTGTTGCATTTCATGGTCATCAATGCCCCGGATTATCCATCGGATACAGGGCGTCGCAATATGCCATCGAGCTGTTGAAATTAACTTTTTCAGAAGACGAACAGGTTGTTTGTGTTGCGGAAAACGATGCCTGCGGAATTGACGGAATTCAAGTGATGTTAGGATGCAGCGTAGGAAAGGGCAACCTGTTGTTCCACTTAACCGGAAAACAAGCGTTTTCTGTTTACAATCGGGAAACGGGGAAATCCGTGCGGCTTGTGTTGAAGCCGCAGCCGGAGCAGCCTACCAAAGAGAAAACAATGGAATGGTATAACACCGCATCCTTGGATACCTTGTTCGATGTGAAGGAAACCACCATCGAACTGCCGGAGCAAGCCAGATTATTCCGCTCCGAATGCTGTGCGTGCTGCGGCGAAATGACAGGCGAGCATTTTCTTCGGCTGCAGGGCGGCAAAAAGGTGTGCCTAGATTGTTGGGATACCTATTGCCGATTTGATGTATAGAATGGATCGTTTCGGTTTGTAAAGAAAGTAGGGAGGGTCATGCGTTCACAAAAAAGCTGTAATAAATTGAAAACATCCTTTTTGGAGCTGCTCTCTCAAAGCGATGGACTGCCGATTCGGATGACAGAATTATTGAAGTTGGCAGGCGTTTCAAAGACGACCTTTTATGT
>CAKSOB010000080.1 GCA_934476545.1 uncultured Eubacteriales bacterium | reverse complement strand
TACACAAGAGATCTATCGTAAAAATAAAAAATCCCCCGAGCCAAGCTGCTCGAGGGGTTTTGGTGATCCATCGGGGATTCGAACCCCGGACACCTTGATTAAAAGTCAAGTGCTCTGCCAACTGAGCTAATGGATCATACAGGCTTCCGCTTTGTAAGCGGAAGGTGTCTGGCTGGGCTAGCAGGATTTGAACCTGCGAATGACGGAGTCAAAGTCCGTTGCCTTACCGCTTGGCGATAGCCCATTAAGAAAATGATGCAGGCCCATCTGCATCATTTTTGTGTGGGGTGGAAGATGGGATTCGAACCCACGGTCTCCAGTGCCACAAACTGGCGCTTTAACCAACTAAGCTACATCCACCATAATGGCGCGCTGAAAGGGACTCGAACCCCTGGCCTACTGCTTAGAAGGCAGTTGCTCTATCCAGCTGAGCTATCAGCGCAAATGGTTTTCAATTACATAAGTGGAGCGAGTGATGGGAATCGAACCCACGCGACCAGCTTGGAAGGCTGGGGTTCTACCATTGAACTACACTCGCACGCATTCGCAACGGTTATTATTATATCAGTACCGTTACGAAATGTCAACACCTTTTTTGAAAAAATTTCAAAAATTTTCAAAAAACCATTTTTTCTTTCAAACGCTGTTTTTGCGCGCCTAATTTCTATTCTAATTTTACCCCAATTACTCCAGAATATCCAGTCGGATTCCGTTGTCATCGGCAGTTACGGCAATGCCGGTAATGGTCTTGTCGCAATGGTCCACAACGGCGGAAGCCACTCTGTCCTCCACCTCACGGCGAATCAGATTCCGCAGGTCACGAGCGCCGCTCTTGCCGCCAAAGGCGTGCTTTGCCAAATACTTGCAAGCCTTGTCGTCAAAGGTGAACTTGATGCCACGCTCCTCCATGGAGTCGATGTACTCGCTCATCATCAGGTGGGCAATCTTCTCAAAGTTCTCCTCGGTGAGGCTGTGGAAGATAATGACTTCGTCGATCCGGCTCAGGAACTCCGGACGCAGGAACTCGGAAAGCGCCTTCATGGTCTTTTCCTTGGTTGCGTCTGCTTGGCTGCGCTCAAAGCCCAAGGAGGACTCTCTGCGCTCGCTGCCGGCGTTGGAGGTCATCACAATGACGGTATTCTCGAAGTTTACGTTGCGACCCTGTGCGTCGGTGATATGACCCTCGTCCAAAATTTGGAGCAGGATGTTCATTACGTCCGGATGTGCCTTTTCGATTTCATCGAACAGCAGCACGGAGTACGGACGGCGGCGCACCTTTTCTGTCACCTGACCGGCTTCATCATAGCCCACATAGCCCGGAGGAGAACCGATGATACGGGAAACCGAGTGCTTCTCCATAAACTCGGACATATCCAAGCGGATGAGGGTTTCCGGTGTGTCGAACAATTCCTTGGACAGCACCTTCACCAACTCGGTTTTACCCACGCCGGTAGGACCAACAAAGATAAAGGATGCCGGATGGCGGCGAGGGCTGATCTGCACCTTGCTGCGGCGGATGGCAGCAGCCAAAGCCTTTACTGCTTCCTCTTGTCCGATGACCTTAGAGGACAGCACGTTCTCCAACTCGGAGAGCTTCTTCAGCTCGCTCTCTTGAATTCGGCTCTCCGGAATACCGGTCCACAACTCGATAACGTGCGCCAAGTCCTCCATGGTCACCTCTGCGCCCAAGGCATTCGGCGCCAATTCCTCGGCACGCTTTCCCATGCGAGCAATGTCGGTACGGAGCTGTGCCAGCTTTTCGTAATCCGGATGTTCCACATCCTCACTGCTCAGGGCAGCTTCCTCTTGCTTCATCTGCTCAATGGAATCCTTAAGGGTGTCGTACTCTGCCATATCGGTGTTCCGCAGGGCAGCGCAAGCGCAAGCCTCGTCCATCAGGTCAATGGCTTTATCCGGCAGGAAGCGGTCGGTAATATACCGCTCTGCCAGCACAACGGCACGGTGGAGCAGCTTGTCGTTCAGGCGTACTCGGTGGAAGTTCTCATAGTAGGACTTAATGCCCAACAGCACGTCGTAAGATTCCTCGATAGAAGGCTCCACAATGGTAACCGGTTGGAAGCGGCGCTCCAGTGCGGAATCCTTCTCGATATACTTGCGATATTCTGTAAAGGTGGTGGCACCCACTACCTGAATCTCACCTCTGGACAGGGCAGGCTTCATGATGTTTGCCGCATTCATAGAGCCTTCGGCATCGCCGGTACCAACCAAGTTGTGCACCTCGTCGATAAAGAGAATAATGTTGCCGTCCTCTTTCACTTCATCCAACAAGCCCTTGATTCTTGCTTCAAACTGTCCACGGAACTGGGTTCCTGCCACCAGCGCGGTCAAATCCAACAGATGGATTTCCTTTTTCTTCAGGCGGGCAGGCACCTCGCCCTTGGCAATCCGAATGGCAAGACCCTCTGCGATGGCGGTCTTACCAACACCCGGCTCACCGATGAGGCAAGGGTTGTTCTTGGTTCTGCGGGAGAGAATCTGGATCACACGAGCAATTTCCTTATCTCTACCCACAATATTGTCAATCTCTCCACGAGCTGCCTTTGCCGTCAGGTTATAGCAGTACGCATCCAGATTCTTTCTCTTTTTCCTGTGCTTGCCTTTTCCTCTGGCAGCGCTTTTTTCGGTTTGCTGCTGATTCTGCTGGTTGTTGCCCGGGAAGATATTCTGCAAGAATGGGAAGGTGGCTGCGCCGCCCGGTGTAAAGGAATCATCATCGTCATCCTCGTCGCCGTTCTGCACAGCGTTGCCCATTGCCTGCAAGTCCGTCGGTTCCAGTCCGGACAAATCCATCAGGTTTGCCATTTCGGACTCCATGGACTCCATCATCTCCTCCGAGATGCCCATGCGCTCCATCAAGTCGTTTACCGGCTTAATGCCCAACTCCTTGGCGCAGGTAATACAGTAGCCTTCCGCCTTGTTGGGATCACCGGACTGGGACACAAACACCACGGCAGGTCGTTTCTGACATCTTGAACACATCATCATAATTGTATTTCCGCTTCTCCGCTACCGCTGCGGTATGCGTCATTGTATTCCTGCGGTTGATTTCGGAATACGCGCTGTATCATGGTCAATATGGGAATTCTCCCACATTCTTCTTAATATGGTTTAACAAAAGGGTTCTCAGTAAAGTAAGCCGGACAGCGGATTGAATCCCGTCAACGCTCCGTAGAGGAACGAGCGATTCACCGCTTGTCCAATCCAACTTCCCACAGAGGTTCCGGTCAGCAGCGGCAGGGTAATTTGCGCCAACAGGCACAGCAGCCAAATGACGATGATACCCTTGCCAAGCCCAAAGAAAAAACCCAGCAATCCATTGACCTGCTTGACAATCGGCAATTTTGTACCGAGGTTCAGCAGGCGAATCAACAGCCGCAACACGATCAGGAAGAGGATGAACAGCAGGATTACCAAGATAATCATCAACACATTCAAGATCAGCGGCTGACAGACGTTCACAATGGTTTCCGCCAATTTCCCGGAAGCATTTTCCAGAGAAGAAAGCAGGGTGTTTTCGTTGTCGCCCAACAAAGACAGCAGCGACTTCGGCATAGACGCCACAGCGGATGCTGCCGAATCAATGTGCATCTCCTGCAATTTTGTTTCTACAAACGAAAGGACGACGCTTCGCACAGAAAGGTCATACAACCACTGCGCCAAATAACGTGCAGCGAAAAATGCCGCAATCAAGGCAATCACCGCCGCCACCAGTCCCAACAACGATTTTACAAATCCTTTTCGCAGTCCGATCAGCGCAAACACCACCGCAACCGCTACTAGGATTCCATCTATCAGAAATGGCACGGAGCGCCTCCTATTCTTTGCATCCCGGCAAATTTACCGAGGGATACGCAATTAAATATAGCACAAAGCAACGAAAAAGGCAAGAGTACAGCCTGTCGTTTCCCCGCCCATAGGTTAATAGTCCACATACTGCACCTCGCTGATTCCCAACAGGTAAACCGCCGATTCATTGGCAAGAGCAATGGCGTTGGTATCGTTGGAAGCAGGGGTCACGTTAAAGGCTTCCGGCGCGTCATCCTCGGAATCACCACGGAAGTTCCGGGCAGCATTCACAGAATAAGAGGACACTTGCTCATCTGCCAACACCGCCATAGTGTCCCCTCTCAGAGAAACATCCAGCATGGTACCGGTACAAGGCTGCAGCGCAACCTCTTCTGCCTTACTGCTGAGTACCACCAACTGGTTGCTGCTGGCGCTGTCGTAAGGAGCCAGTCCTACCAATAAGCGGCTGCCGTTGTAATCGTAAGCAGACAGCTTTCGGTTGCCGTAATCGTACTCGTTCTTCTCGCCGCTCTCGTTTACACTGACCACCTTGTTGTCACCCACTGCCAAGGCTCTGCCATCACAGTATTCTACCGCCATCAGCAAGGTATTCTCACAACTACTGATCGTCAGCGGTGTTTCGCTGCTAAAGTCAAACAGATACACCTCAGATACCAGTGCGCCCTCATTGGCAGTTACGCCGATGACAGCCGCACGGGTGCCGTCATCATTCAAGGACACATCCACCACATAGCAGTTAGAGAAACTGTATCGATACTGCAAGGTACCGTCCTCCAAGTAAACCGCCAACTGAGAAGGATAGCCCTTCACTTCGGTAACCAGTGCATAGCGGCCGTTTGCTGCCACATCCGCAGCCATCAGCACGTTGTCAGATTCTTCACTGCGAACGGTTTCCTTCTTGTTGTCAATTCTCCAACCGGTGCTGCTGACATTATAGGTCATCACATATTCCCCACTGGTTTTGGAGATTGGATGGTAGAAGCTGTGGCTGCGCTCATACACAGCCGTTCCCTTATGGTTCAGACGCACAATGGAGGTATCGCTGGTGTAAATCAAGTCCTCTTCCAACACGGCAAAGTTGCCGGTATCCACCGAGGTACCGCTGATGGATTTTGGAAACCCATCTTTATTTTCCATCACTTCCTCCACAATGCCGCTCATATTGTTGTCATAATGGGAATTGCCGGAGTTGGGAATTGCCAACCACAAAATCACGCCGATTGCCACCAACGTAATGATTCCGATGATAATCAACGTCCGACGGCGGCGCTTCTTTCCTGCATCCCCTTTGGGCGGAGGCGGCGAACCACCGCCTTGGTCGGTATCATTTTCTTTGTCTGCATCTTGACTGATCCCGTATTTTTTCATAATGGTTTCGTCAGAAACAAGATGCCTTCCTCCCGCCTTTTTTTCACCGTGGCGGGGAACGATATGGTTCTTTTTATCGCTCATTGGATTCCCCTCCGTAAAACACCCGATTCAAATACAATCCCCATGGCGGCGCTGTGGGTCCGGCAGCAGCGCGATCCTTTGCCTCCAAAATCCTCGGCAAATCCTCCGGAGAAAATTTCCCCTGCGCCACACGCAGCAGCGTTCCCACCATAATGCGAACCATGTTATACAAAAAGCCGTCGGCAGCCACGGTAAAGGTCACCAAATCTTCTTGCCGTGTTACCTCCGAGCGAGTGACCGTCCGGGTCAAATCGCCTTTATCCCGACTGTCCAACGTGCAAAACGAGGTAAAATCGTGGCTGCCCAAATAATGCTTTGCCGCTTCGTTCAGCACCGCTTCGTCCAACGGATACCAGTAGTGTAACAAATAGCCGTCGCCGAAAGGATCTCGAACAGGGTGGTTCCAAATCTTATAAATATATTCTTTTCCGGTACAGGAGTAGCGTGCATGAAAGTCCAACGGCGCCTCCTC
>CAKSOB010000079.1 GCA_934476545.1 uncultured Eubacteriales bacterium | reverse complement strand
TCGTAGATTTCATAGCCGGAGGCACCCTCCACCTTGTTGAAGGTCAGCTTCAGGGTGGTGGTGGTTTTCTTTATGGCTTTCAGTCCGGTTACTTGCCCTACGGTTATGCCGTCGTCCGGGTTCGGGTCGGCTTTCTCTGTCCACTTGGCGTACAGCACGGTGTTCTTAGCAATGGCTGTGTCTGCGCTAAATGGTTGAGTGAGGGCTTCGTCGGTGTACCAACCGGCAAAGGTGTAGCCCTCTTTGGCGGTGGTTGGCAGGCTGCTCAGCTTGCCGCCGCTTACCACATGCTGGGTTTGCACCGGACTGCCACCGTTGGTGTTAAAGGTAATGGAGTAGGTGGTTACAGTGCTTCCGCCTCCCCCACTCGAGGTAGATTCTTTTTCTTTGATGGAGGCTTTGATATAGTTATCGTAACCTGTAATTTCGCTTCCATCTGCTAATACATATTTAAAGTTCTTTTTTTGGTCTGTTACGTTGTCAACACCATACCAAACTTTATACTCGCCAACCTCTGTTTTTTTCGGTACGTTATCAAATAAGGTTGCAGGGCAGTTTTCGGCACTTGCAGCAGTTACAGCGTAAATTAGTTTTCCAAAATCAGCGGCGGTAAAGAAATCGCCATTTGCATTTGTATCAGTACAAGTCAAGCTACCCTCGGTTGCAATATCTTGCTCCTTACCGTTGTAGGTTGGATTTATTGCCTTTGGTGGGGTTACGGTTACTTCAGCTTGGGCAATCGGTACACGAGTACAGCTTATGCCATCGGAAGTGCTAGAACTATAGTTATCGCTACCAACTATCTTGTACCATACATAATATTCACCTGCGTTGATTTCTTCCGGAATGGTGTTTAACCAAACATCCGCACTCAAAGCTGGTTTTTTATCATCGACTGTTACAGCATACTTCACGGTATATCCAGTACCATTATCCTCTTCCGGATTACAGGTTACTGTTACGAGTTGTTGAGGTTGACCCGTGTATTTTAATCCGTCAATTTTAGATGTATATACCTGCGGATATGCCTTTTTAATGGTGACTGTAACACTACCTGATGCTCCATTGACTACACTTCCGTCAATTCTATACAGTTGGTATTCTACCGTATAAGTACCCGCATTCTCTCCGGTTATCTGCTTATAATCTGTTACCCAATTTCCCGGTGTTCCATCGGGTGCAATTACACGATACTTTATTACATAATTGCCATTGGGTGCAGTACCTGGTTTTTGCAAAAGCCGCTGTTCATTATTCTTTTCATAGGTTAATTTTTCAGCAGGAGTTGGCTTCAAACTATTCAAATTCATGCTTATCAGTTTAATGGCATTACTCTCTTTATCCAGTTCTGCAATAAACCCATTAACATTCTTTAAAGTGATCTTATTCAAGTCATCTTCTGTAAGTAAATAATCCACGGTTCCCTTTGCAATAATGCGACCATCCTTGGGACTTTCAACACCAAATGTTAAGGAACTCTGAAGCGCATTGGTAAAGGTGACATATCCCTCCTCACCTAAAAGGATTTCATCCTCAATCGCAGTACTATCGCTGATGTTAAGATATGCACCCTCACTTTTTCCGCTGAGATAAATTCCGTTTCCGCCGTCCACGGGAGTGAATCCGTCCATTACAGTGGCTGTATTCCCACTTATGGTTCCACCGTTGATGGCAACTTTACTACTAGAACTGCAATAAATACCGCCGCCATACGTTTCTTCCGCAATATTGTTGGTGATTTCGCCATCATTCATGGTAAATTCGCCACCTGCTACATATACACCACTGCCACCATACGGCATACTAGTTTGATATGCAACTTTATTTTCTGTAATTTTACCACCATTCATGGTAAATTTGCCGGTGGAACTGACTTTCACTGCTCCGTATACTGGTGCATAGTTATGGGCAATCGTACCTCCATATAAATTAAAAGTTCCCTCTACTTCAATAGTTCTAGCAGAACTCCCTGCTGAGGCTGGCTTTCCGTCAAATCCAACAATATTGCCGCCATACATATTGAATGTCTTTCCATTTTCTACATAAACACCGTAACTATAATAGTTTTTATCTCCAACAAGCGCACCGCCTGCCAGTGTGTTGGTTCCGCTTTCTTCATCTAGCTGCCACAACCCTTTTTGTCCTACACTGGAGTACTTATGAGTTTCCGTATCGTTACAATCTGTCAGAGAAAAATCTCCCTTGGTAACGGCAATTGCTCTATCTGTTCCGCCAGTACTCCCTGCTCTTTTGAACTCTATTGTGTGACCGTTCAGGCACAGGTTTGTATCAGCAGGCGGAGTCCATGAATAACCACCTATCTCTACATCTTCCGTCAAATAGTAGTTGCCACCGGTTGTAGGGAGTTCGCTTTTTTCAATTTTTCCACTATTGTTTTTATCTTTTATGGCTGTCCATGCTGTTGTGGTATTATGAGTATGTCCCTCTTGACCGACTGCTGTTCCGTTGCAAACGCAGTGGTCGGTGTGTTGGCTTGTAGATTCACCCGGTGTGGTGGTAGTGGTAGTAGTTGTGTATTTGTTATTCAGAGGGTTAACGTTTATATCATAGTAGCCCGTGCTAGTTATTTCTGTACTGCTAAGCAAGTAGCCATAGCCTCTACTTCCTCCGTCGGTCCATCCTACAAGAACTACTTTATTGTTTGTAGCATCGAAAGAAACGACAACACCATAAGCAATTCTCGTATCGTCAATCCCGTTAACTCTTCCCTTTATTTCATAAATTGCGAAGTCATCTGATGAAGTTAAAGTCTTCCCTTCAGTCTGATATTCGCTTTTAAATTTTTGTATAACCGAACTGCCCCCTACGGTATTTTTGACATTTTCATATTTCCCCACATACTTTAAAGTGCAGTACTTGCTACTTATTTGAGAGTCTTTATCATTCTGTCTTACATAGGGAGTACCCAAGGAATACGCCTTTACCGTTTTGCTTGTTCCTCCGAATACCGGATTGGAGGGGTTTCTCCACACATCATAGATATAGGTTAAACCTGTAATTGTATCCGGCATATCCTTTTCAGAAGCCGCTCTACTATTTGCAGTATCCTGATTACTTGCCCCCCCTACATCTTGTGTGGAGATTCCTGTATTATTCTTCTCCGCAACCAAAGCGGAAATGCTCATAGCCGGCACGGCGGTTGCCGTTACCAACAGCGCCAAGAAGATGGCAGCCACCTTGCCACGACGGTTTTTATTTGTATTTTGCATAATATTTCCTCCTTTTTCCGGTGGGGTTTCTGCCATTATTTTACACCCAAACCGACCACTTTTTGGTAACGGGGAACGAACGGTACAAAATAGGGAACGAAATGCACCGCCGCACCCCTTGCAAACGGCAAAAAGGTGTTATAATAGAAGTATCTTCCGCAAGACGCCGATTTTTTTGGAATCCGGTTGTCCCTTTGCAAAATCCATGATACACTAGGAGTATCTTGGAAGAAAAGGAGAACCGATAATGCTGCGGATTGCCGTTTGTGACGATATGACAGATTTTTTGCAGGTAGCCAAGCGTTACTTAGAGGAGTGGAGCGACAGCCCTGCACGCCTTGTGGTGGAGCTTTTTTCTGACGGGGAGTCGCTGATTGAACGGCACCAAGCCGTCCCGTTTGACATGATTTTTTTGGATGTCATCATGCCAATGCAAAGCGGCATTGAAACCGCTACGGAGATTCGCCGGTACGACCAGTCGGTGAAGATTATTCTGCTGACCTCCTCACCGGAGTTTGTGGAGGAGTCTTACGAAGTACACGCAAACCACTACCTGCTAAAGCCTTTGACCCCGGAGCGGTTGTATCACTGCATCTGCAAGCTGTATGACGAGATTTTGGAGCAGGCGAAGTTTTTAACAATTCCCACAATTACGGCGACCCATCGTGTGGCGCTGCGGAGAATTGAATCGGTGGAAGCGTTGGGCAAGAAGGTGTCCGTCACCCTAGAGGACGGACACCACATCGAATCGAACCAGCCGCTTTACTTTTTCCAAAGCAAGCTGCTGTTGGCGGACGGATTTTTTAAATGCCACCGCAGTTACATTGTGAATTTGTATCGCATTGCCACCTACACCCAAAAGGAAATTCAGATGCAGTCCGGCGCACGGATTCCGATTTCCCGCAGTTGTCACGGTGAATTTGAAGCGGCATACTTTGACCTGTTATTCAGAGAGGGTGAATCTACCTAATGGAACTAGCCTTATTTTTTCTGCATGGTACTCTGCTGTTGCTCTTTGGGGTATTTTTATCCGGTGCATTTGCAGGCGTTTCTTTTCAAATCAAGAAGAATATCTTCTTGTTTCTGGGAATCTCCGGACTATGCGGCGGATTAGAAGTGCTTTCCTTTTTCTTCCTAGGCGAGGATTCTGTTTGGGAGCTATACCCAATCAGCACTCACCTGCCGCTGTTTTTGCTGCTGTGGCTTGTCTACCGCAAACGACCGGTCACCGCCGGCGCTGCGGTACTAACGGCGTATTTATTCTGTCAACCGGTGAAGTGGTGCGGCGTGTTAGCCAATACCCTCACCGGCAGCACCACCATTGAACTGGTGGTGCGAAGCTGTCTGTTGCCGGTGGTTGCGTTGGTAACGCTGCAATTTGCTGCCCCCTACTTTGCGAAGGTCTATAATAAGGACACCCGCAGCATTTGCTTGTTTGGCATGATGCCGGCGGTTTATTACCTGTTCGACTATGGCACCATGATTTACACCGACCTATGGATGCAGAACAATCGGATTGTGGCGGAGTTTTTGCCTTGCTTCCTGGGCGTAATGTATATGATTTTTTGTATTCTCTATTGCAAAGAAAGCGAAGAAAAAACCATTGCGGAACACAAGGCAGAAATCACGAAAATCTCCGTGGAGCAGCAGAAAAAGGAACTGGAAGCCCTGCGGCGCAACGAACAGGAAATCCGACTGCTGCACCACGATATGCGCCTGTTTTTGAGTAGTCTTTCCGTTTGTTTGGAGGAAGGCAACGCAGACAAAGCCAAGGAGCAGGTTGCGCTGTATCTTTCTCGGATGCCCTCCACAAAGGTACAGCACTTCTGCAAAATAGACACCATCAATTATATTCTCTCCGACTTTGCGGCAAAGTGCCAGGCGGAACAGGTTGCGTTTGTGCATAAGGTAGAGCTGGACGCTCTCCCCTTTGATATAAATATGGTAGCGGCGATTCTATCCAATGCGCTGGACAATGCGCTGAACGCACAAAAGCCATTGGAAACATCTCAACGAAGCGTAAAATTATTGTTGAAAACTGCAAACAACAAATTACTGCTCTCGGTAGAAAATCCGGTGGCAGAACCACCTGTTTTTGTAGACGGGCTCCCTGTTTCCACCCAAGCAGGGCATGGCTACGGAACCCAAAGCATCCGTTATATGACGGAGCGGCTCAACGGAAAATGCCAGTTCTCGGTGCAAAACCACACCTTTATTGTAAAAGTAATTCTATAAACAAAAACTGTTCAAGCGATACACACTGCTTGAACAGTTTTCTTTTTATCTTTATTGAAAAAGAACAACTCGAAAGCCATTCTAACTTGGTGCGGATACCCCGTAATCATCTGCAAAAACTGCATAGCTATGCGATTTTCTGCGCATAGAGGGAACTCGTCGTGAACCAGACTGTTTAGATGATTATCGGCAGATAAGCTCGGACAAGCATAACAACGCAATGATTTTTTATGCAAGTTTCTTTAACCTGTTCATCTTTAGCAAAAGTGATCCGGTTAGGCACAAAATTAACAGTTACAAAAAATATTTAGTAGCGTTCTATGCGATGCCGTACCTCTCCTTATACATCATA
>CAKSOB010000078.1 GCA_934476545.1 uncultured Eubacteriales bacterium | reverse complement strand
TGTAAACATTTGCTTTTTCGTTACCACCCATATTACTCAACTGGATAACAGACCATGCCGGCTCGCCCATACCGTCAAACACACCACGAACAATGGCATCTTTATCCAGTGCGTAGTTCAGAACCGCAACAGAATCTTTGTTATGTTGCCAAAATTCTGTTCGATAGTCCATAGCCGCACCACGATAGTCCGCAGTTTGGAAATCAATATTGGTGTAAGCATCGTTATTTCGGAAGGTGCTTGCATAGTTTGCGTTGAGCCATGCTAAGTCTGCTTCACCGGATTGCAGCATGGTTGCTTTGGTACTTTCTACGGAAACTGTCTTATACACGATATGCTCAATATTGGGAACCTTATCGTAGTAGTCCTCATTTCTATCCAACGAGATGCTGCCACCGGCTGTATCCCAAGAAACAAATTTATAGCGACCGGTGCCAATCGGATGTTGGTTAAAGGAATCGGTATTGATGTCCTTTCCCTCCAGCAAATGCTGTGGAATAATGCCCATGGTAAAGTAATCCAACATCGCCGCATCATAAGCCTTCATTTGAAATACAACGATATACTGATCCGGAGCGGAAACCTTTTTAATATCCTCATAGTTAGAGGTAATGCTGGCAGACAAGGTTTTATCCTCTGTCAACACTTTGTATGTAAATACTACATCGTCTGCGGTAAAGTCTTTTCCATCATGCCACTTTACGCCTTTTCTCAAATGAAAGGTATAGGTCATGGAATCCTTATCATATTCATAGCTTTCTGCCAAATCGCAGATAGGCTTATTGTTGCCGTCAAACTTCATCAATCCGGAGAAAATAATATCCGGCAACTCATCATGGCTGTTGAGAATTGGATTGATGGTACTTTCGGATTCCCCGGCATAAACGAGGGTATCCTTCTTTTGGGTGTCGGCAGCAGAAGTTGCAGGGGCAGCGCCGCTTGCAACAGGCTGCTCCCCGCCGCATCCTACCAAGGCTGCCATCATAAAGATAGAGGCGGCTGCCAAGGAAATAAGAGAAATTACTTTTGTTTTTACTTTCATAACGAATAGCCTCCTAAATGATAATTTTATAAGTTGCTGGGTCTGCGATTCACTTCTTTTCTAAAACAGTGTCCGATATTGGTAATACAGAGCAGCGTAACCACAAGGAAACATCCCGGAATTAAAATAACCCACGGGGTATTCATCAATAACGCCTTGTTTGCCAAGGATAACATACTGCCCCAAGAAACCACCTTTACCGGAAGTCCCAAACCAAGAAAACTCAAGGTAGATTCCGTTGTCATACTGGTACTGATACCGGAAATAATCACAAACATAATTGCCGAAACAAAATTTGGAATCAGATGCCGCAACATAATACGAGAGAATTTTGCACCCATACAACGCGCTGCCAAAATGTATTCTGTATTGCGAATCTGCCGTACCTCACTGCGAACAATTCTTGCCAAACCAAACCAGCTTGTAATGCCGATTACAATGGACAGCGTGATGATATTATTACTGCCAAAAAAGCCGGTAATTAACAAAATCAAGAGGATGGACGGAATACTGCCGGCAACCTCTACAATTCGCATTAAAATAGCATCAAGCCATCCTCTTGCTCCACCGCTGATACAGCCGTACACAATGCCAATTACGGTAATGATTGCTGCGCTGAACAATCCTATCAAAATGGACGCTCGACCACCGTACCAAATCAGAGAGAATAAATCTCGTCCCATCGAGTCCGTACCAAATAAGAATTCCCCATTGGGCGCTTCGTTCAAGTGGTCTAAAAAGAACTCTGACGGATTGTGATTCATAATCAATTCCGCAAACAAACAGCCTCCGATGATCAACAGCAATACCACACCGGAAACAATCGGTTTTCCTTTTAAGCGGTACCGGAGGCTCGGCTTTTTCAATTCCGGTGTATGTACTTTATAATTTTCCCCAACGATTGTAAATAAATCATCGGTTATGCTTTTGCTTTGTGCCGTCGCCTCCATGGGCTCACCTCCACAGCTTTCATTCTCGGGTCAATCACTTCATTCACCGTTTGTGCTGCCAAACTGCTGGCAATCACCAAAACGCCTGTAATCAGTACAACCAGCATTAAAAGATTGTAGTCATGGTATTTGGCGCTTTCCACACCGAGAGAGCCGATGCCTGCATAGTTGAACACCGACTCCACAATGTAAGTTCCGCTCAACACATGGGGAATGGAAATTGCCATAATACTAACAATGGTGGGAGCGACATTCCGCAGACAATGTCCCCAAAGGATTCGGCTTTTTCCAAAACCGTTAGACTTTGCAAGCAGTACATAATCCTTGCGAACTTCATCCAAAAGCTTATTGCGAATTAGGTAAGTGTAATACCAAAAATGACTTGCCACCATCACAACTAAGGGCAGAATCATATGGCTAATTCTATTCCCTACATCGCCCGCCATGCCGGTATCGTAAGCACCGCTGCTGGGAAACCATCGCAATCCGACGCTGAAAATCATAACCAACACCACACCAAGCCAAAACGGTGGGATGTAGTAGATGATCGTACCGATTTTACAAATGGCTTTGTCCAACCAACTGTCCTCAAATCTGGCACACACCATAGCAAGAAGAACTGCTAACAAAAACACCAACAAATACCCGATGCTACCCAATAAAAGGGTATTGCCAATTAACGGTCCAATCACCTGCATGGCAGGCATTTTATACTTTAAGGAAATACCAAAATCGCCTTGGAACACACCGCCGATCCAATTAAAATATTGCATCCAAATTGGCTTGTCCAACCCCAGTCTGGCACGGGCAGCCGCCAATTCCTCTGTTGTCATAGATTCTACCGCATCTCCGTAAAAAGATTGCAACGGATCACCCGGCGCCAGTCTTGCTAAGACAAATACAACAATCGAAAGAATTAACAAAATCAAAAGAAACTCCAAGATGCGCCATCCGATTTTGAGCGCTGTTCCCGTTTTCCTGCTTTTGTGCAATTGTCTTCCTCCTTTCCTAAATTTGATGCATCTGTTATTATAAAACCATATCAAATTTGAAATGTCCAATTGTTATTGCACAATTTTTCTCAATACCCTCTTTTTTTACCGTTATGAGGGATACACTCTTTTTAAAAATGTATCCTCATTTTTTTCCTAACTTCATTTTAAAACAGAAGCTATCATCGGTAATATGTTCTGCCTTATGCACTAAAGGATGCGCTTTTTTTCTGCGCACACAACCTCTCTTGATGCTCACAAAGAACATATAAAATATCGTAAACCGCAATATAGTTTTCAATAATCGCCTGTCGATCTTTCCATTCCACTGCTGTAATACAGCCATCCACCAAACTTTTGCTCAAAAGTCCTGCAATTCGATTGCTTCTTTCCATGGTGTATCCTCCCTGCAAGAGAACCTCTCGAAATAAAGAAGCAGTCTGTTCTTTCCATTTATTCAAAAAGTAAGGATCCAACACAACCAAACATTGAATCAGCAATTCATGCTTCATCAGATAATCCGCCATGTATTTTGCCATCTCTGTGGAGGAAAGTCCCACCATTCTTTGAATATTACTTCTTTGTGAACGGCTATGATGATTTCCCGGTGCCAATGTTAACATACCGGACATGGTTTCAATCGACAGCACCGTATCGTGAGATAGACTGTGCCATAAGCTGCCCATATTTTCAAAATACTTATAAAAAGTGCGCCGGGCAACACCGGAACCCTCCAATACCATTGCCACTGTAATTTTCTTACAGGGAACATCGGATAAGAGTTCAATGGCAGCTGTTTTTAATTTCAATACACTTTCGCTGTTTTGTAACATAAGACACAACCCCTAAATTTTTTCTGCTAAACGAAAAACAGGCAAACCGATACAAAATCCGTTCGCCTGTTCCGATTATTTCCAGCCGATTGCGCAAAGGTGGAGATACGGTTCCTCGTCACTGGGTTTCACCTGTACCCGTACATCTCGGAATCCTGCATCCTGCAAAAGAAGCGCAAAATCCTCAGCCGATATTAGATGAATTTTCATGGCAGCAAACCGTGCCTCTATTTCCTCTGTATAGTCTCGCTGCGGTACAAGACAGCCCGCAAGCACTGCCTTGCCCCCTGGCTTCAATACACGAAGGATCTCTTTTACATCCTCCTGAAGATCCGGCCAGAAAAAGTAACTTTCAATGGAATAAACTTTGTCAAAGGTATTTTCTGCAAAAGGAAGTTCCGATACACTTCCCTGCACAATTTTCATTTTTCCGCTTGCCACATCATCGGCATTTTCTTCTGCGGCGCAAGCTACCGCTGTTTCGGAATAATCTACCCCTACCAAACTGCCGGTTGTAACAAGCTTAGAGATTCGCTGCAAGGCTCGTCCGCCACCGCAGCCAATATCTAAAACAGTGTCGTTTGGCTGTACCTCCAGCAGAGAAATTGCCATGTTGGTAATCGGGGTGTGGTGCTCACTCATTTGAGAAAGCATTTCCTTTCCTCCCTCGCCCACAGGAAATCTTGGGCTGTTTCCACCGGTTGTATCATACATTTTTATCACCTCGTTTATTTGATGGATTCATCCTATCAAATTCCGCAATACGGATACAATCGGTTATTGAGAAAAAATAATCAACTATCAAATAAATTGCATTTTTCAGGTAGACATTTTATCAAAAATTATCTCTATTTTTTCTTTCTGCCACAATTTGTTTTTCTTCATTAAAGGTTCCCCTTTCTATTAAAACATAAGAAAAATATAGCACACCCCTTTTGAGTCTGTCATGACATTATTGATTGATTTTTCTCAACAAGTGTTAATGAGAAATTTTAACCAACAAATCATACAATTATACTGTTTTTGTTTGAAAACAATACTCTTTAAAATTGATTTTATCATTTCATAATAAAGAAAAAGTCGATTCCTCATCCGCTTCAGCGTTGGAAAATCGACTTTTTTGGAAAGGGAACTTGAAGACTTCACCAGTAAAATAATTGTTAGCTCTAATTTTATTTTGTTCTATCTCAGAAGAATTCGCAAATCATCCTCCGGTTATCAGAAATTAACACCTTTTATAGAACTGTTTACAAGAGAGTCTTTTGGGGAACCTGATTGCAGTCAGGTTAGAACGGTTATCCCCTTTCGTTCTGATACCAGTATAAGTCGTTCTTTTCTGTAAAACAACCTTTTATTGATTGACTTTTCTCAATATATAGTTAATAATAAATCTTAATCAACAAACGATACCATTCTCTTGCTTTTATACAAAACCTGCCATAAAAAGCGCCCAAAGATGACATACATCCTTGGGCACTGTATGGTTTATTTTACGGTCACCTTCATGGTGACGGTTTTGGTTTCGCCGTTCTTTAAGGTAACGGTAGCGGTGATGATTGCCGTCCCTGCTTTTTTGCCCTTGATCTTGCCGGTTTCATTCACCGTGGCAATGCGGGGGTCGGAGGACTCGTACGAAATGCTTTTCACATTCCGCATATCCAAATCCTCGTGGAAGGCAAAGAATTCCGTCTTGCCCTTTGCTATAGTTGCTTTGTTTTTCTTAGCTTGAACGGCAGCAAGGATTCTCTCGTTGATTTTTGCAGCGTCCTCGGCGTTCTTCAAAACAAAGTCGCCCTTGGAGCGAATGATCAGCTTCAACTGTCCCTTGCTGTCGGTGATATAGGCTTTGTTATTTACCAGAATCAGCTCGCCTGTTTTGCTGTCCTTTTTGTAGATGTACAGCTTATTTTTCGGGGTCAGATCGGCAGTGTTGACCTCTACGGAGTACCGCTTGTTGCCGTCCTTGTCCTTTACAATCATGGTGAGAAGCAGATCTTTCCCGTTGTTGGCTTCTTTCAACTGGGAGAGCACCTTATTATTGATGGTTGCCTGCATCCCCTTCGGCTTGGCTGCGCCAATTTTGTTGATGATGGCGGTATTGTTGTCCACGTCAATGACCGCATCGGTACCGTTGCCGATATTCTTAATTTCTTTCTTAGTGGTTTTCTTGACAACATTACCCTTGCTGTCTTTCACTGTGGTTTCCGTAGTGGTAAC
>CAKSOB010000077.1 GCA_934476545.1 uncultured Eubacteriales bacterium | reverse complement strand
CCACAGGATACCATCGACAAGTGTAAGGCATCCGACGCTGTTCTGCTGGGTGCCGTAGGCGGTCCAAAGTGGGATGGTATGCAGGGCAATAAGCGTCCGGAAGCAGGTCTTTTGGGCATTCGTTCCGCATTGGGTCTGTTTGCAAACCTGCGTCCGGCTGTGATTTTTGAGTCCCTGAAGGATGCTTCTCCAATCAAGCCGGAGCTGATCGGCGATTCTCTGGACATCATGGTTGTGCGTGAGCTGACCGGTGGTATCTACTTCGGTGAGCGTGGTCGTGACACTGTTGACGGCGTAGAGTCTGCTTATGATACCGAGCGCTATTCCGTACCGGAAATCGAGCGTATTGCAAGAATCGGCTTTGAAATGGCAAAGAAGCGCAACTGCAAGCTGTGCAGCGTAGATAAGGCAAACGTACTGGAGTCCTCTCGTCTGTGGAGAGCAACCGTTGCTCGCATCGGGGAGGAGTATCCGGAAGTAGAGATCACCAATATGTATGTAGATAACTGCGCAATGCAGCTGGTTCGCAACCCGGGTCAGTTTGACGTATTGCTTACCTCCAACATCTTTGGCGACATTCTCTCCGATGAGGCTTCCATGATCAGCGGTTCCATCGGTATGCTGTCCTCCACCAGCTTGGGAGAGAACAAGTTTGGCCTGTACGAGCCGATCCACGGTTCTGCACCGGATATTGCCGGCACCGGCCTGGCAAACCCACTGGCAACCATTCTGTCCGTTGCCATGATGCTCCGTTACACCTTGGATGAGCCAAAGGCTGCGGAAGCCATCGAGGCTGCTGTTGCAGAGGTTCTGAAAACAACTCGTACCGCTGACATTTATGTAGAGGGTACCAAGAAGGTTACCTGCACAGAGATGGGCGATGCTGTTTGCGCATTGCTGTAAACACAACGGCTGCTGAAAGAATAAAATAAAATATTATGGATCTTAAAAAACTGCAATGGGGGTGGCATCTTGCAGAAAGAAGCGCATAAGTCGGAGTCGACGCTTTCTGTTCCACCAAAGCTGACCTTTACAAAAGGGTTGCGGGATGGAATTCCCATTTGTCTTGGATATTTGTCCGTATCCTTTACCTTTGGTATGATGGTGGTACAGCACGGGTATCCCGGGTGGATGGCAGTGTTGATTTCTATGACCAACCTGACCTCCGCCGGACAGTTTGCCGGAACAGAGTTGTTGATGAACGGTGCCATGTATATGGAAATTGCCATTACCACCTTCGTCATCAACATCCGATATATGCTCATGTCCTTATCGCTTTCTCAAAAGGTGGAATCCTCCATGACGGTGTTGCAACGATTGATTCTCTCCTTTGGAATTACCGATGAAGTGTTCGCCGTTGCCATGCAGCAGGAGCGAGATGTAAACAGCCGCTATTTTGCAGGACTGATTTTAACACCCTATCTGGGTTGGGCGGCGGGAACCCTGCTCGGTGCAACGGCTACGGGCTTTTTGCCGGTATCCGTCCGAACCGCACTGGGTATTGCCATTTACGGAATGTTTCTGGCAATTATCATTCCACCTTCCAGAAAATCGAAATCGGTTCTGCTGGTAGTGGTAATTTCTGCAGTTCTGCGCTGCTGCTTCTATTGGATTCCCGGGCTGAATCAGTTGTCTGCCGGATGGGTTATCATCATTTGTGCCATTGTGGCAGCCGGCTTTGCCGCATGGAAGTTCCCCGTAAAGGAGGAATCTTCCTAATGGATTACACCCGAATTTTTATTTGTATTGCCATTATGGCGTTGGTGACCTACTTGCCCAGAATGTTGCCGCTGACGATTTTTCGAAAGAAGATTCAAAACCGGTTCATCCATTCCTTTTTGCACTATGTACCCTATGCGGTGCTGGCGGCAATGACCTTTCCGGAAATTCTGTATTCTACGGAAAATTTGATTTCCGGCGCAATCGGAATGGCGGTGGCAGTGGCGCTGGCGTTCTGGGGCAGAGGATTGCTGACGGTTGCAATCGGCGCTTCGGCATCCGTGTTTATTGCGGAACAAGTGATTCACTGGATTGGCGGATAAAAAGAAATTGACAAACGCCTGTACGAGGTGTATAATAAATTTGAAATTGATCGGGGAATGAGGCACTCCCTTGGTCCTTGACCAAAACCGCTTGAAAAGAGCTGATGGCTTCTGCAAGAGATTGCAGGGGTCGTCAGCTCTTTTTGCACTTTGAGGAGGAATTTTTATGAACAAACAAGCATGGAATGACCGTTGGAAAGACTATCGCCAACGGGCAAAAAAGGTATTGACCCAAAATGCGTGGCTGGCAAAATACATCCCACTGTCCCTGATCGTAGGTATTTTGGTTGGCGCACTGTGTACGCTGTTTGGTCGGGTATTGATTTTAATTTCCGACTTTCGGGCAGCCCACTACTTATTTTTGCTGCCGTTCTTGCCTTTGGCAGGTTTGCTGATTGTTTGGATGTATCGGCAGTTCAGTCCGCTGAGCCAAAAGGGCATGACTTTAGTTTTTGAAGTAGGGCAGAAAAAGCGGGATTCCATTCCGCTGCCGTTGATTCCACTTGTTATTCTCAGCACATGGATTACGCACTTGTTCGGGGGCAGTGCAGGACGAGAGGGTGTTGCGGTACAGCTTGGCGCAACGCTGTCCAATGGGGTAGGGCGGTTGTTTCGTATCAAAGAGAATCGTCCTATCATGTTGGTCATCGGTATGGCTGCGGGTTTTGCCGGGCTATTTCAAACACCGTTGACAGCAGTCTTTTTTGCCATGGAAGTTTTAATGGTGGGTTATTTGGAATACGGCGCACTGTTTCCGGCGATGATCGCTGCCTTTACCTCTGCATTTACTTCTCATCTGTTGGGCTTGGAGAAGTTTACCGTTTCTATCAGTGACAGCTTGAATTTGACTGATTTCCGTATGATTGGCTTGTTGATTGTATTGGGCATTGCCTTTGGATTTGCAGGACGACTGTTCTCCTTTCTGTTGGGCAAAGCCAAGAAAATTATGGGCGATAAAATCAAGAATCCTTACATTCGTATCGGTGCGGTTTCCGTGGTGTTGGCAGCTTGCTTGATTCTGCTCCACGGTGGTCGGTACAGCGGTCTTGGAACCAACTTGATTACAGCATCCTTTAATGGCTCTGCCGTTTATCCGTATGACTGGATTTTGAAAATCATCTTCACGGTTGTAACCTTAGCAATCGGCTTCCAAGGCGGCGAGGTAACGCCGTTGTTCTCCATCGGCGCTTCTCTTGGCATTTTGTTGGGCAGTTTGTTTGGATTGCCATTGGTCGTTTGCGCCGCACTGGGCTATGCAGCGGTGTTCGGCAGCGCAACCAACACCCTGTTGGCTCCGATTATGATCGGCTTGGAAGTATTTGGCGGCTCCAATGCAGTTGCCTTTGTGGTGGTCTGCGTGATTGCGTATTTGGTGAACGGCAACAAGTCCATCTATGGCGCGCAAGGTACAATTACCTGCCAATGATAGTTGCCTTTTTCCCTGCACCTGTGGTATGATAAAGGGAAGATTGACAGGGCGAAAGGATGGCGCTTATGCGGAATTTATCGGACATCAAAGAAGTAAAACGAATCTTAAATCAACACGGCTTTCAATTTTCCAAATCCTTGGGACAGAACTTTCTCATTGACCCGGAGGTTTGCCCACGGATGGCGGAGGAGAGCGGTGTGACCAAAGAAACCGGTGTGATTGAGGTTGGTCCCGGCTTTGGTGTGCTGACACAGCAGTTGGCATTGCGGGCGGATAAGGTGGTTGCCATCGAGTTGGATAAACGGCTTCCGGAAGTGCTGGCAGATACGCTATCCGACTTTGACAATGTAACGGTGGTCAGCGGCGACGTGATGGAGATTGATTTACATAACCTGATTGCAGAGCAATTCCCCAACCATAAGGATATTGTGGTTTGCGCCAACTTGCCTTATTACATCACTTCTCCTGTCATTATGAAGCTGTTGGAGGAGCGGTTGCCCGTTCGTTCTTTGGTGGTCATGGTACAGAAGGAAGCAGCTGTGCGAATCTGCGCTCGCCCCGGACAACGGGAATGCGGTGCCGTCAGTGTGGCAGTGCAGTATTACGCTGAGCCGGAGATTCTCTTTGATGTGAAGCGAGATAGCTTTTTCCCGGCACCCAATGTAGATTCCGCCGTTATGAAACTGGATGTGCGGTCTGCGCCGCCGGAGGCGCTTACAGACTTAGACCAAAAAGCGTTTTTCAGGGTGGTGCAGGCAGCCTTTTCTCAGCGAAGAAAAACCGTGTGCAACTCCCTGTCCTCCGGTTTATCTCTGCCAAAGGATGCAGTGAAAGCCTTACTGGCAGATGCAGGAATTCCGGAAACTGCCCGGGCAGAGCAGTTGACCATGGAGCAGTTCGGCGCTTTGTGCCGTGCAGTGGAACGACAATCCAATTAATATAAAAAACAAAAGCCATTTCCTTTCATTCAACTGAGAAAAGGAAATAGCTTTTTGTGTTGTTCATCTATCCGATTTTGTAGTGAATTAGATTTGAAAAATTCGCCTTTGGAATTTAGCGAATTGTACTATGCTTTTCTTATCAGCAAAAAATAAGGAGTTCTATGGAAAAGAAAGCGTTTTTAAAATATCTGGTTGCCCTGCTGCTGTTTGGCTCTAACGGTGTGGTTGCTGCTTGTGGGCGGTTTGTTTTTGTTGGGATTGTTCTTTTTGCGAGGCGGTCGGTTTACCTTTCATCGAAAGAAAAAATCCTTTGGATTTTTGGCATTGTCCGGCAGTGCTGTTTTCGGTTTTGTTTTTGAGAGAAGCCATGCTGCCGCTGCAAATTGTCGGTGCTGTCTTGATGATTGGCGGCGCAATGGTGTGTGAGCTTATAAAAAAGAAAAAGCCTGCTTAATAGAAGCAAACAGAAAATCCGTCCCGGAATCTTCTCCGAGACGGATTTTTTACGGCAATAATTCGCTGAAACTGAAAATGTATCGGTCGCATAATAACCGCATTTGTTGTTCTTTGTGTGCGGAAGCATTATCGTACACGCCGCAGACCTGCATTCGTGCCTTTTGTGCGCCGGTAACGGCTTCCGGAATATCTTCAAACACCACACAGTCCTCCGGCGAAACGCCAAGTCGGACAGCAGTTAACTGATATGGCTCCGGATAGCTTTTTCCCTTGTTTACATCATCGGTACTGACGATAGCATCGAACCAATCGAAAATGCCATGGTTTTGCAGTGCCGGCACATACAATTTTTGAGAAAGCGCTGTGCAGACCCCCAACCGAATATTTTTGCTGCGAAGAAATTGTAAAAACTCCTTGGCGTGAGGTTTGAGCTGCACATGATGGCTGTATGCCTCAATCGCCATTTGATTCCATTCGTGCATAATGTCGTCCGGCTGCTCGTCCAAAGAAAAGTAGTCAATGGTAAACTCCGCCGTTTCCCGAAAACTTAAAGAAGCCAAGGCTTGGCTATATGCTTTCGGTACTTTTAAAATATTTCGCTTTCGGAGAAACTCCACATCAATGTCCGACCAAACGTGCATGGAATCCAACAGGGTGCCATCCAAATCAAAGATGGCGGCGGTGGTTTCAAAAGACATGGGTAATTGCCTCCACTTGGCTGCGCAGGGTGCGGGCGGCTTCCAAGATATCCGGTTTGCCCAATACTGCCGACACCACCGCAACACCGTGAATGCCGGTGTGCTGCAGCTCGTTGACATTCTCACCGGAAATGCCGCCGATGGCAACTACCGGAATGGAAACCGATCCGGTGATTTCTGCTAACAGGGAAGGAGTAACCGGACGGGTGTTTTGCTTGGTGGCAGTGACATGCATTGCGCCAACGCCCAAATAGTCTGCACCATCTCGCTCTGCTTGAATGGCTTCTGATACGGTAGCGGCAGACACACCAATCAAACGGTCGTTGCCCAGTAGCGCACGGACTTCTTTGCAGGGAAGATCCTTTTGCCCCAAGTGAACGCCGTCTGCACCCACAGCCATGGCGATGTCCACACGGTCGTTGATGATGAGAGGAATGGAAAATTTCGCAGTCATCTCCCGCAGTCGTTTGGCAGTTTCAAAAAAGACACGACCGTCCGTATCTTTTTCTCGAAGCTGCACAATGGAACAGCCACCGAAAATGGCTTGCTCTACGGCT
>CAKSOB010000076.1 GCA_934476545.1 uncultured Eubacteriales bacterium | reverse complement strand
GGATGGAAAAGCATACTATGCAGTCACCGAGGCAGAACACGAAAATAATAAGGCGCAAGCCGGATTGTCTTAACAGGGAGGCAGAAAAATGAATCATCCACAACTGGAGCTGCTTTCTCCTGTTGGAGATATGGAACGGTTGGAAAGCGCGCTGCAATACGGTGCCGATGCTGTGTATTTGGCCGGCAGAGAATTTGGGATGCGGACAGCCCCCACCAACTTTACGATGGATCAGTTGGCATTGGCAATACAGCGGTGTCATGCGCAGGGCGTTCGAGTGTATCTGACTTGCAACACCTTGCCTCGCAACGAAGAATTGGAACGTTTGCCGGAATTTTTACAGCACGCCCAACAAATCGGGATTGATGCGGTGATCGTTGCCGACTTAGGCGTTCTTCGACTGGCACAAAAGCACGCCCCAAAGGTGGATATTCATATGTCCACACAAACAGGAATTGTAAACTACGCTTCCGCCAATGCGCTGTATGAATTGGGTGCGAAACGAATTGTGGTTGCCAGAGAGCTATCGCTCGAAGATATTCGAGAAATTCGCAGCCGTGTACCGAGTGATTTGGAAATTGAAACCTTTGTTCACGGTGCCATGTGTGTATCCTTTTCGGGGCGCTGCCTATTGTCGGCGTATTTGAATGACCGAGATGCCAACCGAGGAGATTGCTCACAGCCATGCCGTTGGGAGTATTCTTTGGTAGAGAAAAAACGTCCCGGAGAATATTTTGATATTTCTGAGGATGGAACCGGAACGTATATTCTCAACTCTCGGGATATGTGTATGATTGACCATATTCCGGAATTGGCAGAAGCCGGTGTTACCAGCTTGAAAATCGAAGGACGAGCGAAATCCGCATACTATGTGGCAGTTACCACACATGCGTATCGTGCGGCGATTGATGCGTATGATCAGCATCCAAACGAGCCGCTCCCAAAATGGATTCCTGAGGAGCTGTCTAAAATCAGTCATCGTCCGTACAGTACCGGTTTTTACTTTGGACATGAGCCGGGGCAGACCACCGATAATGGCGGCTATGTGCGGGAATACGATGTAGTCGCTGTTTGCGAGGATTGGCAAGATGGCGTCGTTACCCTATCTCAGAGAAATAAATTTTGCAAAGGCGATACGCTCGATGTTTTAGAAGCAGGAAAGCCACCGTATTTGGTTACCCTTCCAACACTTTATAACGGAGAAGGCGAGGAGATTGATAGTGCTCCTCATGCCACAATGATTGTAAAAGCTCCCTGCGAAACACCGATTGCCAAGGGCGCAGTGCTGCGAAAAGCACGAGCGCCCAAAGGAACTGAAACGCTGTAATTTATAAAATAGTCATAGATAGAAACTGAAATTGACATTACACCAAAACAAGGAGAAATGGAACAATGGAATGGACAGGTTTAAATGAACTGAGAGAAAAATATCTTTCTTTCTTCGAGTCAAAGGGACATTTGCGGCTGCCAAGCTTTTCCCTGGTACCTCACGATGATAAGAGCCTTTTGCTCATCAACTCCGGTATGGCACCGATGAAAAAGTACTTCACCGGTGAGGTTACCCCACCAAGAACTCGTGTAACAACTTGCCAAAAGTGTATTCGCACGCCGGATATTGAGCGAGTTGGCATCACCGCTCGTCACGGTACCTATTTTGAAATGCTGGGTAACTTCTCCTTTGGAGATTACTTTAAGCATGAGGCGACTAAATGGGCATGGGAGTTCTGCACCGAGGTTCTGGAGCTGCCGGTAGACAAGCTGTGGGTTACCATTTATCTGGATGATGATGAAGCATTCGATATTTGGACAAAGGAAGTTGGCGTTGCACCGGAGCGCATCGTTCGTATGGGCAAGGAAGATAACTTCTGGGAGCACGGCGCAGGTCCTTGCGGCCCTTGCTCCGAGCTGTACTTTGATCGTGGTGAAGAGCATGGCTGCGGTTCTCCGGATTGTGGTGTTGGCTGTGAGTGTGACCGTTATGTAGAGTTTTGGAACTTGGTATTTACACAGTTCAGCAACGACGGTCAGAATAACTATACTCCATTGGAGCATCCAAACATTGATACAGGAATGGGTCTGGAACGTTTGGCTTGCATTATGCAGGGCGTGGATAACCTGTTCTTGGTAGATACCGTTCAGAAGATTTTGCAGCACGTTTGCCGCATTGCCAATGTAACTTACGGCGAAGACGCAAAGAGAGATGTTTCCATCCGTGTTATCACCGACCACATTCGTTCCACTACCTTTATGATTGGTGACGGCGTAATGCCTTCCAACGAGGGCAGAGGATACGTTCTGCGCCGTTTGCTCCGTAGAGCATCCCGTCATGGTAGACTGTTGGGAATTGACCGCACTTTCCTTGCTGAGGTTGCAAATACTGTAATTGATGAAAATAAGGGCGCTTATCCGGAGTTGGACGAAAAGCGTGCGATGATTACAAAGTTGATTGAAGTAGAAGAAGAAAACTTCAACCGCACCATTGACCAAGGCTTGGCATTGCTGACAGAGTTTATTGACCGTGCAGAGTCTGATGTATTCTCCGGTGCAGAGGCATTCCGCCTGAACGATACCTACGGTTTCCCACTGGATTTGACAAAGGAAATTTTGGCAGAGCGTGGCATGACCGTAAATGAGGAGGAGTTCCAAGCGCTGATGATGGAACAAAAATCTCGTGCTCGTGCAGCCAGAAAGAATGCAGGTGCCGATGCTTGGGAAGGCGAAGGCGATGTACTGAACGATTTGGGCGAAACAACCTTTGTTGGCTATGAAACCATGGAAACCGAAGCAAAGGTTCTTGCAATTGTAAAGGACGGTCAAAGAGTGGACTCCGCAATGGCAGGTGACGAAGTAGCTGTTGTATTGGATCGCACTCCGTTCTATGCAGAGGGCGGCGGACAGATTGGTGACGTAGGTGTGATTTCCACTGATGCTTGCAAAGCAGAGGTAGAGGACACTGTGAAAAATCATACCAAGACATTTCTGCATCACACTACTGTTACAGAAGGAGTGTTGTCCGTAGGGGATACCGTAAAAGCCCAAGTAAACAAGCGTTTGAGATCCTCTATTATGAGAAATCACACCGGCGCACACCTTCTGCAAGCAGCCTTGAGAGAGGTATTGGGTGACCACGTTGAGCAGGCAGGTCAGATGGTAGATACTAGAGGAATCCGCTTTGACTTTACCCACTTCTCTGCTATGACATCGGAAGAAATCAAGATGGTAGAAAAGCGTGTTAACGATGTTATCTTTGATGCGATTGACGTTGTAAGCAGAGAGATGCCGATTGAAGAAGCAAAGAAAATCGGTGCAATGGCACTGTTCGGTGAGAAGTACGGCGATACCGTTCGTGTTGTAACAGCCGGCGAGTTCTCTAAGGAGTTCTGCGGTGGTACACATGTAGATAACACTGCAAAATTGGGCTTGTTTAAAATCATTTCCGAAAGCTCTGTTGCTGCCGGTGTTCGCCGTATTGAAGCAACAACCGGTCAAGGTGTTCTCAATATGCTGAATGCAGCAATGGGAATGGTACACGGTGCGGCTGCTGCAATTAAGTTGGGTAATTCCAATGAATTGGTAGAAAAGGTTGCTGCAATTGTTGCTGAGATGAAGGATAAGGATAAGACCATTGCTTCTCTCAATGAAAAGATGGCATTGCAGGAAAGCCTCTCCATTTTTGATAAGGCAAAAGAGGTTAACGGCGTAAAGATCGTCTCTGCATTGCTGACCGGCACCAGTGGCGATATGCTCAAGACCATGTGCGATAAGTTCAAGGATTTGGCGCCGAATGTGGTTGCTGTATTGGCAGGTACCACAGACGGCAAGGCAACCATCGCAGCAGCTTGCGGTAAGGAAGCAATTCAGATGGGCGCTCATGCAGGCAATTTGGTTCGCAAGGTTGCACAAATTGCAGGTGGTAACGGCGGAGGCAAGCCGGATCTGGCAATGGCAGGCGCAAAAGATCTGACAAAGCTGGATGAGGCACTGGCAGCAGTAGAAGGTTTTGTAACCGAAATGTTGAAATAAATTTTATTATAAAGAAAAGCGGAAAGGAGGCGTAATGATGGATTGTATTTTCTGTAAAATTGCATCGGGAGAAATCCCCTGCAAAAAGGCATATGAGGACGCTCAAGTTCTTGCCTTTTACGATTTAGATCCCCAAGCACCAACCCATATTTTGTTGATTCCAAAGACACATATCGGGTCTGCTATGGAAATCACAGAAGAAAACAGCGGAATCATCGGCCATATCTATGCAGTAGCTGCAAAGCTGGCAAAGGAACAGGGCTTGGAAAAAGGATTCCGAATTGTAAACAACTGTGGAGAAGATGGCGGTCAAACCGTACATCATATCCACTTCCATCTGTTGGGCGGTCGCTCCATGCAATGGCCTCCCGGTTGATGAGAAATTTAAAATATCCTAAGTAAGGGGAAATTTTTATGAAGCGACCATTGGCGTTAATCGGGTTTACATATCTGTTGACGCTGACGGTCGCTCTTTCCTTTGGCAGTTTTTTCTCTACCCTGTTGGGAACACTCTGTTTGTTGGTGGTAACAGGAATTTTATTGTTTCATAAAAAGCGAAAAATTACGGTTATTTGCGCTGTTTTATTAACAGGTGCAATGGCATTTCTCACCTTTGGCGGATATGCCAAAACCACATTAGACCCGGTAGAACAGCTAAATGGGAAAACGGTTACAATTACCGGAACACTTTGTGAACTGCCAATCGAAGAGGAACAGCGGCATTTCTATATTTTAGAAGTGAATGAATTGAAAACCGACCCGGAAGACGGAGAAATTTCACTTCCTAAACTGCAAAAAATCAGAATTTCTACGCAGAACCCATTACGTATGGATTTGTATGATAAAATTACCGGAAAAATCCAATTATATACACCGGGGAATTCCAATGATTTCTCCACGCAATATTACTATGCGTCCAAAGGAATCACGCTGTTTGGATTTTTATGGGAGTATCAGCCTTTTACTATTGAAAAAACAGAGCAAAAACCACCATATTATTATGCGTTGTTGCTGCGAAAAACAATGAAAGACAGCATCTATCGCTTATTGCCAAAGAAAGAGGCCTCTTTGCTGTCGGCGGCAGTCATCGGAGATCGTGATGAACTGACTCGTTCTGTAAAAGAAGATTTTATCAATAGTGGTATTTACCATATTCTTGTGGTATCCGGATTACATATGAGCTTGATCTCCTTGCTTTTGCTGCGGATTTTTCGCAGTGTTCGGTTACCAAAATCATTGGCAGTTTCTTTAACCGCTGCTGCAGTTCTGTGCTTTATGGCTGTTACAGGATTTTCTCCCAGTGTGGTTCGCAGCGGAATTATGACCTTGTTAATGCTGGGCGGTTTATTGCTTCACCGCAAGCCGGATGCCATCAACTCCTTGGGCGGAGCTGTTTTGCTAATTGGGCTATGGAATCCCTGTGCCGGTGGAGACCAAGGATTATTATTATCCTTCGGATCTACTTTGGGAATTTTAGTGTTAACACCAAAACTTTCCAAAGCAGTGAAAGAACGTATGGAACACCAGCGTAACGGGAAAGCATTGCGATGGGATCAACGATTCTTTCTTCGAATCGTAAATTTACTATCGGTTACACTGGGTGCAACATTATTTACTTTACCGCTGTTTATCGTGACGGGAAGATCGATATCGTTAATTGCACCTCTCACGAATCTTCTGTTGTTTATACCCTCTACATTGATGATTCAAACAGGCTTCCTTGCGGCAGTATTTGGATTATTACCGCCATTTTCCTTTTTCGCAAAAGGACTTGCGTTCGTATCCGGAGTGTTGGCGAAGCTGTTGGAGGGTTGTACACATTTCCTAGGGAATTTACCATTTTCCACGGTTTCTACTTCCTTTGGATTTGTGGTTCTGTGGTTGTTGTTTTCCTTGTTGCTGCTTGGATATTTATTGGTTTGGTGTCCTACAAAACACGGATACCGTATGGGTGCTTTGGTCAGTGCGATTCTTCTTTTTTCTGGAATTGGCAGTTACCAAATTGCAGAAAGAGATCATATTCGAGTAGCCGTCTTGGATGTAGGCAGTTATTTATCTATTGTGGTGACAAAACAAAACCGCGCTGCCATTATCGGCTGTGACGGTTATTC
>CAKSOB010000075.1 GCA_934476545.1 uncultured Eubacteriales bacterium | reverse complement strand
GCTTTATCAGCGGCTGCGAGAGCAAAATCTGTTTTTGCTTTCTGCTCAGGAGGTAAAGTCGGTGCGCCGCAATCGGAGATTCAAGCCAAAAGTGTTGGCGGAGTTTTGCCGAGAATTATCCACGCTGATTGGTGCCGGTGTTACGTTGGTGCGTGCGTTGGCAATCATCGCCAACGGAGATGCGGTAAAGCCACGGCAAAAGGCGGTGTACACCGACCTGCTGACGCAGATTCGCCAAGGTATTGCCCTTTCCGACGCAATGGAAGCGGAGGGAGATGCCTTCCCACCCCTGATGATTTATATGTTCCGCTCCGCAGAAACCAGCGGTAACATGGACCAGGTAGCCATGAAAATGGCGCAGCTCTACGAGAAAGACCACAAGCTGAATGCGAAAATCTCCAGCTCTATGGTGTATCCAAAAATCTTGGGCGCTATGATTATCGCCGTTATTTTCATTGTTACCAACTTCCTGTTGCCCCAGTTTGACGAATTGTTCAGCCAAATGGATTCCATGCCGCTGTCCACTACCATTCTCATGGGCGTCGGACATATTATGCAAAACTATTGGTATCTTATCATTGCGGCGGGCGTGGGCATTTATTTTGGCGTAAAGGCGTTGGTGCGAATGCCATCGGTGCGGCTCAAGTGGCATCGCTTTAAATTAAAGGTGCCGGTGTTCGGCAAGTTGCAGAAGGTTGTTTGCACCTCTCGGTTTGCACGTACCCTCAGCTCCTTGTATTCTGCGGGTATTCCCATCGTTCCCGCATTGCAAATCACCAGAAAAACCATTGGTAACGACTACATCGACCAGCAGTTTGATCAGGTCATTCCCTTTGTTCGTGCAGGTAATAATCTCAGCGAGGGTTTGGACATGGTAGACGGCTTTGTACGGAAGCTGACCGACTCCATCCGTGTAGGGGAAGAAACCGGTAGCTTGGACACCATGCTGTTGGCAACGGCAGATTCCTTGGAATACGATGCGGAAATTGCCATCAACAAGATGGTTTCTTATGTAGAGCCGATCATGCTCATGGTTATGGGTTTGATTGTAGCCTTTGTGCTGATCGCAATATTCAGTGCGCTGTATGGCTCTTACGGTGCAATCGGCAGCACCAGTGGCGTGTCGATGTAAGGAGGACGGAACAATATGATCGCATTACACCTATCTAACCGACATATCCGAATTGTAGACGGTACGGTTTCGGGACAAAGAGTAACGGTTCAGGCAATGTACGATGAAGAGGATACCCGTGGTTGTATCCTGAACGGCATCGTAATGGATGTGGACGCTTTTTCCGATTTGATGCGTACCATCTGGGAAAAATATAACTTGCCTCGCAAGGACGTGCATTTGGTTATTAACAGCAGCCAGTTTACCACAAAGATATTGGAACTGCCAAAGCAATCGGAAAAGCTGTTGATGCAATTTATTTCTCGTGAGTTCAGCGACGTAGAACGCATCGAGGACCCGGTGTATTCCTACTATCTGTTGGACGATAAGGCGGGAACACGGGGCAGCGCGGCGCCAATGCAGCCCAAAGCCCGCAAAGAAAAGGCGGAGAAAACGAAAAAATCCTTCGGCTTAACCAAAAAAGAAAAGGATGAAAAATCCTTTGGCTTAAAGTTGGGCGGCAAAAAAACAAAAAACCAACCGGTTCCGCCGCCGCAGCAAATGCCTTGGGAACAGCCACAGGCAGCACAGCCGGCCGCTTCAGTCAAAGCAGAATCTGTAAAGAAATCCGAAAAAGTACAGCGTGTGTTTGCGCAGGTGGTTTCCAGACAGTATGTGCAGAATTACATTGAGCTGTTCCAAAACTTGGGCATCACCATTGAAAGCGTTGAGGGTGCCAGAGTGGCAATGCTTCGCCTTTTGGAGATTGCGCCGTTAGGAAACGGCGTGAACAGTATTATCCAAATGGTGGATGACATCACCATGCTGGACGTACTGGTTTCAGACGGCAGAGTAGAGTATTGCAGCCGAAAGCGGTTGTTCGCCGATCGAACCACACCGTCCTTTGCCGTAGAAGTTGCTCGTTCTCTGGAGAACATTCTTCAGTTTGCACAAGCACACCATTTGTCGGAGTCCGGTATTAATCAGGTTTATATTTCCGGACTGGAATCGGAAGAGCTTTCTGTATACATGGATAGCGTGGAGCGGATCAACGCTGCGATTTCCGTCGACCCGTTGCGGATTGAAAATTTTGTAAATATTACAAGCAGACCCAATAACGGAGAGAGCTTTGCGGATTTCTCTGTTGCCATTGGCGGCTTGTTGCCCACAAAGAGCAAAACCTCTTTGGTTAGCCAAGTAACCCAGAAGCCGGAAGCAAGCGAGAAAACCAAAAAGCGCCGGAAAATTGTAATTCCGGTTTGCGGCTTGGGTATAGTTCTGTTGGGCATTGGCGGTTTCTTTGGCTTCCGAGTCATGGATTTATCGAGACAAGTTCAGAGCATTAAGGCGTACAATGAACGGCCGGAGGTAATCGAGGCGGTATCTCGTTACGATACCGCTACCGCAGAACTGCAAGCAATCAGTACACTGCACGGCGGTTTGACCGGATTGAAGGAGAGCATTTTAAAGTATCCTCTTGTAAACAGTGAAACCCAAGAAGTGCTGAGCCGCTGCGCCAGTGGATTGGTTACTGCGACAATCAGCAGTTACAGTTCCGCTTCCGGCGTGATCACCTTCCAAGCCACTGCGAACAATGAAGGACAAATTAACCAATTTATTGCATTGCTGAAGAAAGAGAAAATTTTTGGCGATGTTAATTATACCGGTTATATTCAAGATGCCACACAGCAATGGAACGTAAAAGTAAGCGTTACCATGGCAGGCAGACAACAGGAGGAGCAAAATGACGCTGAAGTTAACGGAGAGGGATAAAAAACTGCTGGTCTTTCTCGCAATTTTTCTCATAATCGTGGGCATCGGTGCAGGCGTGATTTATCCGTTGTTCACATGGTCTAAGTCCTTGGACGAGGAGCTTTCTACCCAAAAGCAGTTGCAGGTAGAAAACGAACAGAAGGTTTCCCGTGTCATCACCATGGAAATGGGCAAAAAGGAAATGGAGCAGGAAATCGAGCAAACACGCAAAGAATTTTACAGCATGATGGACAGTGATAAAATCGACAAAATGCTGACGGAATATGCACTGTCCCGTAGCGTAACTGTAACAAACTTGGATATTTCCATGCCGAAAAGCGGGTCTTACACCCAGTTGGCAGATTACAGCCAGGGAGACTCCACAAACAATACCGGTGATACCGAAGCCGGAACACCAATCTATGACGGTGTGTATACGGCTTCCATCCAGATTTCCATGAGCGGCAGTCAAGACGCCCTCCAAGGCATTTTGGATTATTGGTCAAAACAAGAACCGAAACTGCGGGTTACCGAGTTTGTTTGGGAAAACAGAAGCCAAGGGGAAACCACCGAAGCCTATCGGCTCTCCATGGGCTTAGAGCTTTACATGGCGCAGGATACAGACGAGTATCTGCAGCAAAGCGCTGCAGCCGCAGAACAAGCTGCACAACAAGCGGCGTTGGAGCAGGCGGCAGCGCAAACAACTACAAATTGACACGATAGCAGAGGCGATAAGATATGAGCACGAAAATGTTGAGAACCGGTGACATCTTAAAAGAATACGGCTATGTTACAGAAGAGCAGATTGGGGATGCGATTGCCTACCAGAAAGCCCATCGAGGTGTGAGAATCGGCGACGCATTGATTGCTCTGGGCTATATTGATGAGATACACTTGCTGCAAGCGTTGGGACAACGGCTGCACTTGAAGATTATTGATTTAAACAATGAATCTGTGGATGTAACTGCCGTAGAAAAAATTCCGCGTCCATTGGCAGAGAAGTATGAAATGTTGGCGATTTCTATCAATAACGGTGTGCTTCGGTTGGCGCTGAATGACCCAATGAATTTCTATGGCATTGAGGATATTCGTCAGGTGACGGGTATGCAGGTAGAATCCTGCCTTTGCCAACGGAGTGCTTTGCAGCAGGCGATTCAGTATTATTACACAGAAGTTGATGCAAAAAAAGCGGTTACCGTTGCCAATGAGCAGTTTGAAGATGAAATCGGAGATGTCATTGACATGGAAGAAGATGGCGACGATACTCCAATCATCAACTTGTTGAATCGGTTGATTCACAGAGCTTATACCACCAACGCCTCCGATATTCATATTGAGCCTTTTGAGAATAAGATTACGGTTCGGATGCGTATTGACGGTGCGATTGTAGAATATGTAACCCTGCAAAAAAGTTTGCACGCCTCTCTGATTGCCAGAATTAAAATTTTGGGTGACATGGATATTGCAGAGCGGAGACTGCCGCAGGACGGTCACTTCCGCACCAAAATTGAAAATGAGTACGTCAATATTCGTGTGTCGGTGATTCCGACGGTATTCGGCGAAAAAGCGGTACTTCGTTTGCTGGCAAACAATGCGGAGATCGAACATCCCAGAACCTTCGGCATGGAAGAATCCGAATATCAAAAATTGGAAAAAATGCTCCAATCTCCAAACGGCATTATTTACTTGACCGGTCCGACCGGTTCCGGTAAAAGTACCACATTGTATATGATTTTGGAGGAAATCTCCAAGCGACAGGTGAATATCTCCACCATCGAAGATCCGGTGGAAAAGAATGTGCCGAAAATCAATCAGATGCAGGTAAACAACCAAGCCGGTCTGACCTTTGAAACCGGTCTGCGGGCGCTGCTGCGGCAGGACCCGGACGTTATCATGGTTGGTGAAACGAGAGATATGGAAACCGCTTCCATCTCTGTTCGTGCAGCGATTACCGGTCACTTGGTATTTTCTACCCTTCATACCAACGATGCGGTGTCGTCTATTGCCAGATTGGAGGATATGGGATTGCTGCCGTACATGATTTCCGGTTCTTTGGTGGGCGTTATTGCCCAGCGTTTGATGCGAAAGGTTTGCCCCGATTGTGCCGAGGAGGTTATTCCGACAGAGGAAGAAGCAGCCATCTTGGGCAAGGATATTCATACCATCAAGCGGGCAAAGGGTTGTCCTGTTTGCAACCATACCGGTTATCACGGACGAATTGCAGTGCATGAAGTGCTGTATGTAGATAAAGAAATCCGCAAAATGATTATTGAGCAGCGTCCGGCAGAGGAGATTGAGGAGTATGCAATTCAGCATCAGGGGATGAAAACGCTGAAACAGTGTGGTTTGGAGATGGTAGAAAAAGGACTCTCTACCATGGAAGAAATGCGTAAGATTGCATACTATGCGTAATCTGAATTGTTAAAAGGTGGAAACGATTATGCGAGAAATAGATAATTTAATTTTAATGGCAAGAGATATGAATGCGTCGGACATTCATGCTACCGTGGGTGCGCCGCTGATGCTTCGTGTGAACGGAACCTTGATAGAAGCACCGGCGCAGCCTACCGACCAAGCAATGGAAGAAATGCTCTATGGGCTGCTGAACGACAAGCAGGAAAAGCTGTTGGCAGAAGGCTATGACATTGACTTTGCCCTGACCAGTTCAGACGGAAACCGCCAAAGAGTGAATATCTTCCGGCAGCAAAATGAGATTGCAGCCACCATTCGGTTGCTCAACAACCACATTCCGACATTGGAAGAATTGAATATGCCGGAAAAATTGTATCAGTTGGTAGAAGAGCCTCGTGGATTGATTTTGGTAACAGGACCGACCGGAAGCGGTAAATCCACCACATTGGCAGCCATGATTGAGTATGTGAACCAAACAAAGCCGGTTCATGTGATCACCATTGAGGACCCAATCGAATACACCTACCAAAATAAAAAAGCGTTGATTCATCAGCGGGAAACCGGTCGAGATGTAATCAACTTTGCATCGGCACTGCGAAGCGCCCTGCGTGAAGACCCGGATATTATTCTGGTGGGAGAAATGCGTGACTACGAAACCATTTCCGCAGCGCTGACCGCAGCAGAAACAGGACACTTGGTATTGTCTACTCTGCACACCACCGGAGCGGCTCAAACCATTGACCGTGTGATTGATGCCTGTCCCGGCGACACACAGAATCAGGTACGAGCCCAGCTTTCCGGTGTGTTGAAGGGTGTTGTAACTCAGTGTTTGATGCCTACGGCAGACGGAAAAGGCAGAGTTGCCGGAACAGAATTGCTCTTGGGAACCGATGCGGTTTGCAACTTGATTCGTGAGAGCAAGATTCACCAGATGGCAAGCGTAATGCAGTCCGGCGTTTCTATGGGAATGCACACTCTGAATATGGATTTGATGCGGTTGGTTGCACAAAATCGCATTACAAGAGAAACAGCGTTACAATATACGAATGACCGAAGAGATTTACAGCAGTATTTTTAAAATAGATTAAGAAGGATGCTTATGAGATTACAAACGGGAAATTGGAATCAACTGAAACATAAAAGGAAGGGCGGCTTCACAACGAGTGAGGTCTTGGTCGTTGTGGTTTTAACACTGAT
>CAKSOB010000074.1 GCA_934476545.1 uncultured Eubacteriales bacterium | reverse complement strand
CTCCAAGAGATATGACTCTGCAAATCAGACACCGCTTTGGTTGCATTAACAGCCGTATCGGTGCGGTCACTCTCTGTGCCGCCGAAAAGCGTTTGCTGCATATAAGTCCCCATGGCAAAGCCGGTGGATTCATACTTTTCTTCGGAACGTTGTCCGGTACTGTATGGAATCCAAATGGCAATTAAAACTCCAATTGTAATTGCCAGTAGACAAGACAATATAATCAACGGGAGTTTGTAGGATGTAACTTTTGTAGATTTCAATGAATTCCTCCTTGGAACCACAACATAAAACAACCTATTTCAATTATACCATACGTCAAATTGTTAGTAAATTGTAAATTTCGTTTTTTATTTAACATACATATGCTAAAAAAAGAAGCCGGATTTGGCTACCTTTCATAAAAATCATTAGAAATAGGTGTTCCAAATACTTCTCTTTGCTTACAGCTGATTGCAGCGATCCTTAGCAGCTTCAATAATCAGTTTTGCAGCATTTTCCAATCCCAGAGAAGAACTGTTTACTGTAATGTCATAGTGTTCCAGATCCATCCACCGCTCATCAGTGTAATAACTATGGTAATGAGCGCGCTGTTTATCTCGCTTTGCAAGTCGCTCTTTGATTCGTTTTTCCGGTTCGCCATATTCATGGATTGCACGCTCAATGCGATCCTCCAAATCGGCATTTACAAAAACGCTGAGATGCCGCACTTCGTCTCGCAGCACATAATTGGCGCATCTGCCAATAATGACGCAAGAACCGGCTTTGGCAAATTTTTTAATTGCCTCGGATTCTGCCAAAAAGACCTTGTCGTTGATGGATGGCTCACTGTTAAAATAGGAGTGCATTCCACCGGCAGCAAATGCTTGCCCCAAGGGATTTCCGGCTTTTTCGTCATTGTTGACAATCAGGTTGGCGTGAATGCCGCTTTCGGCAACGGCTTCTGAGATAATTTTTTTATCCAGAAACGGAATCCCCAACTGATCTGCCACGATTTTGCCGATTTTTCGACCGCCACTGCCGTACTGCCGAGCGATCGTGATGACAATTTTTTGTTCCATCATGATTTCACCAGTATTCTAAAAAATTTTAAGTTTGCCCACTTTCGTAAGTTATTTACAAAAACGGTAAGCAAACCTAATATAATACTACTATACAGATACTTAAATTGCAATGCACAAAAGTAACAAAGGTCGAATTGATTCATGGCTTGTTCATAAAATATCATACAAATCTTTCAAAAACTGCATAGATAAGCCATGTTTTCAGTGATTAAATCACCTATATTACCAATTCAAGGAAAATTTTAACAGAGCACGAAGAAACTCTATTTTCTAATTGCTATTTTTTTCCTTAATAAGTTTCTTTCCGGATTTCTTTAAAACATCGTCAACGAAAGGAACGATTTTTAAGCAATCTTTCACCCGCTTTTCACAAAAATATGTTATAATTTATAAAAAAGCAGTGGAGGCGATAAAATGGATAAAATTTTGGTTGTGGACGATGAAGCAATGATTCGTACGTTGATTCGGAAATATGCGGAATTTGAAGGCTATACAGTAGAAGAAGGCTGTGATGGTATGGAGGCAGTTCGTCTTGTGCGAAAGTCCCCCAAAGGCTACGATATGATTATATTGGATATTATGATGCCGGAGTTGGACGGATTTTCTGCTGCAAAGGAGATTCGCAAGGTATCGGATACACCGATTCTCTTTTTATCTGCCAGAGGAGAAGAATACGATAAAATTCATGGTTTTGAGAATGGTGGCGACGATTATGTAGTTAAACCGTTTTCGCCAAAGGAATTGATGATGCGTGTGGGCGCAATCATCAAGCGGAGCAAAGGGAATACCATTGCAAAAAATCATACGCAGACCTTTGAGGGATTGACCATAGACTTTACCGCTCGAATTGTGACAGTGGATGGAGAACGGGTGGATCTATCTCCAAAAGAATACGATTTACTGACCTATTTAGTGGAGAATCGCAATATTGCATTAACACGAGAAATGCTGATTACCAATGTATGGGGGTATGATTTTTACGGAGATGATCGTACTTTGGATACACATATTAAATTGCTGCGAAAAAGTCTAGGTCCATATAGTAAATTTATTGTTACGCTGCGTGGTGTGGGGTATCGTTTTGAAGCAGAATAAAAAACGAAGCCGATTGTTTGGCAGTATCAAGTGGCGTATTTTTTTAGGCTGTGTTTTATTGGCTGCAATTATCTTGGGTGTACTGTGGCTGGTGCAGATTTGTTTTTTGGATACCTTTTATCAAAGCATCAAAACAAAGCAAATTGCTTCTGCTGCACAGGAGATTGCCCGTCATATTGACGACGAAGATTTAGACAGTCGTTTGGAAGAGCTTGCGCGAGAAAAACAAGTGTGCATTGTGATTACCGATGAAAGCGGCTATATACTGAACAGCCAAGAAGCATGGCAAAATTGCGTGATTCATCGCATGAATGAGATTTTGTATTTGCGAGCCTACTATATTACATTGGAAAACGGCGGAACGTATCTGGAACGAGCAAAAACGGTACGAGAATCCTATCCGAAAGATTCTATTTGGCACGGAGAGCCAAAATTAAGTCTTAGTCCGGAAACCATGCTTTACACAAAGGTAGCGTATACCAAAGACGGCAGTGTTCGGTTTCTATTGTTGAATACAAATTTAACGCCGGTTGCCGCAACAGCAGAAACCCTTCGGATTCAATTAGTGTGGATTACGGGATTGATGGTAGTTTTGGCGCTGATTTTAGCGTTGCTCCTATCCCATACAATTTCCAGACCAATTCGCAATATCAATGAATCTGCAAAGGAATTGGCAAAGGGAAAGTATGATGTTCACTTTACAGAAGCAGGATACGGCGAAGTAACGGAATTGGCGCAAACACTGAATTATGCAGCAAAAGAATTGGGAAAGGTAGAACATCTCCAACGGGAATTGGTTGCAAATATCTCTCATGATTTACGGACACCCTTAACCATGATTATCGGTTACGGAGAAGTGATGCGAGATTTGCCGGGAGAAAACACGCCGGAAAATGTGCAGGTGATTATTGATGAGGCAACCCGTTTGTCTACTTTGGTGAATGATGTATTGGATATTTCCAAGCTGCAGTCCGGTACAGAGGTAATGCACATAGAAATCTTTAATTTTACCGACAGTGTTCGCAGTCAGTTGCAGCGATACAATAAAATGACGGATTATCACATTGCTTTTCATTATAATAAGGATGTCTGGGTAAAGGGAGATCCGCTAAAGATTTCGCAGGTTGTGTGCAATTTGGTGAACAATGCCATTAACTATACGGGAGAAGATAAGTTGGTGATCATTGACCAAACAGAAGAAAATGGCAGGATGCACTTTTCTGTCACAGATACAGGAGAGGGAATTGCACCGGAGCTGCTCTCTGATATTTGGGAGCGATATTATAAAGTGGATAAAAACCATAAGCGGGCACGGGTTGGAACCGGTTTGGGATTATCCATTGTAAAATCGGTTTTGGATATGCATCCCGGTACCACCTATGGTGTTCGCAGTGAATTGGGAAAAGGAAGTTGTTTCTGGTTTGAAATGGAAACACAGTATCCACCAATTTCAGAGGCTTCTTCTGAGAAAATATAGCGTTATAATCTCCTATTAAATTTGCACCTTTGCGCCGTTTTGTGTCTTTCTCACTGAATTGATACAAAAATGGTGCATTTTCTATTTTGGTATGGTATAATAAGATTGTATTTAGAAAATTATGAAGCAAAAGGAGTCCATCATGAACGTTTCTGTAATTGGCTGCGGTAGATGGGGCAGCTTTATTGCTTGGTATCTTCACCGCATAGACCACAAAGTAATGCTATATGGCAGAGCCGGTTCTGCCCGTCTCCGCCAGTTTCAGGAAACCGGAACGAACGGCATGGTTACCTTTGATTCCTCGGTGACATTTACCGATTCTTTGGAGCAAGCTGTTTCTCATGGCGAGGTGTTGGTTATTTCTATTGCTGCCCAAAATTTACGGGCATTGATGGCGCAGCTTGCAGCCTATCCGCTGGAAGGAAAAACCATTGTATTGTGCATGAAGGGCATTGAAGCCACAACCGGAAAACGGCTGACACAAGTAGTGGAAGAGTTTACCGATGTGGATACTGCGATTTGGGTAGGCCCCGGTCATGTGCAGGATTTCACAAAGGGAATTCCAAATTGTATGGTAATTGACAGCCGCTCTCAAGAAGTGAAAGAGCGTATTGTTACAGCCTTTAGCAGCCCGTTGATTCGTTTTTATTATGGAACGGATTTAATCGGGAATGAAGTTGGCGCTGCTGCCAAGAATGTAATCGGAATTGCCGCAGGAATGTTGGACGGTAAAAAGTTAACCGCATTGAAAGGTGCGCTGATGTCCCGAGGTACCCGAGAGATTGCAAGATTGATCAAAGCGATGGGCGGTAATGAAATTACTGCCTATGGATTAAGCCATTTGGGGGACTACCAAGCAACTGTATTTTCTGAATATAGCCATAATCGCCGATTTGGTGAACTGTTTGTATTAGGAGAACCTTACGGGGAGTTGGCAGAGGGCGTTGCAACAACAGGCGCATTGCTGCGTTTAGCAGAGGAATACCAAGTGGAATTGCCGATTTGCAATGCCGTCAATCGCATGGTGAATGAGGGAGAGGATGCCGAGAAGGTGTTGTCTGACCTGTTCTTGCGAAGCATTAAGCGAGAATTTTAACTGCAAAAATGAAGGATAATTTGGTCAAAGGAGAGTATAGATATGAGCGAATGTACACATGATTGCAATTCTTGTGGTGTAGATTGTTCATCCCGTGGCACACCACAGGATTTTAGAGCACCGTTGAATGAGTTGAGCAGCGTAAATAAAGTAATTGCCGTTGTCAGCGGTAAGGGAGGCGTAGGAAAATCTCTTGTTACCTCTATGCTGGCAGTGCAGATGAATCGTCGTGGGAAAAAGACAGCGATTTTGGATGCTGACGTAACCGGACCGTCTATCCCAAAAATTTTTGGCGCCACAGAACGTGCCATGGGTAACGAGTTGGGATTGTTCCCTGTAACCACGAAAACCGGTATTGATCTAATGTCCGTGAACCTGTTGTTAGAGGATTTGGAAGCACCGGTTGTTTGGAGAGGCCCTGTGATCGCAGGCACCGTAAAACAGTTCTGGTCCGATGTTATTTGGAAAGATGTCGACTATATGTTTGTCGATATGCCTCCGGGAACCGGCGATGTGCCGCTGACTGTATTCCAGTCCATTCCGTTGGATGGTATCGTGATTGTAACTTCTCCGCAGGAGTTGGCTTCTCTGATTGTTTCCAAAGCGGTAAATATGGCAAAGATGATGAATATTCCGATTATCGGTATTGTAGAGAACATGAGCTATTTTAAATGTCCGGACTGTGGCAAAGAAGTAAAGCTGTTTGGCGAAAGCCATGTAGATGAGGTTGCTGCAAAGTTTGGAATTCCGGTATTGGCAAAGCTGCCAATCAATCCGGAGATTGCCGTAAACTGCGATAAGGGTCTTGCTGAATTGGTAGAGTGCCCGGAAATCAATGGCGCGGTAGATGCGGTAGAAGCATTACAATAAAATTTAATAAGAGAAGAAAAGGCGTCCTTTTTAGGGCGTTTTTTCTTTTTGTCCGTGTAATGCTTGTGGAAAATAATGCCTAATTCCCATTAGAGCAAATTCGATTTTTATTGATGATAGATGGCTAAAACGGTACGATGAAAATACCAATCTAAGGAGATGCTTATAATGTTTAGAAAAAGCAGAAAACAAATCATGTTAGATACGATGGATTATACAAAATCCTATGCGATACTGTTGGCATAATGTACGGCGGTCATTTGGTGGAGTGGGGACCTTCGTCCTGTGGCAGAGTAAGGGAGTGAAATAAAAAACGATTCTTCGTTGTTTTGCAAAGGTAAAATAAATACCAAGCTACTGGAAAAGCCGGTACGTTTTCGGTAACTTCCGACAGAAAGGGAGGAAACAGATAAGGGGAGTGTTGCGATTCTTTTTGCAGACAATCATCCGATTTGTGATGTTATACTCCGAATTGCTGTGGTGTGACAAAAATGAAAGTAGAAATAACCGTTCCTGCAAGGAGTTCCTTTGCATAATACAGGGGATTGTTTTTGCGGAATGGAAACACTGCCGAAAAACAGAATAAATTCCACATAAATGCCCCCTTGGCTTTTCTCCGAGGGGGCATTTATGTGGAATTCATGGGAAGAATTTTGAATTTTTTGCGTTCTAAAATTTCATACCGTATTCATCCAGTTTATTTTTGAGAAAATAAATAATAGTAAAATTATCATTTAAAAACTAATTTTTAAAAAATAAAAAAAGTTTTCTTAAATTAATTATAATTATTACATTTAAATGCATATTTATTTATATGAGAAATTAGGGAGAAGCATTGTTTATTGAGAGTCTATTCTCATTTAATAAAAACAGATTGCTAAAAAATGGCGTAAATTCAAGGCTTTATGAAAAATATTATAAATTA
>CAKSOB010000073.1 GCA_934476545.1 uncultured Eubacteriales bacterium | reverse complement strand
GCCTGTGGTTTTCAAAATGGGATATTACGTTCCGGCGCAAAAGGTCATTTGTCTGTCACTGGGGGTAATGGTTACATCCTGATAGGTACCGCCCATTTCGCCGTCCAAACACCAAGTCGTTTCCTTTTCGGTGTGAACAACGATTTCTTTTCCGTGATACAAAGAAACAAACTTACTGTCATAGGATTTATGCAGAAGCTGTTCCATGATTTTTGTCAGTTCAATGGGATTCTTCGGCGGCTTAATCAACAACACTTCAAAGATGCCGTCATCTAGTTTCAATTCTTCCTCTCGCAGCCGAAAAACACCGGCAAAGGAGGTGGAGTTGGTAACAGCACCCAATACAAAATCGCCTTCAATCACTTTTCCGTCAATGGTGAGTCTCACATGACGAGCCTTAATATCTCCGATTTTCATAACTGCCTGTAAAATATAAGCGAGCTTTCCCAAGGAGCGCTTCATAGTTTGAGAAGTGGAATAGGAAATATCGGAGAACGTACCGAATGCCGCAATATAGGTAAAGAATCGGTCGTTAAAGCACCCAATGTCATGAACAAATTGGTTTCCGATTAAAATATCCTTTGCTGCAGCCAGCGGCTCTTTTTTCAGGTGCAGTGTGGTTGCCAAATCGTTGGCAGTACCTACGGGAATATACCCCAACTTTAACGGCAGCGGCTGCTGCATCATTCCGGTAATCACTTCGTTGAGTGTGCCGTCGCCGCCACAGCAAACGGTTAAATCAAAATCGGTATATCGCTCTTTTGCATATTCTGTGGCATCTCCCGATTTATGGGTAGGGAATACCGTAACCTCCCATCCATGGCTATGAAACAGCGTGATAATATCCTGTAAATGATCTTTCATCCCATTTTTTCCGGAATGGGGGTTTACGATCAGCATCATTTTTTGTGACACGACAGTACATCCTTTCCTTTCCAGTTCATTTTTCATTCACTATTTATTCATCATAAGAGAAATGGAAGAAAAAGTCAATGATTGACGAAGAAAATGAAAGGTTTTATAATGAAAAAAGAACAAAATCGGACGGAGGAATGAAAAGATGAAATCCTATCGCAAAGAATTATCTATTTATTTACCCTCTCGGCGAGGGTTGGTGAACCTTACCGGTCGGGTGGAGCAAGCCTTGCAGCAGAGCGGCATTCGAGAAGGCTTGGTACTGGTTAACTCCATGGACTTGACTGCCAGTGTATTCATGTGTCCCGATGAAAGCGGACTGCACCAAGATGTGGAGGTCTTATTGGAGCGTATTGCACCGGAACATCCTGTGGAGCCATATCATCACAATACTTATGAGCAAAACGGAGATGCTCATTTAAAGCGGTTGCTTTTAGGCAGAGATGTGACCATTGCCGTATCTGACGGACGGTTGGACTTGGGACGATGGGAGCAGGTATTTTTCTTTGAGTTTGACGGTATGAAAGAAAAACACGTTTTGATTAAGGTTATCGGAGAATAGGCTTACAATTCGTTTTTAATTTTTTTTAGCGCTCCTTTTTCCAAACGGGAAACCTGTGCTTGAGAAATGCCGATTTCGGAGGCAACCTCCATCTGGGTCTTGCCGCTGAAAAATCGCATGGACATGATGCGCTTTTCTCGGTCGCTGAGATTCTGGATGGCTTCCTTCAGCGCGATCTCATCCAGCCAATTTTTGTCATCATTATGGTCGCCTAATTGATCCATTACATAAATCGTGTCGCCACCGTCAGAAAAAACCGGTTCATATAAAGAAACCGGTTCCACGATGGATTCCAAAGCCATCACCACATCTGTGTGTTTGAGCCCCAAGTTTTTTGCAATTTCATCTACGGTAGGCTCTCGGCTGTTTAAGTTAGTCAGTCGTTCTTTTTCCTGCATCGCCCGATAAGCGATGTCTTTTAAAGAACGACTGACACGGATTGCATTGTTGTCCCGCAGGTAACGGCGCAGTTCTCCTAGAATCATCGGAACGCCATAGGTACTGAATTTTACGCCTAACGATACATCAAATCCATCAATGGCTTTCATCAATCCGATACAGCCGATTTGAAATAGATCGTCCATATTTTCGCCTCGGTTGGTGAACCGCTGAATCACGCTGAGAACTAAGCGCAAATTTCCCTTAATTAACTCCTCTCTCGCTTTCTGATCCCCTTCTTTTACTCGTTGCAGTAACGCTGTTTTCTCTTCTTCTGTCAGCACTTTCAGTTTGGAGGTGTTGACGCCACAGATTTCCACTTTGTTATATTGCACGATTTTTACCTCCTTCTTTTGGAAACATTAGCAGTATTACCCGCTGCCTTTCAGAAAATACGCAAAAGAAAAGATGGAGGTACAAAAAATACAAAAGGGGGTTCGCCCTTCTGGAAAAACTGGGAAAAGTCGGTATGGTTATTGACAATTTACTGGTTTTATATTATGATTAAATACGAATAAGTTTATTATTTTCTTATTTTCCAAAAAGTTGTTTTGGATGAGGAAAGAAGAAAAATTCTCATAGAATGGGGAATTTTGAGAATACTAAAATGCAGGGATGCGTTTAACTATTTAGAATTAGGAGCGTGCAGCTTTTGGATAAATTTGTAATTACCGGTGGGAAACGCCTTGTGGGCGAAATTGAAATCAGCGGCGCAAAAAATGCGGCTGTTGCAATTATTCCTGCTGTGTTATTAAGCGATGAAGTATGTCGCATTGAAAATGTTCCGAATATCAGCGATATTATTGCGGTGATTCGGATTATTCAAGATATGGGTGCAGAGATTCGCACAATCAATAAATCAACCATCGAAATTGACCCAAGACCGATTCGTACCCATGTGGCTTCTGCTGATTTGGCAAGACATATTCGTGGGTCTTATTACCTGTTGGGTGCTTTGTTGGGACGATGTTCTCATGCCGTGGTAGCAATGCCCGGCGGCTGTGACTTTGGTGTTCGTCCGATCGACCAACACTTGAAAGGCTTTGCAGCATTGGGATGTACCTATTCCATTGAAAACGGAATGGTAGACGTTCAGGCAGAGCAGCTTCGTGGTGCCAATATTTATATGGATAATGTTTCCGTTGGCGCAACCATCAACATCATGTTGGCAGCCGTTAAAGCAAAGGGTGTTACACTGATTGAAAATGCAGCAAAAGAGCCACACATTGTAGACTTGGCAAACTTCCTCAACTCCATGGGTGCGGATATTCGTGGTGCCGGTACCGACATGATTAAAATTTTCGGTGTACCGTATCTCCATGGCACGGAATATTGCGTCATTCCGGATCAAATTGAGGCAGGTACTTATATGGTGGCTGCGGCTGCCACACAGGGCGATTTGCTGATTAAAAATGTAATTCCAAAGCACTTGGAATCCATTACCGCAAAGCTGATTGAAATGGGCGTTTCCGTAGAGGAATTTGACGATTCCATTCGTGTTCGCTGTGACGGTCGTGTGAACCGCTGTAATGTAAAGACTATGCCGCACCCGGGCTTCCCAACCGATATGCAGCCGCAAATTGCTGTGCTGCTGTCCATTGCAAAGGGAACCAGTATCATCAATGAGAGCATTTGGGACAACCGCTACCGCTATGTAGAAGAGTTGCGCCGTATGGGCGCTCAGTTCTCCGTAGACGGTAAAATTGCTGTGGTAGAGGGCGTAGATCACCTGAACGCAGCGCCGATTAAGGCAACAGACCTTCGTGCCGGCGCCGCTATGGTAATTGCCGGACTGTGCGCTCACGGTGTAACAGACGTGGAAGAAATTCAACACATTGAGCGTGGCTATGAGGACATGGAAGCAAAGCTGTCTGCTGTTGGAGCAGAGATTAAGCGGGTTCATGTTCCGGACCATAAAAAGACAAGTAAAGTTGGGTAATCCTCAATTTTTATAAAAGAAACAAACAAGAGGGCGTTGGAACCAAAATGCCCTCTTTTTATTTTGAAAAGGAGTCGATGGTGGCATGGCAAAAGTTTGCCCATTGTTTAGCGGAAGCAGCGGAAACAGTTATTATTTAGAATCGGGCGATACTGCAATTTTGCTGGATATCGGTCGCACTGCAAAACAAATCCAAGAACGCTTGGCGCTTTGTGATGCTTCCATTGAAAAAATCAAAGGAATTTTTATCACGCATGAGCATACCGACCATATCAAAGGGCTTCGTGTGTTTGCTTCTCGCCATCATATTCCGGTCTATGCTTCGCCGGGAACACTGCAAGCCTTGGAAGGGATGGGGGAGTTGGCAAAGGTTACATATGCTCCTATTGCGGCAGCAGGAATGGAAGTAGGGGAGTTATTCATCCGTTCATTCCCCACTTCTCACGACAGCGCCGAAAGCGTCGGGTATCAAATCGAGTTGCCTCAAGAACGAAAAATTACCCTGGCAACAGATTTGGGTGTTTTAACGCAGCCTGTAAAGGAATGCTTGCAGGGCAGCGATCTGGTGATTTTAGAATCCAACCATGACGTGGGAATGCTCCAAAACGGAATGTATCCTTATCCCTTAAAGCGAAGAATTTTATCGGATACAGGACACCTTTCCAACCACGATTGCGCCGACTACTTGCCGGAGTTAATTCGGCAGGGGACAACACGCATTCTGCTTTCTCACCTGAGCCATGAAAACAATACTCCGGATTTGGCACGGCAAACGTCGCTCTGTTCGTTGCAGGTAAACGGAATGCAGGAAAATGTAGACTACCAACTGTATGTTGCGCCTCGTGAAAACCAAACCGGGCGTTCCATTTTGTTATAGGCGGTGAGCGTATGGTAACAGTTCGTGTCCTTTGTATTGGAAAACTGAAAGAAAAATATTGGCAGTCTGCTTGTGAGGAATACGCAAAACGACTGCGCCCCTTTTGTAAATTTGAAATTGTAGAACTGCCGGAATATCGCCTGCCCAACGATCCCTCTGATGCAGAGATCACAAACGGATTAGAGGCAGAAGGAAAGAAGCTGTTGGAGATCATCGGCAATGCAGCCTGTATTCCCCTTTGTATTGAAGGAAAAACCATGACTTCACCGCAGCTTGCCCAAACTATGGAAAAGCTGATGTTAGATGGTACCAGTGAGATTTGTTTTGTCATTGGCAGTTCCTTTGGACTGTGGGATCAGGTAAAGAAGGCTGGCTCGGTTCGGCTGTCTATGTCCCCAATGACCTTTCCGCATCAATTGGCAAGAGTGATGCTCTGTGAGCAAATTTATCGCAGCTTTCAAATTTTAAATCACGGGAAATATCATAAATAACAAAGAAAAACCACTCTGACTTAAAACAGAGTGGTTTTGTGTTTTTGTTATGCTTTTTCCGATGGCTTCTCCGGTGCCTTGTCTTGGTCTTGTGCGGTAGGAACGTGAAGTGCCATGTCACCCTTCTTAATCCATCCGATTTTCCGCAAGATAAAGTCAAAGAGCAAAGTCAAGGCTGCCGGTAAAATAAAGTGCATCAGTGCAATTTCAATCAACAGCAGCCAAATCGGTGTGGTAGAAGCCATTGCTTCAAAGGTGCCGAATTGTCCTACCAGTCCGCTGGTACCCATTCCTGCGCCGGCAGCGGTGTTTGTCATCTTCAGCCAACAGGTAGATACCGGACCAAGAATCGCACTGGCAAGGGTAGGGGCAATCCAAATTTGCGGACGCTTTGCGATGTTACCTACTTGCAGCATGGAGGTGCCAAGACCTTGTGCAATCAAGCCGCTGACACCGTTATCTCGGAAGCTGGCAACTGCGAATCCAATCATCTGGGCGCAGCAGCCGATGGTTGCAGCACCGGCGGCAATGCCGGAAATATCCAACATAATGCACAATGCCGCAGAACTGATGGGTAAGGTCAGTACCATACCAACAACAACGGAAATAACGATGCCCATGAAGAACGGGGAGTAGGTGGTTGCATTGTTTACCAAGCTGCCCAGGGCGCTCATCACATAGCTTACCGGTGGTCCTGCAAATTGTCCCACAATACAGCCGGAAATAATGGTAACAATCGGAGTTAAAACGATATCAACTTTAGTTCGTCCGGAAACGGTGCGAGCAACCTCTGCGCCAATAAGTGTAGCCAAATAAGCGCCTACCGGACCACCGGCATCATATCCAAATGCGCCGACGGCAACACAAGAAAAAATAACGAGGGGCTTGGCTTTTAAACCATAGGCAATCGCTGCGCCAATGGCACCGCCTACAACGGGACCGGATTTTACGATAGCGGCAAAGGAATCAAGGAAGCCGCAGTAGGGGATTTTTCCGAGCTGAGAAATAATCAGCCCAATGATCAGGGAAGAAAACAAGCCAAGTGCCATCGCACTGGTTGCGTCTACAAAATAACGCTTACAATAGCGTTGAATAAATTGAATTTGCTTGGATTTGGATGCCATAATAAAACTGTACTCCTTTTGTGAATTGATTGTAATGTCTACTGTCTTGTCAGTGGTAGGTGAAGAAAAACGACTATGCAGTCGTTGGTTACATAGTCGTTTTTAAAATCCGAGAATCGGAATGAATTGTTGATTAAAACTCAAACAACACCTTGTGCCAACATGGTATCGGCAACCTTTGTAAAGCCGGCAATGTTTGCGCCCATTACATAGTTGCGTGGGTGACCATATTTCTCAGCAGCAGCGTCAGCCTGTGCGAAGATGTTCTCCATAATGGTCTTCAGTTTTTGATCAACTTCCTCAAATGTCCAAGACAGACGCTGGCTGTTCTGGGACATTTCCAGTGCGGAGGTAGCTACGCCGCCTGCGTTAGAAGCCTTACCCGGCGCAAAGAGAACACCATGCTCTTGCAGGTACTCGGTTGCCTCCAGAGTGGTTGGCATATTTGCGCCCTCTGCCACAGCAGTTACGCCGTTTGCAACCAGCATCTTTGCATCTTCCAGGTGCAGCTCGTTCTGTGTTGCGCAAGGCAGAGCA
>CAKSOB010000072.1 GCA_934476545.1 uncultured Eubacteriales bacterium | reverse complement strand
TCGGCACCTACATGAATGTTGGTGCCTTTGGTGGTTTCCAGCGCAGTGCAGAGGTCTACATACGGCACGCAGACAACCACATCGCAAACGGCATTTTTTACCAATGGTGCAATTTCTTCAATTAGCACCCTGGCTTCTGCCGGTGTTTTATTCATTTTCCAGTTGCCGGCAATGACGGCTTTTCTCAGTTGTTGATTCATGTAAAGAAACTCCTTTATTGATTTCATCAGATGTTTAGAAAGAGAAACGGTCAAAACGAACGAAGGTCCGCCTCGACCGTTATAGAGATGTGTTTCGGAGAAATCCGCCGAAACAGCGTTATGTAATTTATTTATCGTTTGCAGCAGCTACGCCCGGCAGTTCCTTACCTTCCAAGAACTCCAAGGAAGCACCGCCGCCGGTGGAGATGTGGGACATCTTATCGCCAAAGCCCAGTTGGTTTACGGCTGCTGCGGAGTCACCGCCGCCGATGATGGTGGTAGCGTCGGTTTCAGCCAATGCCTTTGCCACAGCGATGGTGCCCTGTGCCAGTGTTGGGTTTTCAAATACGCCCATTGGTCCGTTCCAAACAACGGTTTTTGCGGATTTTACAGCTTCGGCATACAGCTCGGCTGTCTTTGTGCCAATATCCAGACCCATTTTGTCAGCAGGGATTGCATCGCAAGCAACGTTCTCTACTTCGATTTCAGCATCAATTGGGTCCGGGAAGGAAGCAGCAACCTTTGTGTCTACCGGCAGGAGCAGTTGCTTGCCCAAGGATTCTGCCTTTTCCATCATCTCTTTGCAATAGTCCAGCTTTTCGTCGTCTACCAAAGAGGTGCCGACTTCATAGCCCTTTGCTTTCAGGAAGGTGTAAGCCATGCCGCCGCCGATGATGAGGGTGTCGCACTTCTCCAGCAGGTTGGAGATAACATTCAGCTTGTCTGCAACCTTTGCGCCGCCCAAAATGGCAACGAACGGACGAACCGGAGCTTCTACGGCATTGCCCAAGAAGTCGATTTCTTTTTGCATCAGGTAGCCAACCACACAGGTGTCAATGAACTGTGTCACACCCACGTTGGAGCAGTGTGCTCTGTGAGCGGTGCCGAATGCGTCGTTTACAAAAACATCTGCCAAAGAAGCCAGCTCCTTGCTGAACTCCTCGCCGTTTTTGGTTTCTTCCTTGCGGTAACGGGTGTTTTCTAACAGAATTACATCGCCGTCCTTCATAGCGGCAACAGCAGCCTTTGCGTTTGGACCTACCACCTCGGGATCTGCTGCAAACTTGACTTCCTGCCCCAACAGCTCAGACAGGCGAGTTGCAACCGGCGCCAAGGACAGCTCCGGCTTTGGCTCACCCTTCGGCTTGCCCAAGTGAGAGCAGAGAATGATTTTGCCGCCGTCGGCAATCAGTTTTTTGATGGTAGGCAGAGCGGCAACCAGACGGTTTTCGTCGGTGATTTTGCCGTCCTTCAGCGGTACGTTAAAGTCGCAACGGACCAAAACCTTTTTGCCGGATACGTTAATATCGTCTACATTTTTTTTGTTCAATGAACTCATAAAAACACTTCCTTTATGAAAATTTTAACAGAATTATCTACTTTCATTATATACCAAAGATCACACCAATTCAAGGGAAAAGAAACAATTAGAATAGAAAAACACAGTCTTGTTTTGTGAAATTTTACAAATCCCAGTCGTAATCTCGCAGATGTCCTTCGGATTGGAGCGTGGGGTAGTCCCACTGGCGCAGCGCCTCGTAAACACCGATGGCAACGGCATTGGAGAGATTCAAACTTCTTGCTTCGCTGATCATGGGAATTCGCACTGCCGCTTGAGGATGATCGTGGAGTAAATCCTCCGGCAAGCCTTTTGTTTCCTTGCCAAAGAACAGATAGCAGTTGTCCGGGTAAGAAACGTCGGTGTGGCGGCGAGGAGATTTGGTGGAGAAGAAAAATAAGTTTTCCTCCGGAATTTCATTTTTTGCAAAAAAATCGTTTAAACTGTCATAATAAGAAATGTCCAACAGGTGCCAGTAGTCCAAACCGGCGCGCTTTAATTTTTTATCGTCGATGGTGAAGCCCATAGGTCCTACCAAGTGCAGTCGTGCGCCGGTAGCACTGCAGGTGCGGGCGACGTTGCCGGTATTTTGTGGAATTTCCGGCTCTACCATTACAATATTGAGCGTTGCCATAAAAAGCCTTCTTTCTAAAATTTTCCAAAAATTTCGCAGGGAAATTGGGTGGGATATTCGATTTACAGAAACAAATACTAACAACGACATCCACAACGGAAAGGTGGTGTGGTCAATGAAGTTATTGTACTACGTTTGGAGGGGATATGCAATGAGCAAACGATCCATGAGCTTGTTGAAAGGAATCGGTGTGGGATTACTGCTGTGCGGACTGGCAATGGAATGCTGGAAAATTTACAATGTGATGCATGATCCAAAATGCCGTCGCCGTCGTCGTCGGTTACAACAGGACACCGGTCGTGCAATGCGTGTGGTGGGAGATGTAATCGGCGATATGGAGTGTTTGTTTGCAAAATAGGGAGGTCGGAATTTTTCCGCCACATGAAAAAACCGCCTTTGAACGGGCGGTTTTTTCAAATAGGAGCTATTGCAAGATCCCCCGGAGATTTCGGAGGAATGATTTTTCATCAATGCGACCAGACCTATAAGCCGAGTTCTGTCGTGAACAGTCATCTATCTTGGCCGGATGTTACCATCACGGCTCACGCCACCTTCTCGAAGCGCGCCGGGCCAACGCTCTATGCTTCTCTGCGGTGTTGCTCCGAATAGGGTTTACATAGCCGTACAGTCTCCTGTACGCTGGTGAGCTCTTACCTCGCCTTTCCACCCTTACCTGCAAAACAGGCGGTATCTCTCTGTTGCACTATCCCTAGGGTCGCCCCCGGCGGCCGTTAGCCGTTATTCTTGCCCTGTGGAGCTCGGACTTTCCTCAGATGCAGCCTTTCGGCAGGCACCCGCGACTGTTCAGTCTGCTCGCATTGTTCATTTTACGGGATTTTTGAAAAATTGTCAAGGAAAACCGTTCTTCTTTCAGAAAAAAAGAAAGCCGCATCCTCAATTTGTGCAAGAGGAAGCGGCTTATTTATTAGTGTTTTGGCGTTTTGTACTTCTTGGATTTTCTCATTTCTTTTTTCTTTTTGTTATATTGCACAGCGATGACGATATAGACAATAATCAAAATAATGACCAAAGCAGCACAAATTAAGAAGATGGGGGAGGATACCACAGACCAAACGATGTCCATTACATGGAGTACCTCGTTGCGGGAGACATCCTCGGTGACGACCACGTTGACGGTGCCGAGAACTTGTCCGGCATAGGAGTAGGTTGCGGTACCGATAATATCTCCGGCATGGAGCGGTGCGCTGACGCTTTCCGGAATATCCGTATCCACCAATAAGCTGGAAGGATTTACGTCAGAAGGAAGAACCGCAGTAAAGTTTTCTTCCGGGGAGAGGAGAATGGTATCTTTGCCCCAAACATATTTCAGCGGAATTTCTGCCACAGGGTTTCCCTTTTCTGCAATAGATTTTAATTGTAGCTTGGTAAATGCCCACCGGTACAGGTTTGCGGAGTCTACCATATCTTGTCGAACGCTGACAGCGTTGCCCTCCGAGTCGGTGGTCGGCGCACCCAATGCGACGCACAAATAGCTGCTGCCATCGTAAATTGCCGAGGAAACCAGACAGTAGCCTGCTTCGTCGGTGTGACCGGTTTTGATGCCCTGTGCGTATTGATAGTAGTGGTCGGGATCACCGTTCATCAGCATTCTGTTGGTGGTGACAACGGTACGTTCTTCCTTACATTTGTTGGTTGGCGGAAGCGTATAAGAAACCTGAGAGGTAATCTCTGTGAAGTAAGGCAGCGTCATAGCGTACTTTGCAATCTTTGCCATATCATCCGCAGTGGTGTAGTGGTCCGGGTCGTGCAGACCGTGGGCGTTTGCAAAGTGGGTGTTGGTACAGCCAAGCTCCTGCGCCTTTTGGTTCATTTTTTCTACAAAAGCCTCTTCGCTGCCATTGCCTACATAGTCACACAGAACAGAGGCTGCGTCGTTACCGGAAGGAACCATCATTAAGTTCAGCAGTTGGAGAACGGTGAGTTCTTCGCCCTCATAGACACCTGCCAAGGAACTGCCTGTGCCGAGAAGATCGTCCAGTACCGATTTTTTTACGGTAAGGGTGGTGCCTTCCAAATCCTTAATGGATTCTACGGTGATGATATACGTCATGATTTTGGTTGTGGAAGCCGGATACATTTTTTGGTCGGCATTTTTGGTGTACACCACCGTGTCCGTGTCTAAGTTGACCAATTCCAGCGCTTTGGTTTGTGTTTCAAAGTCGATGTCATAGCTGATGGCGGATGCTTGCGTGATCGGGAAAATCACACAAAGGGTAACCATCATCAGAAAGAATGGGATGATTTTTTTTAGCAAGCAGGTTCCTCCGTTCCGCAGAAAGTTTAATCTTACCACCAGTATACCAACTTTTTTGACGGTTGGGAAGAGAAATGGACAAAATTTATGAATTGTTTACTAAGCAACCGAAAAACAATCATCGGCATAGAAGAAATCGGAACATTTATGGCAAAAAAAAAGAACACCCTATCCGATTTGGATAAGGTGTCCTTTATGCTCTTTTTACCGCCGTAAACTATCTGTCAACTGACAGTACCATGGATAGGCAGAAAAGAAATTTGTTTTGTAAGCTTACTTCTTGATCTTATCGTAGTCAGCGAAAGGAGTTACCATCTCACGAGTTGTGTCGATGTCAACCTGTACGAATTCCGGATAAGAGGACTCTGTCAGACCGAATGCGGTGATGTCGGTACCGTCATGCTCTTGCTCAGCGGAAACACGAACGCCGATTGTGAACTTAAGAACAGCGTAAACGATTGCCATAGCAGCAGCACCGAGTGCCAGAACAGCTGCGCAGCCCAGAGCGTTAACGCCCAGCAGGTGAGCGCCGCCACCGAAGAAGATACCAACCTCGGAGTTCAGACCATCTGCGAAGAAGCCGCAACCGATCATACCGATGGTACCGGAGATGCAGTGTACTGCGAATGCGCCAACAGCGTCGTCGATGTGCAGAACTTCGTCAACAATGCGCAGAGCAATGTACATGCCCAGACCAGCAGCCAGACCGATGATTGCGCCGCCCCATACCGGAACAGCGTCACAGCAGGATGTAACAGCAACCAGACCTGCCAGAGGAGCATTGATGCCCATAGCAACGGATGGCTTGCCTTCTACGATCCACTGGAGGAACAGAACGCCCATTGTAGCTGTGGAAGCAGCAACGGTGTTGTTCATGAATATGCGAGATGCAACTTCTGCTGCCAGATCTGCGTCTGTTGGCAGGATTGCACTGTTGAAGAAGTACCAGCCGAAGTACAGCATGAAGGTACCCAGTGCAGCCAGAGGCAGGGAAGAAGCAGGCATTGGGTTGGACTTGCCATTGGTGTATTTACCAATACGAGGACCAACGAAGATTGCGCCGATGAGAGCGATGATACCGCCGAATGCGTGGAGAACCAGACCGCCGGCGAAATCATGGATGCCCATTTGAGCCAGCCAACCGTTTGGATTCCAAACCCAAGCGCAAGCGATTGGATAAACAATACCACTCATCAGAGCGGAAGCAATCAGAGTTGCTGCGAACTTTGCTCTCTCGAGCAGTGCGCCGCCAACGATAGCGGCAACGGTGGATGCGAAGATTGTGTGGATCAGAACCCAGCCGATGCTTGGGATCTGGCTGCCGAGAATGGCAGAGTAGTCAGCCTGAGAACAGAAGTCCCAACCGCCGAACCAGCCGCTGGTGCCGTTAAAGGCAAAGCCCATACCGAACGCCCAGAAGAGGATACCGCAGATAGAGAAGTCTGTCAGGTTGTTCATAATAACGGTACCGGTTGTTTTGGTTCTGATAAAGCCGGCTTCCAGCATACAAAAGCCGCCATGCATGAACAGAATCATGGCGCCGCCGATAAGAACCCATAATGTCAATACGAGATCCATTACTTTACCCCCTAAAATAATGTTTTGTAAGTCATAATTTTGTTTGTCAAAGAACTTTGCGTAAAACGCATATCGAAAGAATGTGCTATTTCACGCTGAATAAGAGCTTGCCGTAGGTCGGGTAAGGCCAGTAGTCTTCGCCGACCATCGACTCGATTTCATCCGCAATTGCACGGGTTTTCTCCATCTGCTCAAAAACGATGTCCCTGTAATAGCGACCTTCTGCTTCCCAGTCGTTGTCCTCTCTGCCGGAGATCGCATAGCGAACCTCCCGCTTTTTCAGTACGTCATACAATTTATCCTTGTTGGCATACAGGTCGGAAGAAAGACGGGAAAGCTTTTCAAGAACGGATTGCTCCGGTTCGCAGATTAGAGATGGACTGATCTGCTTTTTGTTCACGATGTTCTCGCTGAGATCATGCATGAACCGATAGACAGCAGGGAGAATGTCCTTGTTGATCATGTCGATCATAGTGAAGGCCTCCACGTTGAGCTGCTTGATGTAATTCTCCAAGCTAATCTCATGGCGGGAGGTCAGCTCCGCCTTGGACAGTACGCCATGCTTCTTAAAAAGCTCGATGTTTTTCTCGCTGATGTAGTAGGGAATTGCATCTGCGGTTGAACGTAGGTTGAGCAAGCCACGCCTTTCGGCCTCTTTTACCCATTCCTCAGAATAGTTGTTTCCGTTAAACAGGATGCGCTTGTGCTCTCGGAAGCTCCGTTTAATCAGCTTACGCAGCGCTTTGTCGAAATCCTCCGCCTGCTCCAGCTCGTCTGCAAAAGAGGACAACACATCGCAAATTGCGGTGTTGAGCATAAAGTTCGGAGCGGAAATGGAAACCGAAGAACCGGGCATACGGAACTCGAACTTGTTGCCGGTGAAGGCAAACGGAGAGGTCCGATTCCGGTCGGTGGTATCCTTGGCGAAGTTTGGCAGAGACTCTACGCCAATATCCATGTAATCGGGGTCGAGATCCTCATACTCGCTGCCATCTTCTCTCGTCAGCGTTATTGGGG
>CAKSOB010000071.1 GCA_934476545.1 uncultured Eubacteriales bacterium | reverse complement strand
CTGGCAGAGGAAACGGCAAGCATCACAGGACTTTCCCTGTTCCCCCAGTACCTGACGCTGCTGTTTGAAATCGATGGTCTTGTCCTCAATGACGACCGCCACCTGAACAATATTGCCGTTCTCGCCAGGGATGGTGCCTTTGACTACTGCCCCATTTTCGACCAGGGCGCAGGGCTGCTTTCCAATGTGATGTACAGTTCCTTTGAAATCGTCCCAAAATCCCTGATTTCTCAGGCAAAAGCGCGACCTTTTCAAACCACCTTTAACCGACAGATCCACACTATGGAAAATCTGTACGGAAAACAGCTTGAAATCCCTTCATTTACCCGGGAACAGCTTGCGCAAATGGTAAGGCCATTATTGGAATACTACCCCACCCGTGACCGGGAGCTGATTGCCGACCGGGTTTGCGAAACGGTTTTGGTACGACAGAAATGCGGATGAACGCAGCATCGCTGCGACCCCCATTGTTTTCCATGCAGCAATGGCGTATAATACTTCCAACGGCGAAACACGACAAATACCCAACTACAGGAGGAACCCCACCATGACCTTTCTTTGCTACCCCAAATGCACTACCTGCCAAAAGGCACAGAAATGGCTTGACGAAAAAGGAATTCCATATGAGGCCCGCCACATCAAGGCACAAAACCCAACCGAAGCCGAGCTCCGGCAGTGGCATCAGAAAAGCGGGCTTCCGCTGAAAAAGTTCTTCAATACCAGCGGGCTTCTCTATAAGGAGAAGCACCTGAAAGAAAAGCTCCCGCTCCTATCCGAGGACGAAATGCTGGCCCTTCTGGCGGAGGACGGAATGCTGGTCAAGCGTCCAATGCTGATTGGGGATGATTTTGTGCTGGCGGGGTTCAAGGAGGCGGAGTGGGAAAAGATGCTGGAGAAATAGGAATATGATTTGCTCATTTCTTTACGCACCGACTTTTCATTATCTTTCGGCCCATTTTCCAGGACTTTTCAATCAATATTTTGGCCCTAAAAACCTATTTTTCAGATATCCAGGTAAGTGCTTCCTAGTCTTCTGTCCCCCACCCATAGACAAGCCCCGGCAAGCAACCTTCGCCTGCCGGGGACATTTATTTTCAGTTCAGCACCACATTCCAATAAATTTTCGCACTGCGGTCACAGTACACAGACAGATACGCCCCATCCGTCCGCCGCACAGAGTTACAGGGAGTAAAACAGGCCGCTGAGCAGCAGCCACGCGCTTGCAAGCATTTACCTCACCTTAGCACTACCCTATTCTCTATTTTCCAGCGATATTCCGACGGGACTAGCTAATTTGGGGCAGAAAGCGGTTTTATTTCCTTCACATCAAGTCCACCAGATGTTCCATACCAAATTTCTGTATTTCAAAATCATGTCCGTTTCTCACAATTCTTGCAAGCCGGAACCTATTTGGAAGTATCAAGTAGAAAATCTTATTCCGCAAGTTTTCTTGCCAACGCAATTCCCTGTTCCGTAAGGTAGCATCTCATATCTTTGGTCATTTGCCAATCCCATTTTTTGCCATCCGGCTTTAATGGGTGTATATCAGAAACCATCAACAAGGCAACTGCTTTTCGTCCAAGATATTGTGCAACACTAAAAACAGCGGACGTCTCCATATCAACAGCAACCGCACCTTTTGATCTCCACAGTTGTTCCTTTTCAAAAGTCTGTCTATAAATTGCATCGGTTGAAACAATGGGATAATCACGGAAATCAAATAAAGTTTTTGCGATATCCAATAATTCTTCACTTGGACGCGAAAATTCAATGGACACATAATAATGAAGTGATGTTCCTTCCTCTATATACGCTTTTCGAGGCAAAATAATATCTCCGAGGCTGACACCTTCACCATACGCCCCACACATTCCAACCGCAATGTATTTTTTCACGCCCAAAGCAGCTAAAGTTTCAACTGTATCCGCAGCTTGCGGCGCACCCCGACCACCATCCAAAAAACATACATTCATGTCTTTCATTCTCCAAATTGGACATCGGTTTAAAAAGCGTGGAAACGGTTCTGCCATCTTCTCCGTATCGTAATGCTCTATGATGTATTCTGTTCCCTTACTCATAAAGAATACAATGGCGGTTTCAGGCAAATGCAATTGGCACTCACAATGTGCACTGTTGACTTGCTCAGCTGCTTTGATAACCGCTTTGGAACTGTCGTTGGGTAAACACCACATGGCAAGCATCTCCTTTTTTATGTTTTATTTTCACTCCCGGACAAGCGCCTCATAAAACCTTGCAATGTGAATCCCGTCCACCAGGCCATGGTGGACAAGCAATGTTACCGGAAGCTGTTCTCTTCCCCCCGGCATCCTTTTCGAATTTTCCCCAGGTAATCCTCGGGTTGGGCTCCTCTCCCCCCCCGCCACCGGCTGAATCAGGGCGGTGTAGTGCAGCCACGGAAGCGTGGAGATAAAGTACATGCTTTCCGAATCGGCGCTTTCCTCGATACTCCCATGGACGCGGCACTGCTTTCTGGCAGCCTCCGCATAGGGAAGATATTCATCAAGCTTCATATGGTGCCGAAGCGTACAGTAGCAATAGGTTCCATTCTCCAAAAGCTCAATATGGGAGGTCGGACACTGGCTGTATTCCACAATGCCACCGCCCCGAATCCGCTGCCGAAGCTCCGGAACACTGTCCGCCGCCAACACGGCCGCATGCAGAAAAGGCAAATAAAACGAGCCTTTCCGTTCCTTGCAAAACCGCACCAAGGCCGTAACATCCACTTGATTAGTCACGCCCACATAGGGATATTGCAGCAAGGAAAAATACTAGAAGTGCTGACGGCGGGGGTAGTTCTGTAAATCAATTTCTGTAAAATTCATTTTGAACCTCCTGATTCATAATTGGCTCGGTTCCCTGCGCCGACTTGTCCATGTCCATTTTCGTCCGCTGTGTGATTTTCAAGTCTGTCATAAGGATGGCCCCTTACTGTGCTTTTCGCTTATTCCGCCAATTTCTTATCTAGTCGTTGTAGCTCTGTTTTGACCTTTTCCAAGTAGTCGCGATATTTACCTAGTCTTTTCAGGTACTCCACATCAAGGTCATTATCCTCTCTTTTTAATTCTTCCATATTCTCTGTGGTATCTCGTACAGTTTGCGTTACTTCTTCCAAAAGCCCCTCCACTGCGGATTTATTTTGGAATGTGTCACACAGCGTGCATTTTGCATATGTTAGCATTTTAGCACTCTGTCTTATCCAATAGTCGTTGTTTGTTGTCATCAGCAATGCAGCAGCGGAGGCACCGCCTGAACCAGCCAGTCCAATTAACGCTCCGCCGCCGGTAATAATTGCTGTACCTCCAGCCATTCCCAAACCACCGGCCGCAAGAGATCCTCCACCAACAAACGCCAGGCTTGCACTTGTTAAAGCAGCACCATGCAGTCCAACGACAGCCTCACCGGCAATCATCGCGGCAATTCCAGGTGCAAAGGCCAACGCGACTCCTCCCGTGATTGCTGTTGCTGCTGTTCCCGCAGCAATTGCGGCAACAGCCTTCGCCGTTTTTCTGGAAATATAATCCACATACCTTCTATATGTTGTTAACATACAGTCAAGTTCGGCCTGGCTGACAATTGTTTGTCTCCGAATAAACTGATCTGAAACATAATCATACTGAACTTTTAGCTTTTTATATTCGCTGTCATCATCGGTCCCAAGTGCACAGTAAGGCGCAAATAATGCAAATTCCTGCGTCAACAGGTAGAACCATCCATAATTAGATTTGTCTTTGGAAAGCTCGTAGATACCTTCAAACAGAATATCTTCATCCTCGACAAAATACGTTCCTTCACATTCATATGGAATATTAGCTCCGGAGAGAATGCTTTTTCTCCACGCCTCCAACCATCGCTGCTTTTTCTCTGCATCTTCCCGCTTCTCTGTTTTTTTAATATCTCTCTGAACAGAGATATTTTCAAAACAATATAAAATTCTTGCTTGAATTGCATCCAGCGACAATGCCGCAAACGCTGCCTCCTTGTCTGCATTCTCTGGGCTTTCTTTCTCCGTATGTTCATGCGGTCTACGTTGGAAAAATGGCTTTATTGAATCACCCCAATATTTGCAATCTGCAACACAAGCGAAAATAAGATGTCCTATCCCTACAATATTCACTTCTGTCAGGAAAACATTCAGGAATTCCCCCTTTCCGCTTTTTTTCGCTGCCAATGCCTTTAACGCTGCTACAGAAATATTAACCCCAACAAAGGAAGCACTTGCCGCCAGGCACATACCAGATATAAGGCGTTTGTCCTCGGGTATGAATTCCGAAGCAGGAACAGCCAACAACTCTTCCATTGTTCGAATGTGTGATTTTTTTACAACTTCAACAACTCGCACCAAACTGTACAAGGCTCTGGCGACACAGTCATTGACCAAAACCGGGAATGCGTCTTCTCCAAAATTGAGTGCCATCTTCATCAGCTGGATGACTACATTCTGCCTCTGCCCTGCTTCCTTTTCGGCATCAAGCTCAGCTTCCGAGACGATTTTCTTGATCCATTCAGAATATTTTCTTTCTGCGTCCTCATAGTTATCGGGAATTTTCTTTAAAAATTCAATCTTTGCAAATTCTTTCAGCGTTTTTACCAATTCAGTAGGAACGTTTAAATCATCCAGTATCCGCCGTTCACTTTCTGCCTGTCCAGCTGCCAATGCAAACAGCCAATATAAAATTGACGCAACCAGCTTCTCTCCATCAGTTTCTCCAATATAGTAATATTTAGGCGGCTCCTCTAGTTTGATTTCCCCGTCTGTGGTTATTGTACAAATTTTACCAGAAAATTGCGCAAGCATTGAGAAAACAAGGCCTGCCATCGTCGGGTTCGTATTCAGTTGTGCCATGTATGCTTTGGCATTTTCGGCCTTATTAAATTGGAAGATTGCCTGATCGAGCAAGTATTTTGATGCTGCTTTATAGTCCTTCTTTTTAAACCCACTAAGCTCCGCCGCATACAAAACGACCTTTTTCCATGTTTCTTTTCCCCAGCTTTCAATTTCCTGGAGGTTATCCTTTGAAAGTTTTACAAAGCACAGCGCTCCGGTCAGTGCTCCACTGGCCGCCGCAAGCGCATAATAAGTATGGTATGTTTTAGGAACCGCCTCATCGAATTCAGCCCCAATAAAATCATTTTCTCCGGTGCTGCGTCCGCACTCATCCATTCGATAGGAAATGGTTTCGTCAAAATTATAAACAAACGAATAGTGAAGCGGATCTACCAAATCATATGTCACGACCGGCGTTTGCCGCATAAGGCCCTCTTTTTTTAATACCACAGGCACTTTTGAGCTTACCGGTACAAGTTGATTTTCTCTCATAAAAGAACCCCTCCCCCCATATTTCCGTAAAAGTTTGTATGATTAGCATATCACATATTTTTTCGCATTTCAAGCCGTTCCCATTCCCCTTCCCGGCACCTAATATACTTTCTTACGATATCATTGTCAGCAAATCATTGAAGAAGCCTAATGCACCTACTGGCTTTCTAACTGAACGTCCCCCACCCATAGACACGCCCCGGCAGACATTCACCTGCCGGGGCCTTTCCACTACAGTTTTTCTATTGTACTCTACTTTCCAGAGATATCCAAGCAATCAGGTTATTTGATATACGAAGCTTTTGATATAAATTTCTTTTCAATCAGGCACGTTTCCCTGCATTTTGGATAGTCGTCTCTTGGACACTTGTTGCAGATCATCGAATGCCGTTCCTCATCCGGAATATCCTCTTCAAATTCCTTCGTCACAACATCCCAAGTATAAATTACCCCGTCACATCCACCATCATCTTCAGCACCCGGTTATTCACATCCAGATAGTATTTCAGCTCCTCCGAATTAAGGTCCGATTCATCCCATTTCTTAAAAGCCTTGTCAACCTCGTCCGCCTTTGTCAGCATGTTGGCATATTGTCCAAGGATGGAGAAGTCTGTTGGATTTGCGGTGTATTTCTTCAGCAGTTCGCAGTACTCCTTGTAGAATGCCTCGTAGGCATCCATGGCCTCCTTGAATTCCGGACGCATTCCGTCTATCAGCTCAGCGGTTGCTTCGGTTGGCGGCACTGTGGTGGCTTCTGTCGTCGGTTCTGTAGTCGCCTCCGTCGTTGGCGCTGTCGTGGGTTCTGTAGTCGCCTCTACTGTCGGTTCTGTTGTGGCTTCGGTTGCCGGAGCTGTCGTCTCCGGAGATTTTGTTTCCGCTTCCTGCATTGCTTTATCTGCCTGTTCTTCATTCAACCGGCTTTCCGGTACTTTTTTGAAATACAAAATGTAATCATCCGATTCTCCACAGAGAAGTCCATCTTCTATCGTTAGTGTCGCACCCCCTACCCGGATGCCATTTTTTGTCTCGCTCCAATTCAGGACTTCACTGTCCGTGTCTACAGTCAAACAGGCCTTTCCGTTCTCCTTCAATAGCAGCTTCATATTGGCATCCTGTCCAATTGCCTTCAGCTCAGCACGCGTATACGCCGTACCGTCAATAACCGCATGGTCCAATTCCCAGTTTCCAACATATGTTGGCTTTGTGGCTTTCCCCGCACAGGCTGTCAGTGCAAGCAGCACCATCAGCGCGGATAGGATAGAAATTACTTTTTTCATCGTTTTTCCTCTTTTCATAGTTTTATTTTATACCCCAACCTTTGGGGAGATTTCCGTATTTGGAGCCTCAAAAAGCGCTCCGATACCGTTTAATATCTCAACGGCCAGTTCCGGTAGCAAGGTATCCTTCACGCGCTTCCCCAGCTCTCCCTCTCCGGCAGCACCCACGAGCAGCCCAATCAGGAATGGTTTTCCCGATTCCCCAAAGCATTCCCGGCTTAATTCCACCAATTCACGGATATACGCCATTTTTTGCGCAGAATTCTGCTCTGTTTTCGGCAACTCCCGGATTTTCAACAGAAGCTGTGGGAGCTTAACGTCAAACTGGCGCATTCGTTCACTGTCCGGAAAGCCCTCCCGGGTGTCTTCCCGCTGGTCTATCAGGCACCGTCCCAATGCTTCCAGCGAACAGCGCCGCAACACCCCCGCC
>CAKSOB010000070.1 GCA_934476545.1 uncultured Eubacteriales bacterium | reverse complement strand
CGCTTACAATAAATAAAAGAACCCTCCGAGCATTGCAACTGCAATCCCGGAGGGTTCTTTTATGCGCCGATAATTTGGCTTTCGTAAATGCCTTCTTCGATGGAGCCGTCCTCGTACTGCACCGTATAGGTGAATTCATTCAAGTACAAACCGCCGTTGGCTTGCTTGGAAATCGCCTTAATTACGCCGGAGCGGCCGCTGCCTCGCACAATGACGTGTTTTCCCACAATCCACAGCGGGAACGCAAAGCTGTGGTAAAACGTTTTGGTGGCATTCCAGCCCATGGTTTCTCTGCGCTGCGCTCGGTCTTCCCGTGAGTATTGTTTTCTTTTTCCTGTCATACAACTCACCTCCGCTACAAGTGGCTATTTATGGTAGCGATTTGCCCAATCGTTGATGAGCTCCAATGCAGGGACCAGCGCCTGTCCTTTTTCTGTTAGGCTATAGATGATTCTCACCGGTTCCTCGGAGGAAACACAACGATTTACCAGTCCGTCTGCGGTCAGCTCTTTCAGGCTTTGGGACAACATCACATCGGTAATGCCGGTAACGGTTCGCTTTACGTTGCTGTACCGCTGCTCTCCGTCGGACAATGCCCACAAAACCCGCAGCTTCCACCGTCCGCCGATGACCGCCATGGCTTGGGACATTCGGTCGCCGTCTGCCGTTTTGTCCACTGCTTTGGAGGTTTGTTCCACTGCGGCTGCAAGCGCTCCCTTTTTACCTTTCTTTTTCTTATCTTTGTCTTTATTCTTTTTTTCTGTTTTATTTGGTTTCACAACAAATCCCGCCTTTTTTCGATTGTTTTGTCTTAGAATACCACTTCGTTTTTTATATTGCAAGAGGCAGGGGGTAAAATTCATTAAACGTTCACGAAACGTTCGTGGACAAGCCATGAATTGGTGTGTATAATAAAAGAGATATATTTTTCGGGAGGGTTAACCCATGAGTATGAAGAAACGAATTGCAGCAGGCGCAATGGCTTGCGCAACCTTAGCGTCCACAATGGCGCTTACCGGCTGTGGTACAGCCTATGCCCTGAAAACAGACAATGCAGAGATTTCCACCGGTGTATACCGCTATTGCCTGTTTTATGCTTATCAAAATGTGAAGTATTCCACACAGGACTACACACAGCCGATTCTCTCCAAGGATTTTGACGGACAGACCGGCGAGGAACTGGTACGGGAAATGGCAGAAACCTATGTGAAGCCATTCTTGGTTATCGAGGACAAAATGAAGGAACTGAACCTGTCCTTGGATGATCTGACCCGCTACAATGCAGAAAACAGTGTGGACAGCACATGGAGCTCCTACAAGGAAATGTTCGAGCCATATGGTATTACAAAGAGCGACTATCAGTACATTACTTACGATTACAGCGCAAAGTATTCTCGTGTGTTTGAAGCGATTTACGGCGAGGGCGGCGAGAAGGAAGTTTCCAGAGAGGATATGGAAACCTACTTCAATAAAAATTACAGCGATGTGCAGTATATCTCTATCTCCACTTCCAATGATGACGGCACCGAGCGTACCGACGAAGAATTGGCTGCTTTGAAGAAGGAGCTGAAAGGCTACGCAACCAAGATCAACAGCGGTGAGTTGACCATGGAAGAAGCCGATGCCGCTTACACAGACAAGCACACCGAAAAAACAGAGGATGAAGAAGTAACTGCTTCCGCTGCCGAGGGTGAGGAGGATACCACCTCCAACAGCAACCTGCACCACTCCGTTGGTATCATTTCTACCACAAAGAATTATCCGGAGAAAATGGTAACTGCTGTTGAAAAGCTGAAGAACGGCAAGGCAACCTTTGTGGATGCTTCCGATAGCGGCTATCTGATTTTGATTCAGAAGAACAACATTAAGGACGCTGTGTCCGATTACTTTGATAACGAAGATACCGAGACCAAGGAGAGCAATATCTTCCAGATTTTGGCAGATATGAAGGAAGAAGAGTACACCGCTTACATGAACGACTTGGCTGAAAACTACGACATGAGCAAGGTTACTTGGAATGCTGCCGAGTCCACCGACTTGGATCTCCGTGCATTGTTTGAGCCGGATAGCGTAACTTCCGAGGAAACTTCCTCCGTAGAGGAAACAACCTCTTCTAAGACAGAGCAATCTGCTGCTGAGAACGCTGCAAGCGCAGCTTCCACCGCTTCCTCTGACGAATAAACCGGAAACCACATGGGCAAAACCGCCTGTGTGGTTTTTTGTTTGAAACCGAAAAATCTCGGAAATTTTTAATTTTCCTTCAAAAATTCTTAAAATATTCAACTACCGGAGAAGGTTCTATGGTACACTAGTATCACGAATACAGAAAGGAGGGATAGTTATGGTTTTTGGGGAAACAATCCAAGCGATTTTATCGGTGGTATTTTTCATCCTCAGAATCTTGATTCCTTTTATCAGCATCGGCGTTCTCGTCGGTTGTCTGATCTCCCATCGTCGAGGCAGGCGGCGGGATGAACCTGTGGTGTACTTGGAGGATGTGGCGTCGGGGCTGCACATTCCTGTGCTGTATTGGGAAAACTCCATTGGACGCAGTAAAAGCTGCGACATCACATTGCCCGACAGTACCATCAGCCGTGATCACGCTGTATTGATGCGACGAGAAAGCGGATGGTTTATTGCCGATACCGACTCCAAGGGCGGCACGTTTGTCAATGGCAAAAAGGTGGAAAAAGAAGCCATCGTGATGCCAGGAGATATTATTACCATCGGCGGGGCGCATTTGTCCTTAAAGCGTGTAAACGATGTGGACGTGCCGGGCGAGTTGTTCTCCGATTCTCAGCGGAAAGCTGCCTATCGTGCGCAGCGCAAAAAGATGAAGCCTGCGCCAAATCCGGCAAAGCTGCTGTTTGGCGTAACCATCATTCAAGTGTTATTGACAGCGCAGCTTTGCGCCGGCACCGGAAAACTGGTGTGGGAACCGTTGATTTCCCTTGGATTACTGTTGGTTTTATCTTGGGGACTTTACATTTTTTCCCGCAAAGCCTTAGGGCGAGTCAGCTTTGAGATTGAAACCATTGGGTTGCTGCTCAGCAGCGTGGGCATCCTATTGCTTACGGGAGAAACGCTAAAGCCTAACTATACACAAATTATCGGACTGTTTTTGGGAATCCTATTTTTCTGCTTCCTAATTTGGTTTATGGGCGACTTGGATCGGGTTATGAAATTCCGACTTTACATTGCCATTGCGGCGGTAGTCTTTTTCGTGATCAACTTGATTTTCGGTTCCGCCTCGTATGGCGCAAAAAACTGGATTCACATCGGACCCGTATCCATTCAGCCATCGGAGTTTATCAAAATTGCCTTTATCTTCACCGGTGCGTCTACACTAAATAAATTGCAGACCACCCGAAACTTAGGCGGCTTCTTGATTTTCTCCGCGTTGTGCATGGGCGCATTATTCTTGATGAAAGACTTTGGTACAGCCTGCATCTTCTTCATCACCTTCTTGATCATCGCCTTTATGCGTTCCGGTAATATTCGTACCATTGTATTGATTATTGCCGCTGCGGTCTTTGGCGTGTTCTTGATTTTACAATTTATGCCGTATATTGCCAACCGATTTGCCGCATGGCGACACGTTTGGGAGTATGCCGACGCAGCAGGCTGGCAGCAGTCCAGTGCCATGATGTACGCCGCCAGTGGTGGCTTATTTGGATTGGGACTGGGCAACGGTTACACCAAAACCATTTTTGCCGGTGACAGCGATATTGTGTTCGGTATGCTCTGTGAGGAAATGGGCTTGCTCATGGCAGTGGTGGTATTGGCGGCATTGGCATTGCTGATTTTGTTGTCCCGTTCCGATGTTACCCGCAGCCGCTCCACCTTCTATTCTATCTGCGGTTGTGCGGCTTCCGGTTTGCTGCTGTTCCAAGCGTGCCTGAATGTTTTCGGTACGGTGGACATCCTCCCGTTGACCGGTGTTACCTTGCCGTTCATCAGCTTGGGTGGTTCCAGTATGACAGCGGTTTGGGGACTCTTGGCATTCTGCAAAGCTGCCGATGAGCGTACCTATGCGGTTCGTAAAAAGAAGCAGCGAGTGGCGTCGGAGCCGATTTACTCCAACTCTGCTGATGACCCCAGAACGCAGTTCCGGCAGCGGCAGGAAGAAGGGGGGATGGCGCAATGAAAACAGCTCGATTTCGCTCCCTTGTATTGTATTTTATTTTAGCAGGCTTTGTGGCGGGCATCGGGTTCTTTATCGTTTGTTTTTTCTGGCAAGGCGGTACTTGGGCGATGCGTCCTGCCAACCAACATTTGCAGGGACAAAGTCAGCTGTCTAACGCCGGAACCATCACAGACCGCAACGGAACCGTGATTGCAAAAAGCGTAGACGGCGAACGTGTTTACAGTGAAGATTACGATACCCGCTGTGGGTTGCTCCACGTGTTGGGCGATACCAACGGATATATTTCCACCGGCATTCAAAATGTTTACCTGTCCAGTTTGACCGGGTTTAATCCCATTACCGGACTGACCACCGCAGAATCCGGTGGCGGAGATATTCAAATGACGGTAGATGCCCGGCTGTCTGCCCTTGCCTATGAGCAGATGAATGGTCGGAAGGGCGCGGTAGCACTGTATAACTACAAGACCGGCGAGGTGCTTTGCTTTGTCAGCACGCCGTCCTTTGACCCGGAAAATGTTCCCGATGATATTACGGAAAACAAAGAATATGACGGTGCATTCTTGAATAAAGCCTTGTCCGGCACCTTTACCCCCGGTTCTACCTTTAAGGTGATCACCACCGCTTGTGCCTTGGAAAATATCAAAGATATTGACAGTCGCACCTTCCACTGCACCGGCAGTAAGGTGATTAACGGCAACACAATCGTCTGTGATAATCACACGGCTCACGGTGACCAAACCTTACAGGAGGCGCTGACCAATTCCTGTAACGTTGCGTTTGCGGAATTAGCGGTGGAGCTTGGCAGTGATAAGATGACAAAAACCGCCGAGGAAATGGGCTTTAACCGGAGTTTTTCGGTGGACAATAACAAAACAGTTGTCAGCAACTATCATGTGACTAAGTCTTCCGGCGAGGAAGCGTTGGCATGGTCCGGTATTGGACAGTATACCGATACGGTAAATCCAACCCACATGATGATGCTCATGGGTGCTATTGCCAACGACGGTACTGCAGTGCTGCCGTATACCGTGAAAAGCACCTCCGTATTTGGCGGCGGTTCTTCCAGTGAACGTCTGCTTTCCTCGGATATTGCAAAGCAACTGGATACCATGATGCGGAATAATGTGAAAAACGGTTATGGCGATGATTTGTTCCCGGGATTGAATGTTTGCGCTAAGACCGGTACGGCAGAAGTAGAAGGAGAAACCGACACCGGATGGATTGTGGGTTATTCCCAAAATAAAGATACCCCGTATGCCTTTGCTGTGGTTGTAGAGCAAGGCGGTTATGGACTTAGCTCTGCCGGTTACATTGCCTCTGCATTAATGCAAGCGGCAGCGGCTTAAAGAAGAAATTTCACAAAATAAGAAATATTCCTATTTTTGTGAAAAAGTCACTGTAACTTTCCAAAAAGATGTGGTATGATAAGAATGTCGAAACCGCTCGAAATCGGGCGAGGTTCCATCTTAATAACCGAAAGGAAGGATTCAAATGCCAGTTATTCCTGTAACTAAAGATAATTTTGAAACGGTAGTGCAGTCTGCGGAGCCGGTCATTATTGACTTCTATGCAACTTGGTGCGGTCCCTGCAAGAGTTTGTCCCCAACCTTGGAGGAGGTTGCCGCAGAAACCGGCGCAACCGTTGGTAAAGTGGACATTGACCAAGAGGATGAGTTGGTTACGCAGTTCGGCATTATGTCTGTGCCAACTTTGATGGTGTTCCAAAACGGTGAATTGAAAGAAACTGCTGTCGGCAATCAGCCTAAAAAAACCATTTTAGAGCTGCTCGGCAAATAATTTGAAACAACAAAAGACCACCCTAGCGGTGGTCTTTTCTATTTGCAAATCTTATTTATTAACAGCGGAGGTACCCTGTTCCCGCAGGTAGGTAGCTTCTAAGTCGGCTAGGTGGAGCTTCACCGCCAGAGGATAGCGGTCAAATGCCAAGCTGATGGCAAAGCTGCCGCCCTGCACGGCTTCGTCAAACCCGCCCATATGCCAACGAATCGCCATGGCTTCTGCCGGCTTCAGCCGAAGGAATCGTTCAATCAGGAACACGGATTTTTCTCCGTGTCCAAAGGGGAAAGCATCCTCTACCATATAAAAGGGTTGTTTTTCCCATTGTCCGGTGGTGTCGTTTTTTACATTGCGGGTAGAAACTTTATAAAATTGCGCCTTGCATACATCGTGCAGTAATCCGCAAATGGCAAAACTTTCTCGGTTGTCGGTTTCTTCATCAAAGTGTTTTTCCATGAGAACATCATAAACGTTTAAGCTGTGCTGTACTAAGCCTTCAGGACAAGCGCAGTGAAATTTGGTGCTTGCCGGAGCAGAGAAAAAGTCGGTAGTTCGCAGCCAAGCCAGTAATTCTTCACCGCCTTTTCGATGGACCTCTTGGGTGAAAATTTCCTCAAATCGTTCCTGATATGCCATATCTCTGCCTCCTGTAATGTTTTCTTTTCAGTATACCATAAATTTGATGTTTGCACAAAAAGAAAAACCTCCCCGAAGGGAGGTTTTTTTTAGTTTTTCTTCAGCTTTGCTTCCATTTTTTCCACAACATATTTGTCCAATGCACGGAAGAGTACGCCACCCACAGCGTTACCCAGTGTTACTATGCCGATAACAGCAAAGCCGGTTCCGGTGAACATATTGCCGGAAACCATGTAGTAGTACATATTTGCAATGCTATGTTCAAAGCCACAGTGGATAAACATCATAACGCTCATGAAGATGCCCACATAGCCCACCAAGTTTGGTCCGGGCTTATCTTTACCACGGGAGAAGCAGCCCACAGCAATGTACATCAACAAACCGCAGTAGATGCCCAGAACAAACAGGCTCCACAGATTGTCACCACTTTTGATGTCTACCAGCGCTTGCCCGTTTGCAGCGAGGGTATCGCCGATTCTTGTGGTGCGAAGAATCATGGAAG
>CAKSOB010000069.1 GCA_934476545.1 uncultured Eubacteriales bacterium | reverse complement strand
ATCTATTCACTAAGAGGGTTGTCTTTTCAGATCTCTCCCAGTATAATTTAACCATACCCAAAATACAAAGGAGGTAAAAATTATGCATTTAACACCACGTGAAAGCGAGAGACTGATGGTAAGCACCATGGGTGATCTTGCAGCAAAAAGAAAGGCCAGAGGCGTAAAGCTCAACTATGTTGAAACGATCGCCTACATCACAGCAGACATCTACGAGAAGGTTCGTGATGGCGGGATGGGTGTTCTGGAACTGATGGAGTACGGCGCACAGCTGTTGACTCGCAACGATGTTATGGAAGGCGTAGCAGAGATGCTCCCAACCCTTTCTATCGAGGCAACATTCGATGATGGTACAAAGCAGATTACCATTCACAACCCAATTCGATAAAAACACTTTACTTTATTAAGAAAGAGGTGCCCGACTATGATTCCTGGTGAAATCATTTTTAAAGAAGAAAAAATCGTTGGTAACGAAGGTAGAAAAACAATCACTCTGAAAGTTAAGAATCCTGATAAAAGACCAATTGCTGTTGGTTCCCATATGCACTTTTTTGAAGTGAATAAGTTTATGGAATTCGACAGAGAGGCAGCCTTTGGATACAAGCTGGATATTCCTTCCGGTACCGTTATCCGTTGGGAGCCGGGCGATGAGAAGACTGTTACTCTGGTTCCGTTTGGCGGCAGACAAGTTGTTAAGGGTATGAATGGTCTGACAAACGCTCAGATTACCGATTACAACAAAGGACAGGCAGTTTTGAACGCACAACTGAAGGGTTTCTTTTTTAAATAATCTCCTTCAAACGGTGATTTCGTAGAATTCCAAACTTTCAAATTAAAGGAGTTGTTTCACATGTTTACAATTGACAGAAAGGCATATGCCGGCATGTATGGCCCAACAGTTGGCGATAAGATTAGACTGGCAGATACTGACCTCTTTATCGAGATTGAAAAAGATTATGCAACATATGGTGAAGAATGCAAATTTGGTGGTTCCAAGACCATCCGTGATGGTATGGGTCAAAAAGTTGGCATCACAAACGAAGGCGGCGCACTGGATTTCTGCCTGACAAATGCAGTTATCGTTGACTATACCGGCATCGTTAAGGCTGACATTGGTATCAAAAATGGTAAGATTGCAGGTATCGGCAAGGCCGGCAACCCGGATACACAAGACGATGTAGATCCAAGATTGGTTATCGGTACCGGCACAGAAGTTCTCTCCGCAGAGGGTATGATCGTTACAGCCGGTGCGATCGATACACACATTCACTACATTTGCCCACAGCAGGTTGAAACATCCCTGTTCTCCGGTGTTACAACAATGTACGGTGGCGGCGACGGTCCTGCAGACGGTTCCTTTGCAACCACTTGCACACCTGGTCCATGGAACATCAAGAAGATGCTGCAATCTCTGGATGAGCATCCAATGAACTTCTTAGTTCTCGGCAAGGCTAACTCTTCCGAACCAGGCCCACTGGTAGAGCAGATCGCAGCCGGTGCAGTTGGTTATAAGCTCCACGAGGACTGGGGTACCACACCTGCAGCAATTGATTGCGCTCTGGCAGTCGCTGATCAGTATGATGTATCTGTTGCAATTCACACAGACTCCATCAATGAGTGCGGTAACGTAGAGAATACCATTAAGTCCTTCAACGGCAGAACCATCCACACTTTCCACACAGAAGGTGCAGGCGGTGGTCACGCTCCTGATACAATGGTTCTGGCAAGTTGCCCAACCGTTATTCCTTCCACAACAACACCTACTGTTCCTTACACAGTAAACACCTATGACGAACACTTGGATATGCTGATGGTATGCCACCACATGGACAGTGACATTCCGGATGATATCGCATTCGGTAAGTCCCGTATCCGCAAGGAGACAATTGCAGCCGAGGACGTTCTGCATGATATCGGCGCAATTTCCATCATTAACTCTGACTCTCAGGCTATGGGTCGTCCTGCTGAAGTTATTACTCGTACTTGGCAGTTGGCTGACAAGAATAAGAAGCAGAGAGGCAAGCTGCCGGAAGATGCAGAGGGCAACGACAACTTCCGTGTAAAGCGTTACATTGCGAAGTACACAATCAACCCTGCTCTGGCTACCGGTACCTCCGAGTATATCGGCTCCGTAGAGGTTGGCAAGAAGGCTGACTTGGTTGTTTGGAGACCGGATATGTTTGGTGTAAAGCCTGAAGTTGTCATCATGGGCGGTATGATGATCGCTGCTAAGATGGGCGATGCAAACGCTTCTATCCCAACTCCACAGCCAATCATCATGAAGCCAATGTTCGGCGCTTATGGTAAGGCAATGAAGGAAACCTGCATGACCTTTGTTTCTAAGCTGGCTTATGACAACGGTATTAAGGAAGAGCTGGGTCTGGAAAAGGTAGTTGCTCCTGTTAAGGGATGCAGAACAGTTGCCAAGAAGGATATGATTCTGAACGGTTTGGCTCCGAAGATTGAGATTGATCCGGTTACAACCAAGGTAAAGGTAAACGGTGAGGAAGTTACATCCCAGCCTGCAACCGAGCTGCCAATGAGCAAACTCTATTACCTGTTCTAATTTATACGCTGTAAAACCATATTATCGCTGGTTCGTGTTAAAATTTCTGTTCGAAAAAATCATTGTGTATCTCCCAAAGATTTTCACTATTTGATTTAATCTAAAAAACCATTCTAAAAACCATACTGCTTACACATAGCATGAAAACAGTTCGAGATAGGTAGAACAAAGTACAAATAAAAGAAAAAAACTTTCGAACGGGCAGATACAAGCGAAAATTTAATGGCAGTTAAATTTTCGAATGCGAAACCTGTCTGTCGAAAGTCATTCTAAAAAATGTTGCTCTTATGTTTCCTATTTTATCACAGGAATCTCCATTTTGAAAATAGAAAAACATAACAAACTTAAAGAACTGATTTTTATTTTTCTTGTAGATAGTTGCTGAAATTTTAGTTAGCGAGAAGGAATTAAGGAGAGGTGCGTTGCGATACAATTCTGTGTTGCAGCGCACTTTTCTTTCAAATGGTGGAGAAATCGTATGAAAAATAAGCGACAAGAGAAGATTTTGCAGCTGATTGAGCGATATGAAATCGGAAGTCAATCCGATTTAAGGGAAATGTTACACAGCTATGGATTTCGTGTTGCGCAGGCAACGCTTTCCAGAGATATTCGGGATTTGAACATTACGAAGATACAGTCTACAGACGGAACATATCGCTACGTTTCCTCAATCAATAAAAAGAATCCCTATATTTTATTTCAAAAGTTATATATAGAATATGCTGTTTCCACACGATGCTCTCAAAACTTAATCGCAATTACCTGTCGGAACAGAATGGCATCGGCTATCAGCTATGCGTTAGATCATGCTGATATTTACGGAGTAGTGGCCTCTTTGGCAAGGTTTGACCATATTTTCGTGTTGTGTCACGATAATATTCGGGCTAAAATGATACATCGAATGCTTACGCAATTTACGGTTAAGTGAGAGATCGTGATTTTGAATTTGGAAGTGAGGTTTATTATGGAAGAAAAAGAATATGGTTTACCGGTTACCTTTGAACGGCAAAAAATGATAGATGGGGCATACGATGTTTCTCGGTGCTTTGAAATTCAATTTGTTAATCAAGAGGATATTCCGGACAGAGCATTTTTAAAGGAAGTCACCTTTACGCCCAATCTTTATCTTTGTTTGAATAAAATCTATCAATCGTTTTATCGGATTCAAAGACGGATTCAAAGTGGAGTACAGTCCTTGGAGGAGCAAATCGGGCCGGATTGTGTCAATATCAACTTTATCGGTGAACCCGGTGCCGGAAAATCTTTCGGGTTGCGGGTCATTTGCGCTGTTTTGGGCATTCCTATGCGGGTGGAGTCTTTTTCCGGGGAATCCGGTACGGATAAATTTTTGGGTGTTTCTTCCATTGCTCATGGGGAAATTCAATTTCATTGGACAGCCGTTCCAACGGTTCATCGAGACGGCGGTGTAATTGCATTGGAAGAAATCAACCAGATGAAAACAGATCGTCAAATGGCGCTGAGTCAGGCGGTGGTATCGCCGTTTATTTTGGAAGTAGACAATTATATTGATACATATCGCCATCCCTTTGCGATTTATGTCAATCTGTTCAATGTGGGAACAGAAGGCTCAAAGCCTTTTAATGAAGCATACCTGAACCGATTCTCCACCACTTATGTGTTTGAAAAGGACGATAGAGAAACCATGATTGCAAAGCTTCATCAAAAGTTGGGGTATCCCTATGCGGGAAAGAATTTGATTACAGAGCAAACCTTTACGCCAAGATCTCTGACGGATGTGGATTTTGAAGTGGCGGTAGACCTTTTGGAGTTGGTGAAAAACTATTTGAACGGCGACATGGTTGCGCGAAGCGATGAAGCAAAAACCCTTTCTGCCAGACAGGCTGCCAATATGCTGACGGAAATCCAGAATGGAATTGAACCAAAAGATGCGGCGATTCTTACTTATGTTAATACGCTGGCGTGTATTGATCTGGACTTGGCGCAGGAAGTAAAGGAAGAGGTTTTGGATATTTTTCCATGGGAGCATCGTTACGGAACAGCTTGATGGGGTTCACCCCGGAGGAACTTGATTATGATAACAGATTTGAAAGAAACAGGTATCCCGACGCTGCGAACCGTTCAAGATGGGATGTCTGTGCAGCGGCAGGAGCATTTATTTTCTGCAATTGCACAGTCTATTACCGGAAATTTGACCGTAAGGGTGAAAATTGCTTATTTGCAGGGGCGTGTGGGATATACAGACGGAAACTGCATTTATGTGGGGGATGACGAAAGCATCTGCAACGCTTATCGGCGCAATGACGGAAAGAAGATCAACCCTTTTTTTATGCGCATTAAGTTGGTGGTTCACGAAACGCTCCACGCTCTTTTTACCAATTATAAGATGTATCAGAAGGAGATTACCTCTCTGATTTTGCAGGGGTACGATGCCCACCAAGTCCAGTATATTTTTGATCTGGTAGAAGACTTGATCGTGGAAAGCCGAGAGCCCTCCATCTTTGGCGGATGGGTTCATGCGGCATGCATGTATGGCAGTTATATCAGCTTTTTGTGTGCGCCCAGAATTGACACGATGCAGCCGGAGCGGCAATGGGCAGCGGCACTTCATAATATTCGGGATACCTGCAATTTTGAAAAAGGAATGCGGTTCAAGGGAAGAATCACCAGCTTTCGAGCCAAAGAGGTTTGGGTTACGATTAAACCTATGTTGGAAAAAATTCTGCGGTTTTCTTATTCTACCAGTGAAAAGGGACGGTTGCTCCGAGAGATTGCCGTTGTGATTTTGGAGCATTTTCCAAATTCGGAGCGCTTGTCTGATGAAGATCTTGCCAGAAAACCCATTGAGTCCCGTCCCGCAGAGCTGCCCAAGCTGCCTCGTGATGTAGCGCTTCCCAATAAGGACGGAAAAACAAAAGAGACGCGAGATACGGATAATACGGCGGATTCTTATGAAAATTATCCGGATGAAAAGGCAGAAAGCAAAAGGAACGATACACAGGAACAGGAATCGGATACGCAAACGCAAGAACAGAAGGAACAGTCTGGGGAAGCGGCTGAAAGCACAAAAGATACAAATTCTTTGGAAAAATATACAGAAGGTAAATTTACGGAAGCAGAGGAGCATCAGTTTGAAAGCGAGCGGAAGCTTTCCAAATTGTTGCAGCAAGTGAATCAATATGCCTGTAACATGGAGAGGATGGAGCAGAACGAGACAATCTCCGACACATTGTTGGAACGGGATTTTGGTGGAACATTTTCTCACAAGGAACAGCATACCGGTTCTCTGACGGTGTTGCCTTCTGACAGAATATTCTATCGAGATACGATCAATTCTAATAAGAGGTTGATTCACAGCCTGCGTGCGCTCTTCAAAAAAGAACTGAAAAAAGTACGGGATGAAAATGAATTTTACACATCGGGGCGTGTGGACCCACTGAGAATTGCAAAATACAAACAGCGATCGGTGGAGTTGTTCCGCCGTCCTATTGGGGATTCTGACCAAAACGAAGCGGCTATCACACTTAGAATTGACCAATCCGGATCAATGAATAATCGGTTCAGCAATCGGGGAAAGAAGTTGTGTATTGAAGCCGGAGAACTGGCTTGTGTTCTAACGGAGGTTTTTGTGAACCTGAAGGTTAGCCTGCAGGTTGCCGGATTTGCGGAGGTAGGAAGCACAGAGGAGCATGATATTTTCAAGGAATTTGATTCCAGTAATACGCCGAAGGAGGCAGTTGCAAAATCTCGTTTGAACAAAAGCTCCTCCACGCCCACCGGCTGGACAATTTATCATGGTGTGCGGGAACTGATTCAACGATCGGAAAAACACAAGGTGTTTTTGTTGATTACAGACGGGTATCCATCCTCTAAGGTGAATAAGCAGTTTGCCAATGCGAATCACATTCGAAAGTCCATTCGTCAAGCAGAAGAAAAGGGAATTGCATTTTTATGCGTATTGGTTGGGGAGTGCGAACCGAGCTTGCACCATAAATTATTTGGAGATAACCTAGTCGTAGCAAATCAGCACACCTCGTTGGCGGTAGCCATTGCGCCAAAGTTAAAACGAATCGTAAAGCGATGGAATGAATAAAGAACAGGCAGTTACGACATAATAAAAGAAGGGTTCTTTATGTTTTTACCGTGGTACACACAACTTGAGTATTTACTTCGTATTATTCTGGCTTTGATTTGCGGCGGACTGATCGGCTTAGAGCGAGAACGTCGTGTGAAGTCCGCAGGAATTCGCACGCATATGATCGTTGCTGCCAGCTCTGCCTTGATGATGGAGCTTTCCAAGTATGGATTCTGGGATGTTTTGTCAGAAGCAACGCCGGTGATTGGCGGGAAGGTGGACTTTTCCCGTGTAGCGGCGGGGATTGTGTCGGCCATTGGTTTTCTCGGTGCAGGTGTAATTTTTACCAGAGGAGCAAAGGTGAACGGCGTGACTACCGCCGCAGGGCTTTGGTCTACAGTAGGTATGGGGATGACCTTTGGGGCAGGATTGTATTTTATCGGTGGTGCATTTACTTGTGTGATTTTGCTGACGCAGCTGTTGATGAAAAAACGGCAGGAGAAGAAGCGAGCGTCTGTGCAGGTGGTCTTGCGCGTGATGGGAACGCAAGGGACACTCTGTAGCTT
>CAKSOB010000068.1 GCA_934476545.1 uncultured Eubacteriales bacterium | reverse complement strand
TAACACTAATACAGTAGTAAAGTAAAGTGAAATTCCCCGTAAAATCAGGAATTTTTAAAATTGATTGAAAAAACAAATAGATTTTCAGAAAAAGGATATAAAAAAACAATTTTACATCTTGTTTCTGTCCGTGTAAACTAAAGTTATTCGAAAATGATATTATACAATCCGAAATATCATAAAATGTCAGAAATACGAAAGGGGAAGATGCCATGTCCTTCCAAATTCCGTTAACCATCAGTTCTTGGTCCTTGGGAGATCAGTGCCGATTTGAGGAGCGAGTATCGGCGGCAAGAGCAGCCGGATTTGAAGGAATCGGCTTACGGGCGGAAACCTATATAGATGCAAAAAACGAAGGGCTAACCGACCAACAGATTTTAGCGATTCTAAAACAATATAATATGAAGGTGACTGAGGTAGAATATATTGTTCAGTGGGCGGAGGAACATCGTTCTTACGAGCAAAAATATAAAGAGCAGATTTGTTTTCATATGTGCCGGTTATTTGGCGTAGGTCATGTGAATTGCGGATTGATGGAATCCTATTCAATAGCGCACACAGCGCAAAAATTGCAGGAGTTATGTGCTCGTGCAGGAGATTTGATTATTGGTGTGGAGCCAATGCCATATAGTGGAATCCCTAATTTAGAAACGGCTTGGGCGGTGCTAAAGGCTGCCGATCGAGAAAACGCCAAGTTGATTTTAGACACTTGGCATTGGGTGCGTGGTCATCATAAGAATTGCGTAGAAGCATTAGATGGAATTCCTGCGGAAAAAATTGTGTCCATTCAAATCAACGATGTGCACGACCATCCGTATCCTATGGCTGTTTTGCGGGAGGAATCCATGCACGACAGAGTAGCGCCGGGAACCGGTATGGGGGATACCGTTGGATTTTTAAAAATGATTCGAGAAAAAGGAATTCAGCCGAAAACGATTGGTGTAGAAGTAATCAGCGATGCCATCTTAGCTGACGGTGTAACAGCGGCGGCAAAATATTTATTTGATACTACCAAAAGCGTATTGGAAGCTGCTTGGAAAGAAGTCTTATTGGAACAGGAGGGAAATGATGAAGTTGAACGCAATGTTTTCACCTACTAAAATTGGAGCGGTCACGATTCCAAACCGATTTGTGGTTCCGCCAATGGGCAATAATTTTGCCCATCGAGATGGCACCCTCAGTCATCGCTCAAAATTGTATTATGAGGAACGGGCGAAGGGTGGATTTGGACTTATTACCATAGAAGCTACGGTAGTAGATGAAACAGCAAAGGGTGGACATCGTAAGCCTTGTTTGTTTTCCGATGAAACCATTGAGAGCTTCCGTAAAGTGGCAGAGGGTTGTCATCAGTATGGCGCAAAAGTATCCGTGCAGTTGCAGCATGCCGGACCGGAGGGAAATCCAGAGGTGACAGGGTATCCTTTAAAGGCTGCCAGCGCAGTGTTCAGCAAAAAAAATCACCCGATTCCCCGGGAAATTACCACAGAAGAAATCGAACGAGTGATTGAGTGTTACGGAGAAGCAGCATTGCGAGCGAAAAAAGCCGGGATTGATATGGTAGAGTTACATTGCGCCCACGGCTATTTACTCCATAGCTTCTTATCTTTGAGAACCAACAAGCGAATGGATGAGTACGGCGGCTGCTTGGAGAATCGAATGCGGTTAATTCGCCGAATCATTGAACGGATTCAAGAAAAGGCAGGAAAGGAATTTCCGATTATTTGCAGAATCAATGGCACAGATGATATTTCCGGGGGAATGACCGTGCAGGACAGCACTGTCATTGCCATGAAGTTGGAAGAGATGGGCGTAAGCGCACTGCATATTTCCCGAGCCACTCATTTGCGGGATGATCGGTTGTGGGCTACCGGAATGCTCCACGATGGATTTTCTGCTGATTTAGTTGCAGAAATCAAACGAGCAGTGAACATCCCCGTCATTGCCGTAGGGCGATTTACCGAAGGGGAATATGGAGAATTGTTGGTGCGGCAAAATAAGGCAGACTTGATCGCCTTTGGACGGCAGAGTATTGCAGACCCTCATTTTCCCAAAAAATTGCAGGAAGAAAAGCCGGAAACGATTTTTCCCTGCATCGGCTGCTTACAAGGATGCGTTCCCAATATGATGGCAGGGCAGCCGATTACTTGTTTGGCGAATCCAACGGTAGGAAAAGAAGCCCAAAGCCAGTTCACAGCAATGCAAAAGAAACGAATTATGGTTGTTGGTGGCGGTATTGCCGGATTAACTGCAGCTCGGATTTGTGCGGTAAGGGGGCATACCGTTACCGTGTTGGAACAACAAGAACAACTTGGCGGTCAGATGCGGGCAGCTGCCGTTCCGCCGGGGAAAGGACAAATTTCCGCTCTCCTTGGCGCAATACAAAGAGATTGCGAAACGCATGGCGTTACGGTTCGCTGTAATACGACGGTTACATCAGAACATTTGCAAAAAGAGCAACCGGATGTAATATTGTTGGCAACCGGTGCCGTTCCACGGCAGTTACATTTTCCCGGTAAATTAACCATCGATTGTGTTTCTGCTACCGACGTATTGTTTGGGAAAGTAGTTTGTGGAGAGAAGGTTCTCATCCTTGGCGGTGGTTCTGTCGGTTGTGAAACTGCGGCATTTTTAGCGGAGCGACAAGTTTCCGTTACCATTTTAGAGCGAGGTCAACAGTTGGGAACCGGATTAGGCGCAGAACACCGCAGAGAACTGGAAATGCTGTTTTCGCGTTACGGAGTGCAAGCTATTCTCAATGCAGAGGTGCATCGATTTGTCAATAACGGTGTGTTGTATCGGACAAAAAAGGGAGACGATACCATATTATCCGGATTTGATACCGTCGTCTTAGCGGTGGGCTCAAAAAGCCGGAATGAATTATTAGAAGCAGCACAGAAGTTCGGAGTGGCATCCTATGTGATCGGAGATGCAGTTACACCGAGAAACGCATTAGACGCAGTGAGAGAGGGGTATCATATTGCAGAAAAATTGTAAGGATTGTACAGGAGTATTGCAAAATAAAAAGGTACAAACCTTTTTAGAACAGCAGCTTCTGCGTTCCATTTCTTATCAACAAGAGGAAAATTTTCCCATAAAAACGACAGCTAAGGTTCCCGGATTACAGAACTATCCGCTGTTGTTTTCTCCTTTAACGATTGGCAGTATGACCTTGAAAAACCGCGTGGTGATGATGCCGATGGGAACAAATTTTGCAAAAGAAACCGGTGGCATTGACGACCGTCACATCCATTATTATGAGCAGCGAGCCAAAGGTGGAACCGGTCTGATCGTGGTAGAAAATGTTTGTGTGGATTATCCGTTGGGTTCCAATGGAACAACACAACTGCGAATGGATCACGATTCTTTTCTTCCCGGATTAACAAAACTGTGTGAAGCGATTCATAAACATGGCGCTTGTGCCATGGTGCAGTTGAATCACGCAGGGGCTTCGGCCTCTTCCGCTCGAATCGGGATGCAGCCGATTTCCGCTTCTGATCTTCCATCGAAACCCGGAGGGGAGATTCCTCGTCCTATGACAGAGGAAGAAATGCAGATTGTTGCAAAGAAGTTTGGAGAGGCAGCGGCTCGAGCGAAGTCTGCCGGGTTTGACGGAGTGGAGTTTCATGCAGGGCATTCTTATTTGGTCAGTCAATTTTTATCGCCTACTACAAATCACCGAACCGATCTATATGGTGGCAGTGCCGAAAATCGCGCCAGATTCCCCAAGATGATTTTAGAAGAAATTCGCCGCCGTGTAGGGCAGGGGTATCCCATTTCGGTGCGAATCAGCTTGGATGAATTTGTGGAGGGTGGCAACGGAATCGAGGAATCTCTGGAACTGATGGAGCATTTTTGCGGAGAAGCAGATCTTTTTTCTGTGTCCGCCGGTTTGAATGGTTCGTTGCAGTATCAGATTGATGTTGGCACTTTGCCGGACGGTTGGCGTTCTTATATGGCAAAAGCGGTAAAAGAACGGTTTGGGAAAATCTGTATCACCATGGGAAATATCCGCTCTCCGCAGGTTGCGGAATCTATTCTAAAGCAGGGAGATGCAGATTTAATCGGCATTGGACGTGGGTTAATTGCCGAGCCGGAATGGGTCAATAAGGTCTATGTTGGAAAAGAGTCCTGTTTGCGAAATTGTATTTCCTGTAATGTAGGGTGTGCGGGAAATCGAATCGGATGGAATCGCCCCATTCGTTGCACGGTGAATCCGGCGGTAGATGTGGGAGAAAATTATGCAGAACGAAAAGTGCGCCGTCCTTGCAATGTTGTTGTAATTGGTGGCGGCGTGGCAGGACTGGAAGCTGCCTGCACTGCCGCAGAAGTGGGATGCACTGTGATTTTGATGGAGCGAGGAGAGCAGTTGGGTGGATTGTCAGCTTCTCTTTTGAAAGTGTCCGATAAATTTCGTATTCATTCTTTTGTGGAGTATCAGGTGCAGCGGGCATCCAAATTAAAGAATCTATTTCCAATGGTTAGCACAGAAGCGACCGTGGAAATGATAGCGCAATTCCATCCGGATGTGATTGTGAATGCCACCGGTTCTAATCCGGTCTTGCCGCCGATTGCAGGGTTAAAGGAAGCATTGCAGTCCCCAAAATCGACCATGTTCACCATTAAAGGCGCTGTTTATCAGGGGCTTCGGGAGAAAAATTTATCCGGAAAACAAATTGCCATTGTAGGCGGCGGAGCGGCTGGTGTGGATGCAATCGAATTTTTTGCACAACGAGGAGCGAGAGTCGTCGTAATCGAACAAAACTCGGAAATCGGTTACGGGATTGATCCCATTACACGATGCCGCCTTCAGGATACGTTACAGAAATATGGAGTAACCGTGCATCCCAATACTGTGTTGAAAAAAGTTACCGACACAGCGTTTGAAGTGGAACGAAATGGTCAGCGAGAGCAGATTTCCTTTGACTATGGGTATCTCTGCATGGGAATGCAATCCGATGCACCGTTAATGAAGCAACTGAACGAAGTTTTTCCTCCCAATGGGGTGGAGGTATTAAATATCGGAGATAGCCGAAGCGCTCGTCGGATGATTGATGGAATCCGAGAGGGGCGTAATATTCTCACAGTTTTAGAACGCTTATCCTATTTTCAATAAAGTTAATGAAACAGTCGAAATTGCGTTTCGGCTGTTTTTTTGTTACAATAGAATTAAGAAGCGAAAGGTTGGAGGGAAAAGCAATGCTGAAACGAGGGGATCGAATCGGACTGGTTTGTTGCTCTGATGGACATAGTTCAAAGCGAATGGAATCAAACCAACAGTTAGAAAAAGCGCTGAGAAACTTGGGGTTGATTCCCGTATGGAGTCCGTATATCTATGCCAAAACGGATTGTTTTAGCGGAACGGGACAGGAGCGGGCAGAAGCAGTTCATACGTTTTATGAAGATCCTTCGATTCGAGCGATCTTTGATCTTTCCGGCGGCAACGTGGGAAATCACGTTTTAGAGTATTTGGACTATGAAAAAATTCGGGAGAACCCCAAACCGTTTTTTGGGTATAGTGATCTCACTACGGTTCTGCATGGGATTTATACCCAGACGGGACAGCCTGTGTTTTTATATCAGCTTCGCAATCTTGTTTCTTCCAGTGGATCATTACAGCAGTCATGGTTTGTGGAATCGCTGATGGGAACTTCCTCGGTGTTGTTTCAATCAACCTATACCTTTTTAAGAGGCAGTAAGATTTCCGGTACGGTGGTAGGTGGAAATTTAAGATGTCTTTTAAAATTAGCGGGAACAAGGTATTTTCCGGACTGTACAGGGAAGGTATTATTTTTAGAGGCTTTGGGCGGCGGACTTGCGGAGATTTCTGCCATGGCGGTGCAGCTGCGGCAAATGGGTGTGTTTCAACAGATTTCCGGTTTGCTATTGGGAACCTTTACAAAGCTGGAGGAGCAGTATGGCTCCGATGCCGTGAAAGAATTATTTTTGCAGGTTACGGAATCCTGTCCAATTCCCATTGCAAAAACAGCGCAAATCGGTCATGCGCCTGATTCCAAAGCGTTACAAATCGGCGTTCCTATTTTACTGGAAGCCGAATAGGAGGAAGTTTGGATGATTATTGATTTTCATACGCACATTTTTCCGGAGAAAATTGCATTGAAAACCATTTCTGTCTTGGAGCAAAAGGCGGGAATCTCTGCGTTTACCGACGGAACCTTAAAAGGCTTAAAGCGTTCCATGCAAGAGAGCGGCGTAGATTGGTCGGTGGTATTGCCGGTTGTAACAAAGCCATCTCAATTTCAAACCGTAAACACTTACGCAGCGGAGATTAACGGAAAGAACGGAATATTTTCTTTTGGTGGGATTCATCCGGATACGGAAAACATCGAAGAATCTTTGGATTTTATTAAGCGGCTTGGTTTGAAAGGCATTAAAATCCATCCGGATTACCAAAACTGTATGATTGACGACCCACGAAATATAGCAATTCTTCGATATGCCATATCCATTGGATTGTTTGTGGTCACTCATGCAGGCGTTGATATTGGGATTCCGGAACCGGTTCATTGTCCACCGGAGAAAGCTGCCGCTGTTTTGGATACCTTATATAAAGGAAAAACAGATGTAATGCCGCAGCTTATTTTTGCCCACACCGGTGGATGGCATTGTTGGGACGAAGTGGAACAATACTTGGTGGGCAAGCCGATTTACTTGGACATTAGTTTTTCCATGGGAATGATAGAAGATGATCAGTTGGTGCGGATTATTCGGAACCACGGTGCGGAAAAAATTCTCTTTGCCACCGATTCTCCTTGGAGCGGACAGAAAGAATCCTTAGCCTATTTCCAAACCTTACCTCTCACAGGGCGGGAACAGGATTTGATTTTGGGAGAAAATGCCGCTCGCTTGTTGGGACTTTTCGGTTGATTTTTTATGGTGTTCTTTCATAAATATAATAAGGTATCCGAATTTTTGAGAAGGAGGAGTACTTCATGAAAGAGCGACTCAATGATTTGCGGAACAAAGAGGTCATCAACATTTTTGACGGAACACGACTGGGCTATGTGTTTGACGTGGGATTGGATACGGAAACCGCCGCCCTAACGTGTTTGATTATTGACGGCAAATCTCGTTTTTGGGGATTGCTCGGCAGGGAAGAGGATCGAGTGATCCCATGGGAGGACGTGGAAACCATCGGGGAGGATACCATTTTGGTACGGTTTACACCACGCCGCCCGGAAGAGAAAAAAGGAAATTTACTCACACGAATTTTAAAATAAAAAATCCAAAAAACACTTGCTATCTATAAGGAGATGTGCTATAATACTACACGGTATCGTCGAAACGGCGATAATACACACGGAT
>CAKSOB010000067.1 GCA_934476545.1 uncultured Eubacteriales bacterium | reverse complement strand
GTGTTGGACGGTATGGGCGAGCCGGCATGGTCTGTTATCCAGTTGAGTAATATGGGTGGTAACGAAAAAGCAAATGTTTACAGCTATGACCTGGATCGGTTTGCTGCCGAAATGGAAAAGCTGGGTTGGAAAAAAGGCAGTGACGGCATTTATGAGCGGAACGGCGAACGGTTCCACTTTACCATTCAGGTTCGTGATTACGAAGAAGAGCGTGTCGATATTGCAAAATTGATGTCGCAGCAGTTGGAGCAGGCCGGTGTAGAAATGGAGATTGTACTGGTTACTAAGTTTGACTGGGAGTCCGGATATAACGGTTTCTTGGCAGGCTATGCGACTCAGTTTGATGCAGACCAAGCTTATTCTCAATTTGTAACAGGCGGCTCTTCCAATAATATGCAGTATTCCAATCAAGAGGTGGACAACCTTCTGACAGCTGCAAGACATGAAAAAGACGAAGCAAAGCGCAAGGAACTGTATGCGCAGTTTGAAGAAGCCTATGCAAAAGAGCCGGGCGTGTTACTGGTTGCCTATATGAAAGGCTGCTATGTGGGTGTTTCTAACTTGAAGGGATTGGATACCAGTAGATTGCTCGGTCATCATGCAGTTGGTGTTATGTGGAATGTTGAAAACTGGAGCTTTGAATAATCAGAAGAAAAAGTGAGGGAAAATCATGCAACCGGTATTAGAACTATCCAATGTCTCCGTCAGCTTTGATACGCCGTATGGCGAAGTAGAAGCGGTTCGAGAGGTGTCGTGGAGCTTAAATCCCGGAGAGGTGCTTGCGATTGTGGGAGAATCCGGCTGCGGAAAAACAGTTATGGTTCAATCTATCATGAAGCTGTTACCCTCTAACTCTAAAATAAAATCCGGGAAGATTCTGGTAGATGGAGAGGACATTACAAGATATAAGGAACGCCAAATGCGAAAGCTGCGTGCCAATGCGTTTTCTATGGTGTTTCAAGACCCAATGACCTCCTTGAATCCAACGATCCCCATTGGAAAGCAAATGGTAGAAGCCATTAAAAAACACAAAAAAATTTCCACAGAGGAAGCCAAACAAAAAGCGTTGGAGCTGATGCGCTTAGTAGAAATTGATGATGCAGAACAGCGGTTTCATCTGCAGCCCCATTATTTTTCCGGCGGAATGCGGCAGCGTTGTGTTTTGGCAATGGCGTTGGCTTCGGAGCCGAAAGTAATTTTTGCAGATGAACCAACCACTGCATTGGACGTTACCGTGCAAGCAAAAATTTTAAAGCTGATTCGGAAACTGAAAGAAGAATCCGGCGTTTCCTTTGTATTTATTTCTCATGATTTAGGCGTTGTGGCAAGTGTTGCTGACCGAGTTGCCATTATGTATGCAGGGAAAATTGTGGAAATCGGCACAGCGGAGGAGGTATTCTATGACCCTCGGCATCCCTATACTTGGGGGTTGCTTTCTTCCTTACCGTCTTTGGCAAAGGAAGGGGAAATGCTTCGCAGCATTCCCGGCGCGCCGCCAACTATGATTGATTTGCCAAAGGGGGATGCCTTTGCAGTGCGGAACAGCTATGCCATGAAGATTGATTATGAAGAAATGCCGCCAATGTTCCAAGTGACCAATACCCACTATGCGGCAACATGGCTATTGCATGAGAAGGCACCTAAGGTAGAAATTCCGGTACGCTTGCCGAGAAATGCAGTGGCGATACCGGTAGCACCGCTGAAAGAGTTGCCGACTGAATCGGAATGTTCCCAAGAATCACATTGTCCGATTGCAGAAGGAGGATTGTTGTGATGGCAGAGCCAATTCTTGAGGTGCGAAATTTAAAGCAGCACTTCCAAGTGAATTCTAAATTTACAGTGAAGGCATTGGACGGGATCTCCTTTACCATAGAAGACGGAGAAATTTTTGCACTGGTTGGGGAATCCGGTTCCGGAAAATCCACGGCGGCAAAAACCATTATGGGGGTGTATCCGCCTACCGACGGTGAGATTTTCTTTCATGGAAGAGATATTACGGACGGAAAAGGGCGGCGAGAAAACAAAGACTTGCTGCATAAAAAGCTGTCGATTATTTTTCAGGATTCCGCAGCGGCATTGAACCAAAGAATGACCGTAGAAAAAATTATCGGTGAGCCGTTACAGATTCATCATGTTTATAAAGATAAAAAGGCTTTGAACGAGCGAATTGATGAACTGCTTCAATTAGTTGGATTAAACGAAACCTATCGGAAAAAGTATCCTTCTGAAATGTCCGGCGGGCAGCGACAAAGAGTGGCGATTGCACGAAGTATTTCTATGCAGCCGGAGCTTGTGATTGCAGACGAGCCGATTGCCGCATTGGATGTTTCCATTCAAGCGCAAATCATCAATTTGTTCAAGCATTTGCAGGCGGAACATCGCTTTTCCTTTTTGTTGATTGCTCACGACCTTTCTATTGTGCGGTTCATCAGTGATCGGGTAGGAGTTTTGTATCACGGAAAATTAGTGGAATTGGGAAAGACAAAACAGATTTTTGAAACGCCATGTCATCCTTATACAAAATCTTTGTTGTCGGCTGTTCCAAAACCGGACCCTCTGGGAGAGCGCAATAAAAAGCTAGTCGAATTTGATGCGGCATCTTTTACGGGAGAGGGTGAAATGCAGGAGGTTGCACCGGGACATTTTATATTAGCCTCCCCCTAAAGAGAAAATCAATTGTCTTTTCTAATAATAAAAAAACGGAGAATGTTATCCTTTGAGGTAAGATTCTCTTTTTATTTTGGTTCTTTTCTCTATGAGTGTATTTATACAGGAATAAGGTATTTGTAGGGTTTATTGACTGAAATTTTCCAATAAGAATTACTGAGAAATTTCGACCAATAATGCGTTTACAGTAGGGAAAGGATTTGTTATGGTAAGAGTAGTATTAGAAAAGGAGGGATTCCAATGAGCGATTCGTTATTAAAACGAGACTGGGAAAAAATTTGTCCCAAAGCAGAAAAAGAAAGAGAGGATAGCAGAGTAAATATTTTAAAAAAGGATGCAAACCCAAACCCAAACTATAAGCTGCCTCACAACTTGTTGTTAAAACGAAAATAAATATTTTGTAGATTTCCCTGTAAATAAAATATACCCCATTTCCCCCAAATACCGAAGAAAAGGAATCGTGAAAAGGACGTTGTCCCTCTTACGATTCCTTTTGTGTTTTGTTGTAGAAAAAGAGAAAAGTTTTAAAAATATCAGAGGTTGCATTGATAAATTTGAACAAATTAGATGTTTTTGTATGGTTTATTGATTAAATTTTCTCATTAACAGTTTGTTGAGAAAATTTAATCAATAAATTGTTGCATCTGCTTATAGGGAGGGAATATCATTGTTAAGATATAAAAGTAAGAAATGGGGGTGTGCCAATGTGAAACGAATCATCAAAGCTGCGATTGGCATTTTGGTAGTTTTGGTGGGAATTACGTTTTTGTCCTTTGGGCTGATGCATATTGGACCAGGCGACCCGGCAGAAAAATATCTGGCAGGCGGCGACGGAAACAAGGGCATCGTTTCGGAAGAAGCGATTCAAGCACAGCGAGAAAAATGGGGATTGGACAAGCCATTTCTTGTGCAGTACGTTACATGGTTGGGGAATGCCTGCAAAGGGGATTTAGGCACTTCCTATTCTACCGGTAAACCGGTGCTGCAAGAGTTGCTGAGCAAAATCGGTCCGACCGTGATTTTGTCGGTGGCATCTATTTTTGTAATCTTACTAATTTCTATTCCATTAGGCGTGCTTTGCGCCTTATACAAAGACGGAATCATAGATAATATTTGCAGAGTGATTTCCTTTGTTGGCATTTCCTTGCCATCTTTTCTGGCCTCCTTATTGCTACTGTATGTGTTTGGTGTGCAGTTGAAATGGTTTTCCATCAGTGGAGAAACCGGAATAAAAGGGTTGATTTTACCGGTGGCGGTTTTGGCATTTCAATGCTGTGCAAAGCTTACTCGTCAAGTACGAGCAGCAGTTTTGGAAGAACTGAACAAGCGATATGTGCAAGGCGCCATGGCAAGAGGTGTGTCCAAGCGGCGAATTTTGTTGAATCATGTTCTGCGGAATGCCTGGATGCCGATTTTAACCTTGTCCGGTATTCATTTCGGTGTTCTCTTAGGCGGTGCGGCAGTTGTAGAGTCCATTTTCTCATGGCAGGGTTTGGGACAACTGGCAGTTTCTGCTGTCAAAAGCTCCGACTATATGTTGCTGCAAGGAATTGTGTTGTGGCTGGCAATTCTCTACTTGATTGTGAACTTTGCGATTGATGCCTCTTACACTGTTCTTGATCCCAGAGTGCGAAAGGGGGCGAACCATAAATGAGTTATCTCATTCCCCGAAAAGCAAAGAAAAAGCAGCGCTCCCAGTGGTTTTTTTATGTAACGATTGCGCTGCTGGCAATGCTGTTTCTCACAGCGGTTCTAGCACCGATTCTGTCGCCTAACGACCCGTATCAAACAGACATTGTGAACCAGCTTTCCGGACCGACCGAGCAGTATCCGTTAGGCACCGATGCCTTGGGACGATGTATTCTATCCCGTATTCTATACGGCGCGCAGACCTCGCTGTTTTCCGGTGCGATCATTGTGGCGGCCGTGTTCTGTGTCGGTACGGCATTGGGAATTTTAGCAGGATATTTTGGTGGCATTTTAGATGCGATCATCACCCGTATCACCACGATTTTTCAAGCCTTTCCAAGAATGATTCTTGCCATTGCCGTTGCCGGCGTGTTGGGAATCGGGATTCGGAATACCATTCTGGCATTGTGTGTGGTCTATTGGACGGAATACGCCAGATTATCTCGCAGTTTGGTGGTAGGACTAAAAAATCGTACTTTCATCAAGGCTGCTCGTGTGTGTGGCGAAAGCCACCTACGCATTATGGTGCGGCATATTTTACCCAATATTTTTCCCTCCATGATCGTTACCGCTTCTTTGGATATGGGTGTGATGATTATGGAAATCTCCGCATTGTCCTTTCTTGGTATGGGTGTGGAAACACCCATGGCGGAATGGGGTGAAATGATGAGTGCCGGACGAGCTTATCTGCAAACAAATCCGTGGCTCATCATCATTCCCGGTATTGCAATTTTTATTTCGGTTATGATTTTTAATCTGTTCGGAGAAAAATTGCGGGATCGTTTGGCGTTACGTTAAACTCGAATGCAATATAAAAATCATAAAAATCGCATTTACGAAAGGGGTATTAACAAGTATGAAAGTTTCAAAATCTACATTAAAAAAAGTTCTGGCAATGGGGCTGTGTGCTTCTGCAATCACCGGTATTTTGGCAGGCTGCGGCGCAGAAGGCGGCAATGAGCCGGCTACAAGCGGAAACACCGATGCTTCTTCCGCAAGCACCACAACTGTAAAGACCATGACCTTTGGAGACTCTCAGGCACCAACCAGCCTGGATGTTGCCGATGGTTGGAGCAGTTGGTATACCTCCCGCTATGGTATCGTAGAGAACCTGTTCACATTGGACGAGAATCTGTCCGCACAGCCGTTCCTGTGTGAGAAGGCAGAAGCGAAAGACGACCACACCTGGGTGCTGACACTGCGGGATGGCGTAACCTTCCAAAACGGTGAGAAAATGACAGCGCAATCTGTCATTGACTGCTGGACAAGAACCATGAAGATTAACGCTCGTTTCAATGAGCTGCTGTATATTGACAAAATGGAGGCAGACGGTCAAACATTAACCGTCACAACAGCCAAGCCGGTTCCGGCATTTACTTCCAGCCTGTGCGAGCCGATTGCAGGGATTTACTATGTAACAGAAAACATGGATCCTGCAACCAATGTAACCGATTTGATTGGCACCGGTCCTTATAAAGCTGTTAGCTATGATGTAAAGAAAAAGTGTGTGGTGGAGCGCTACGATGGCTACTGGCAGGGTACCCCTGCACTGGAAGGCGCGACCTTTAACATCATCGCCGATACCAGCGCATTGGCAATGGCACAGCAGAACGGAGAGAGCGACGTTTCTCTCACCATTCCGTCAACAGGGCTGTCTACCTTTGAGAATGACAGCAATTTTGTAGTAGACGGTCAAACCGGCTCCAGAGGACAGGTTATCTGGTTCAACTTCGAAAACGAGCAGCTTCAAGACAAAGCGGTTCGTCAGGCGATCTCTATGGCGATTGACAAAGAAACCTACGCATCTATTTTGAATAAGGGAGCTTCCACACCGGCAACCGCATTGTTCCCGGACAGCACACCTTACGGCGGTTCTACCGTAACCGGTTACAGCTATGATTTGGAAGGTGCCAAGAAAATTTTAGAGGATGCAGGCTATACCGACTCCGACGGTAACGGTTATTTGGATAAGGACGGAAAGGATTTGTCCTTTACCATTTCTACTTATACCACAAAGGCAGAGTTGCCGCTGTTTGCACAGGCAATGGCAGATTCTCTCAAATCCATCGGTGTTGAATTGAAGATTGAAGCCGGCGCTTATGATGCCGTGGTAGAAAAGCAAGGCAATGGAAAGTTTGATCTGATGATGATCAGCATGACCATGTGTCCAACCGGTGACCCACAATATTTCTCTGACTTGGCGCTCAAGAGCAACGGCAGCGCAAACTACGGCGGCTACTCTAATCAAGAAGTAGACAAGCTCATTGACCAACTGGATCAGGAATTTGACAGCGACAAACGCAATGAATTGGCAGTAGAGATTCAGCAAAAGGTAATGGATGATGCAGGCTATATTGTAATCGGTCATGCAAAGTTTACCAATGTATTGAAGAAGAATGTACAGAATTGCCCAACCAATCCGTCTGAATACTATGAGTTAAACTATCAAACCACAATGACAGAGTAAGGTTTGATTTAAAGGTTGTGAATAATTTGCTGGAAGTAACCAATCTATCGGTTTCCTACCATCAGGTTCCGGTGGTACAAAATGTCAGCTTGTCCCTTGCCCAAGGGGAGATTGCAGGTTTGGTGGGGGAGTCCGGCTGCGGGAAAAGCACTTTTCTCCGCACGCTGATGATGCTCACCGACGATGCTGCCCATGTAACCGGCGGCTCGATTCTCTTTGAAGGACAAGACTTGACGCAAAAAAGCAGCGAACAACTGCGAAAACTCCGTGGTGCGGAAATCAGTATGATTTTTCAAGATTCCAGCTTGGCGTGTGATCCGGTGCAGACGATTGGGTATCATTTTTGGGAAACCATGAACAGCCACGGGAAAAAACACTCTAAGAAAGAATGCTATGCAAAAGCGGCTGCCTTATTGACCCAACTGCGCATGACCGACCCGGAACGAATTTTGAAAAGCTATCCCTTTGAATTGTCCGGCGGCATGAATCAGCGTGTGGGTATTGCACTGGCAATGATCAACAACCCGAAGTTCATTTTGGCGGATGAGCCAACCAGCGCCTTGGATGTAACGGTGCAGATGCAGGTGTTGCATGAGCTTTCTCAATTACGGGAGCGGTATGGTACCGCCATGATGGTAGTTACCCATAGTATTGGTGTGGTGGCGCAGCTTTGCGATACGGTTGGCGTAATGTACGGCGGTCGTTTGGTGGAGTGGGGACCTTGTCAGGCGGTGTTGGAGCATCCGGCACATCCTTACACAAAGGCGCTGATTGCCGCCATTCCACAAGGAGATGGCGCAGAGCCTGTGGGAATTCCCGGAATGCCGCCGGATTTTACCAATCCGTTTCCCGGTTGTCCTTATGGTCCACGCTGTCCTCATCGGACTGCAGCGTGTGAAGCTGCCATGCCGGAGCAATCGTGGGTGACCGAAAATCATTGGGTGTGCTGCATCCGTTGGAACGAGCTGAAAGAGGGGGAGTACCATGGCGCTGTTGGAACTGAAAGGGCTATAT
>CAKSOB010000066.1 GCA_934476545.1 uncultured Eubacteriales bacterium | reverse complement strand
TTTCATAGCAGAACAACAGGTAGCCGCTGTAATCCTTGGTGGCAACCATATAGACGGCTTGCTCGCCCTCCTCCATGGTCAGCTTTGCCGGTACATAATCGCCCAGCACACTGGCTTTGGTATCCGGAAACTCGCTTGCCTTGGTCTTGTAAACGGTAGCTTTGTCGGTAAAGAACAGCAGGTCGCAGCCGTTGGTTTCCTCCAGCTGCTGCAGCACCTTGTCCCCATCCTTCAGCTTTTGCTCGCCGCTCATCCGCAGAGATTGCGGGGTGATCTTCTTGAAGTAGCCCTCTTTGGTAAAGAACAGGTTCACAGGATAATCCGGGATTTCCTCAACGTCACTGTCCTCCACAATCTCATCGGAATAGAGCAGCATAGTCTTTCTGGGCTGCCCGTATTCCTTGCTCACCCGCTGCAGCTCTCGGACAATCATGGTTTTCACCTTGGTTTTGCTGTCCAAAATGGATTGCAGCTCCTCGATGTCTGCTTCCAACTGCTCGATTTCTTTGGTGCGCTTTAAAATATATTCTCGGTTCAAATGACGCAGCTTAATCTCCGCCACATACTCTGCTTGAATTTCATCAATGGAGAAGCCCTCCATCAGGTTCGGTACAACCATAGATTCTTCCTCTGTGGTACGGACAATGGAAACCGCCTTGTCAATATCCAAGAGGATAGCTTGTAGACCACGGAGCAGGTGTAACTTATCCTTCTTCTTATTCAAATCGAAGTAGGTTCTGCGGCGAACACATTCCACACGGAAGGCGATCCACTCTGTCAGCAGCTCCCGAATGCCCATAACCTTTGGCACACCGCCCACCAACACGTTAAAGTTGCAGGAGAAGGAATCCTCCAAGGTGGTCAGGCGATAGAGCCGCTGCATCAGCTTTTCCGCATCGGTGCCACGCTTTAAATCAATGGTAATCTTTAAGCCGTTCAAGCCGGTTTCGTCACGAATATCGGAGATTTCCTTGATTTTTCCCTGCCGCACCAAATCCACCACTTTTTCCACAATCACTTCTACGGTGGTGGTCGGCGGAATCTGGGTAATGTCAATGCAGTTTTGGGATTTATCATAGGTGTATCTGGCACGAACCTTAAAGCTGCCCCGTCCTGTACGGTAGATGTTGGTCAGGGTATCTTTGTCGTAAATAATCTGTCCGCCGCCGGGGAAGTCCGGCGCAATCAGCGTGGAGAGAATGTCGTGGTCTTTGTCCTTCAGCAGAGCGATGGTGGTCTGGCACACCTCGCTCAAGTTAAAGGGACAAATATTGCTTGCCATACCAACGGCAATACCGGTGTTGGCGTTGACCAAAACCGATGGAAAGGTTGCCGGCAGCAATGTCGGCTCCTTCATGGTGTTGTCGTAGTTGTCCACAAAATCTACGGTGTCCTTGTCAATGTCCCCGAACAGCTCGCCGCACAGATCGTCCAGTCGTGCTTCGGTGTAACGAGAAGCCGCCCACGCCATATCTCTGGAATAGAACTTACCGAAGTTCCCCTTGGAGTCTACATACGGGTGCAGCAACGCTTCATAGCCTCGGCTCAAGCGCACCATGGTATCATAGATGGCGCTGTCGCCGTGGGGGTTCAGCTTCATGGTTTGTCCCACAATGTTGGCAGACTTGGTACGGATGCTGTTCAGCAGACCCATTTTATACATGGTATACAGCAGCTTCCGGTGCGAGGGCTTAAAGCCGTCAATCTCCGGAATAGCACGGGAGAGAATCACGCTCATGGCATAGGGCATATAGTTCTGCTCCAGCGTTTCGGTGATTTGTTGCTCCATCACCTCGCCGCCACCCTCAATGACCCCGTGGATTTTTGGCAGGGACGATGGTTTTTCCGCTTTCTTTTTTCTTGGCAAATCAGTTCCTCCCCTTCTTAGGATACGTCTGCCGTATCGAGATACAGATAGCCGTTCTCCGCAATGTAGTTTTTCCGTCCGGTCAGGTTATCACCCAACAGCAGGTCGAACACCTCGGCGGTGTGCTGTGCGTCGGTGGGCATGACTTTAATAAGCCGACGGGTTTCCGGATTCATGGTGGTGAAGTTCATCATCTCCGGTTCGTTTTCACCCAGACCTTTGGAGCGCTGAATGGTAAACTTTTCCTTGCCGATCTGGTTCAGGAATTGCTCCTTCTCCTTTTCGGTGTAGGCAAAGTAGGTGTCGCTCTTGGTGGTGATTTCATACAGCGGCGATTCCGCAATATACACCTTGCCCTCCTCAATGAGGGTTGGGGTCAGGCGATAGAGCATGGTCAGCAGCAGGGTACGAATCTGGAAACCGTCCACGTCCGCATCGGTACAAAGAATAATTTTGTCCCAACGAAGCTGCTGCAAATCAAAGGTGGAGAGATTCTTGTTTGCCTTATTCTTCACCTCAACACCGCAGCCCAATACCTTGAGCAAATCGGTGATGATGTCGCTCTTAAAAATTTTATCATAGTCGGCTTTCAGGCAGTTGAGAATTTTCCCTCGAATGGGCATAATGGCTTGGAAGTCCGGATCTCTCGCCTGCTTACAGGCGCCCAAAGCCGAGTCACCCTCTACGATGTAGATTTCCCGCTTGCTTACGTCCCGGCTGCGGCAGTCCACAAACTTTGCCACACGGTCGGTAATGCTCATGGTGCCGGTCAGCTTCTTTTTCAGATTCAATCTGGTCTTTTCCGCATCCTCACGGCTTCGCTTGTTAATCAATACCTGATTGGCAATCTTCTCCGCCTCAATGGGATTTTCCAAGAAGTAAATCTCCAGATTATGCCGCAGCATTTCCACCATCGCCTCTTGAATACCCTTGTTGGTGATGGCTTTTTTCGTCTGGTTTTCATAGGAGGTTCGGTTAGAGAAGGAGGAAATCACAATAATCAAGCAGTCCTCTACGTCGCCATAAGTGATTTTGCTTTCGTTTTTAGTGTAGCGATTATTCTGCTTTAAATAATTGTCAATCTGATACACAAAGGCGTTCCGCACCGCTTTGTCCGGTGCGCCGCCGTATTCCAGCCAACTGGAGTTGTGGTAGTATTCCGTCACATGGACTTTATTGGAAAACGCCACCGCCACATTGATTTTCGTCTTATACTCCGGCTTGTCTGCTCGATCCCGCACCCGCTTTTCCGCTTGCCAAAATTGTACAGAGGTCAAAGCGTCGTCCCCTGCCAATTCCTTTGCGTGGTCTACAATACCGTTTTCGTAGCAGAACTCGGTGGTTTCAAAGGAGCCGTCCTCCAACTGGTTGCGGAACACAAACCGCACCCCTTGGTTGACAATAGCTTGCCGCTTAATGCTGTCCAGATAGTACTCCACCGGCACGTCAATATCGGTAAACACCTGAATGTCCGGCTTCCAACGAATCCGAGTACCGGTGTCCTTCTTTTTGTAAGGCTCCTTTTGCAAGCCGCCCTCGTTTTCGCCGTGGGCAAAGTGGAGGGTGTAGCGCATCCCGTCCCGCCGAATGTCTACGTCCATGTACTCCGCCGCATACTGGGTGGAACAAAGACCCAAGCCGTTCAAGCCCAGAGAATACTCGTAGCTTTCGTCGGCATCGTTGTTGTACTTGCCGCCGGCGTACAGCTCACAGAATACCAGCTCCCAGTTATACCGACCTTCATTGGAGTTAAAGTCCACCGGGATGCCTCGCCCAAAGTCCTCTACCTCCACGGAACAATCGTTGTAGCGTGTAATAAGAATGCGATCGCCGTAGCCCTCTCTGGCTTCGTCGATGGAGTTGGAGAGAATCTCAAAAATAGAATGTTCGCAGCCCTCCAGTCCGTCGGAGCCAAAAATAACCGCCGGGCGTTTCCGCACACGGTCTGCGCCCTTTAAGGATGATATGCTTTCATTTCCGTATTCCGGTTTTTTCTTCGCCAAATAATCGCCTCCATATGGGTACTAGTATGTTATTATAATCGCTTTTCGTTCAAATTACAAGACGATAACTTCCGTCGGTTGTCCAAAGATTGGGTCTGCCGAAGGGTGTTGCATCCTGTCAAATTTTAAAAACACGTCCGAAACGTAAGAAACCGCAGGTTTCCCTGCGATTTCATGGTTCTTATGCTTCCGGCTGAGCAGTTGGAGGAACAACTTCTTCTGCAGTGGTTTCTACCACAGGGGTTTTCCGCTCCATAATCTCGGCGAACTCTGCGCCGCTCATCTTCTCATGCTCGAACAGGAATTTTGCAACCTCGTGGAGCTTATCCATATGCTCGTTGAGGATATTTTCTGTCTTTTCGTAAGCCTCGTGAATCATCCGGCGCAGCTCTGCGTCAATCTCGGAGGCAGTCTCCTCGGAGTAATCTCGAACGTGACCCATATCTCTGCCCAAGAACGGCTCACTGTTGTCGGTACCGTACTTGATGGGGCCCAAATTCTCGCTCATGCCATACTTGGTAATCATGGCACGGGCAGTAGCGGTTGCACGCTCAATATCGTTGGAAGCGCCGGTGGAAATGTCATGCAGCACCAATGCCTCTGCCACACGACCGCCCAGCAGAACCACCAGATTCTCCAACATTTCGTTGCGGGACTTGTAAGAACGGTCCTCGCTCGGAATCTGCATGGTGAAGCCGCCGGCTCTGCCTCTCGGCACAATGGAAATCTGATGCACCGGATCCTGCAGCTTGCAGAAGTAGGTTGCAATGGCGTGACCACCCTCGTGATAAGCGGTCAGCTTCTTTTCCTTGTCGGTCATCACATGGCTCTTCTTCTCGGTACCCACAACCACCTTGATGGTTGCTTCTTCCACTTCCTGCATGGTGATGGCTTTCAGGTTCTTTCTGGCAGCCAGCAAAGCGGCTTCGTTCAGTAGGTTTTCCAAGTCAGCGCCGGTAAAGCCTGCGGTAGAGCCTGCAATCTTCTTCAGCTCCACATCGGGTGCCATCGGCTTGCCCTTTGCGTGAACCTTGAGGATTTCCTCTCTGCCCTTGATATCCGGATAGCCAACGATAACCTGACGGTCAAAACGGCCGGGACGGAGCAGCGCAGGGTCCAGAATGTCCGGACGGTTGGTTGCCGCAATCATGATCACGCCTTCGTTTGCGCCGAAGCCATCCATCTCAACCAGCAACTGGTTCAGGGTTTGCTCACGCTCGTCGTGACCGCCGCCCAAGCCTGCGCCTCTCTGACGACCAACCGCATCAATTTCGTCGATGAAGATGATGCAAGGGTGGTTTTTCTTTGCTTGGTCAAACAGGTCACGAACACGGGAAGCACCCACGCCCACGAACATTTCTACAAAGTCGGAACCGGAAATGGAGAAGAACGGTACGCCCGCCTCGCCTGCTACGGCTCTTGCCAACAGAGTTTTACCGGTACCAGGAGGGCCAACCAACAGCACGCCCTTTGGAATCCGTGCGCCCAGTTGGTTGTACTTGGTTGGGTCTTTCAGGAAGGCTACAATTTCTTCCAGCTCTTCCTTTTCTTCGTCAGCGCCGGCAACATCCTTAAAGGTGGTCTTGCGCTTTTCGTCGTTGGTGTTCTTAATCTTCGCTTTACCGAAGTTCATTTGCTTGGTAGGGTCGCCCATGTTGGCGTTCATCCGCCGCATCATAAACAGCCAGAAGAAAATGCCCAACGCAAAAATAATCAACGTTGGCAGCATACTTACCAGCCAAGAGGTTTCCGCAGCCCGTTTCAAATCCACAACCATTTTGTTGTTGGGATTTTCCTTGTTGTACTCCTCTACATACGGCTTGATGTCGTCGTAAAGCAACGCAACGCTTGGGGCAACATAAGAAATGCTTCTGCCGTCTTTCAGCTTAATGATCATTTCTCCATTGCCCAGATCCATGGAATACTCTACAACGTTTTGATTCTCAAACTCGTTGATGATTTCCGAATATTTCTGGGTTGTTTTGGTTCGGCCGCTAAAGACCGTCGCCAACACAATAATCACTGCAATGGGGATGCCCAAATAGATGATCAAATTTCTGATGGCCTTTTTGTTGTCCAAATATCGTTCACTCCTTTAATCGGGAATTTATCTATATTCCAAATGCAGACAAACGCCTGCGAAACTTGGCGTTATTGATACTGTTCCGGTTTTAACACACCGATGTACGGCAAATTGCGGTACTGCTGCGCATAGTCTAAGCCGTAGCCCACAATAAATTCATTGCCTACCGAATGTCCAACGTAGTCGGCGGTGATGTCCGCAATGCGGCACTCCGGCTTATCCAACATGACACACAGCTTTACGCTGTTGGCGCCTGCCTCTTGCAGGTACGCTGTCAGGCAAGACAAAGTTCGTCCCGTATCCAAAATATCCTCTATCACGAGAACATCCTTCCCCTTTGGAGAAAGAGAGAGGGGTTTTGTCCAGGTCAAATCGCCACTCTGTGCGGTGTTGCCATAGCTGGAAACCCCCACAAAATCCAATTCGCAATCCAAGTCTATGCTGCGAATCAAATCCGCTGCAAAAATCGTTCCGCCGGTCAGCACACCCACCACGAGCAGATTTTTGTCTGCGTAATCTTTTGTGATAGTTTTGCCCAGTCGGTCAACAACGACTGCAATCTCCTCTTTCGTTAAGAGAATTCGCTCCACATGAGGATGCATCGCTTTCGCCTCCTTGTACGTTGATAGTCACAAGCCGCTCTGTTTTGGCTGTGACGGCAGCTTGCTCCGCTGCGCCAAAGCCTTCTGCCCAAAGCAGGACGCTCCCTGCTGCCAATACCAACAGGGAATCCCGCAGGGCAGCCGGAACACGACGCTCCTGAAACAGACCGCTCAGCGATTTGGTCACGCCCCGCCCCATCGGACGAAAGGTGTCCCCGGGACGGCGGGTTCGCCAAACCGCACCAGTTGGTATTGTATCATAATCCAGTGAATTAGGAAATAGAAAATAGAAATTATTCTCACTAATTTTACAATTTTGCATAAAATCCACCGAAACAGACAGAACTTTGCCCAATTTACAAACCTGTTGCGGCGGCGCAAAGAAACGTTCCTCTCTGTCCGGCTGTGGATTCGGAGGGGCAAACAGCAGCACGCCCTGCTGCACATAACCTCCGAAATTCTTGCGAACCGTCACGCCGCCGCTGCCTTGCAAAATGCAAGCATAAAGCTGCTCCAGTTTTTCTTCACTGAGGGCATCTCCTACCCCATGCTGCCGCAGCAGGCGGGACAGTCCATGGAGTACCGTTCCTTTTGGCGCTGTCTGCAACACCGTAACGTCATATCCAAAGGGTGTTTTGGCAGCTTGGAACAGTTGCTCACTGTAATAAGTCATGGCTTCGTCCTGCTCTGCCATTTGACGGGTCAATCGATGCACCGATGCAAAAAAGCCCGGATGCACCTCTGCCATGGCAGGAATTACCCGATGGCGAATCCGATTGCGAGTATATTCCAAAGAAGCGTTGGTGCTGTCCTCCACATAAGAAAGCCCGTAGTGTTGGCAGTATCGCTCCACTTCCGCTCTGGTAATGGAGATGAGGGGACGGATAATCTGTCCCCGCACCGGTGGAATTCCCGCCAGTCCTTTCGCACCGCTACCTCTCGCCAGATGAAACAGCACCGTTTCCGCTGTATCCGACAAGGTGTGAGCGGTGGCAATGCGGTCGGTATCACTTTTCAATAAAGAATGAAAGAAGTCGTACCGCACCGCTCTGCCGCAATCCTCTATGGACTGCTTTCGCTCCTTGGCAAGGGCGGCTACCTCCTCTCGGCAAACAAACAGCGGAATCCTGCGCTCCTCACAGAACGAATAGACAAACTGTTCGTCCCGTTCACTTTCCGCTCCACGCAAACAATGGTTCACATGGGCAGCAACCACGCTGTCGGGAAAATGGGTGTGAAGATAATGCAGCAGCGCTATGGAATCTGCACCGCCGGACACCCCCACCACAATGCGAACATCCGGTGAAACCATGCCGTATTCCGTGATGGTATCAGCCACGGTCTGCTCAATACGGCGCACTGTGGATAACCTCCTGGGAAGTAAAGCGCATAAACTCGCCCTGCCAATGGAGCGGAATGGACTTGGACTCACCGTGACGGTTTTTCGCCACGATACATTCGCCCTTGTTCTTGTCCACTTCCTCAGAAGGACCATCTACGCTGCTGTAATAGTC
>CAKSOB010000065.1 GCA_934476545.1 uncultured Eubacteriales bacterium | reverse complement strand
GATTCGCATATTGCGCTCATAATTGATACACCGCCAAATTCCCTGAAATGCATAGCCAAATGATTGCAAAAGCTGCACGTTATTCCTCGTCCATTACGTAGCTGCTGGAGCTCGGCAAGCCCAGTTGCGTCATAACCTGCTCCTCTTTTTCCCGCATCCGTACACGATCCAAACCGCCCTGTTCGTGGTCATAGCCCAAAAGGTGCAGCACAGAGTGGGCTGTTAAGAATCCAATTTCCCGCTCCAAGCTGTGATCGTATTTATATGCCTGCTCCACTGCTTTTTCCATAGAAATTGCAACATCTCCCAGAATTACAGCATCCGTGTCGTGATTGATCTCATATTCCCCATTCTCCCCCATGGGAAAAGACAGAACATCCGTCGGCATATCTTTTCCTCGATATTCTCTATTCAATTCCTGAATTTGATCGTTATCAATGAATACAACGCTGATTTCAGCATTATGCGGGAATTGCTCTAATTGCAGTACTGCGTTACAGCAACGCCGCACCAGCATTCTAACGCCGGTAGGAATTTTGACAGCCTTCTGATGGTTACTGATAATGACACGAACCTTTGCCATATGATATTATCTCCTCTCTGCACTGTGTTTTTCATAAGCCTTGATGATATTCTGCACCAGTCGGTGGCGAACAACGTCTTTCTCTGAGAACCGAATTTGGGCAATGTCTTCCATATTCTTCAAAACGCTCATCACATCTTTCAATCCGGAACGACGACCGTCCGGCAAATCAATTTGCGTAATGTCACCGGTAATAACCATTTTGGAACCAAATCCTAATCGGGTGAGAAACATCTTCATCTGCTCCGGTGTGGTGTTCTGTGCTTCGTCCAGAATGATAAAGCTATCATCCAGTGTTCGCCCACGCATATATGCCAGTGGCGCTACCTCAATATTTCCCCGTTCTACATAGCGTTGGTAGCTTTCTGCCCCCAACATATCGAACAGAGCATCGTATAACGGGCGAAGATAGGGATCTACCTTTTGCTGTAAATCACCGGGAAGAAATCCCAGTTTTTCACCTGCCTCCACCGCCGGACGAGTCAAAATAATTCGATTCACCTGTTGGGCACGAAATGCCGTTACTGCCATTGCTACCGCCAGATATGTTTTTCCGGTTCCCGCCGGACCTACGCCGATGGTAATTGTGTTTTCACTAATGGCAGAACAGTAATTTTTCTGTCCCAATGTCTTTGGTTTTACCGGCTTACCTTTTGCTGTAATACAAATGCAATCCCCCGCCAAAGAAGCAATCTTATCTTCTGTCCCGTCCTTCACCATAGAGATGCAATACCGCACGTTTTGCTCTGTAAGAGCCTCCCCTCGATTGATCAGCGTCAATAAGCTGTCGATTGCTCGCACTGCTTTTGATACGTTTTCCGGTTCGCCGGACACCTTGATTTCTCCCCCGCGTCCTACCACCTTCACCTGATAAACCGTTTCAATCAGCTTAATGTTTTCATCAAAGCTGCCAAAGAGCGCTACTGCCTGCTCCATTCTGTCAATATTGATCCGTTGCTCGAACATCACATCACCTTTCTAAATGAAACAGATTTTTTAAAAGAACCTTACTACAAATCTGTTTCCTTACCTCTGGTTCATCCAATCTTCCGAGGAATATGGATGAATCTTACAGTAGTATAACATATATTTCATGAAAAGTCACCAGTTTTTTTTGTGAATTGCGTGTAAAGCACAAGATTTCCTTAAGATTCTGCTTTTTCTTCCGATGTTTTTCCACGAATGTCCAAGAAATACGGTTGCTCCACGGCAATATTTTCAATACAAAGACAATCACTGACCAATTCATAGCGATCCGATTTCTCTGTTATCTGTATTTTTTCGGATAAAACTTCGCCCTCTCCCAGTGCTTCTTTTTGCTGTTTTTGAAGTTCTTCTTTTCCTCTCCGCTCTCCTTCTTCTTTTGAAGTCACCACAATTTGAGAGGTTTGTTCCGTATACGTTTCCGTATAAATTGTCAGCGGCAATTCTACGCCATTTACCGTTACACTTTCCCGTTCCATAGATTTTTCATATTCACCTTTTGGAACGCCTCGAATTGTCAACGGAACCGTGATTCCAAAAACTTGCATACTCCGTCTGATAACAGATTCTCCTGTCGGGATAGAAATTGTTTCTTCCTTTGGAATGGTTGCAGTAAAGGTTCTTCTGGTACGAGCCATAATTTTGGCAGCTCCTTTCGTAAATGTAACCATGCCATTTTCATGTTCCCAAATTCCACTGACCAACAGTTGGTTTGGTGCGACGCCATCTCCTACCTTTACCATAGCTTGACCGTGATACACCTCCATAGATACGATTTGTCCGCTTCTGGCAGCTACAACATTTTTGGTTTCATCTGACCGCTCTACCTCCGGCTTTGGATCACTTTCCGAAATTGCAATGGTAATGGTATTCCCCCAAGTATTTACAGTAACCCAACTGATTTCCGGATAAGAAAGCATCAATTTTGTTTCCATAGAGCGAGGATTTAAAGAAGCCTTATTGGCTCCTATAAATAATCCATGCTCCGATGCGGTCTGTAAAATTTGCTCCTTGGTTAAGGTTTCAACGCCTGTTACTTGAATTACCCAAATCCGAGTCGATAAAAATGTAAGCAATAATAACGAAAGGACCCCGCCCAATAGAAATCCATACCGTTTTTTCTTCCAGAAGGTTCTCCAGAAAAACGGAAGTCCAACTCGCCCCTCTATTTTTAAGCGTAATTTTCGCTTCTTCGCTACTGACCGCAACCGATGATATTCTTTTGCCGAAATGCAAGCAACGCTATGTTCATTGTCGATAGTTTTCATATTCCATAAAATAAACCCACGAGCTGCGGCAGCAGTAAAAAATCGCGCGCTATCTGTTCCTTGTATCGTAAAACGTACATATCCTGTACACCATCGAATCAACTCCAGTACCATACTTTCCCTCCTTCTCTTTTAGAGTAAAAATGCAATGGCTGTAATAAAACCATGTATTTCCATAGCTTCGGAGGATAAGCATTTAATTTGTAAATTTCTACCTGTAAATTCTGTGGTGACCTTCCCTGTTTTAATTCTGATTTTAGACGGATCATATTCCAAAATACCGCCGCTATTTTCAATTCGCACTTGTGTATTGCCTTCCAACTCCATATGGGTCACATTGGCGATGGAGGAGGTTGGTAATTCCAAGAGATTTGCCAACCGTTGGATCACCGTTCCTTTCGGTGGTACTCGTTTCTCATCCATAAGCTCCCTCCGTTCGCAGTATTCTTACCGTCATTTTATGCGATTCCAGCAATAAAAATCACCCACGATGAATATCTATAACTGTATCACGTTAGGAGGGATTCCCATGGAACCGACTCGTATTCTCAAAAAAAGGGTTTATCCGATTTTATTATGTGTTCTTACAATTCTATTTGCTTTGGGATTTCTCCTTTTTCCTACGGAAACAGCAGGTGGTGTTACCTCCGGACTGGAGCTGTGCTTAACCCGACTGTTGCCTGCTACCTTTCCGTTTGTTGTGTTATCTTCTTTCTGTGTATATTCCGGTGTTTCCCGTATTTTAGGAACGGTACTGTCTCCTCTTACCAAATGGCTATTTCACTTACCCGGATGCTGTGGCAGCGTTATCTTATTGGGATGGCTCGGTGGCTATCCGGTTGGTGCCAGAGGCATTGTTTCTTTATACCAGCATGGGAGTATCACAAAGCAACAAGGGGAACGGCTGCTATGGTTTTGCGTCAACGCAGGACCTTCTTTTTCTATTTCGGTAATCGGCATTGCAATTTATGGAGATGTGCATTTCGGACTTCTTTTGTTCGCTTGCCAAACAACAGCGTTATTTTGTATGGGTGTCTTTTTTTCAATAGTATCTCGAATCAAAAAGGAACCGCTCTTCCCAAGCCAAGAAGTATCAGACAATGTCACACCGGTTCCCTTTTCTACCGCACTGGTTCACGCTGCAGACGACGGCGCAAGAGGCGCGTTGAATTTATGTAGCTTCGTCATGTTATTCAATGCCATGATAGAACCGCTGTATGGCTGTGGAATTCTGACTGGAATTTCTTCTCTGCTGCAAAAAATCGGGCTCTCTCCACAACTTAGTATGGCAGCCTTTCCAATACTGTGGGAGATTTCCTCCGGAATCACCTTTGCCGGATGGGCAGGCGTTCCTTTATGGTCTATCGTTCTCTTCACTGCCATGGGTGGACTTTGTGTTTGGGGACAAATTCTTGCAGCGGTTGCTCCACTCTCTATCTCAGTCGGGAAATTCTTTTTCTCCCGCATCCTTCATGGAATCTTATCCTTAACGTTTTTTCTAATATGCCGCCCATTGGTTTCTTTACCGGAACCGACATCTCAAGTATTTGCCAACCGCTCTGTCTTGTTGCCTTATCAAATCTCCTCCGGAGGAACTACACCTATTGCCGCCGTGTTATGTGGATGTACCTTATTGCTTTTTTGTATTGTATTTTTGGTGTCTAACAAAAAAGCGGTCTTTCCAAAGCAACGCTGATATGCTATACTAATCTTATTCTAAGGGAGGTAGATGGTATGGCTGCAAAATTATTTGGAAACTCTATTCCACCCTGCTGCGACTATTGCGCACACAATGAAACACCGGAGCTTAATCCAACCTGCAATTGCTCTAAGACAAACGAAACCGGAAAATGTTCCGCATTTTCTTATGACCCGTTATTACGCCGCCCAAAGGTTCTGCCACCAATACGCACGTACACTCCGGAAGATTTCACCCTATAAAAAAGGACGCTGACAGTATTTTGTCATGCGTCCTTTTTTATTTATTTTGCTTGTTCTTCTTTAATCTTTCGCAGTGCCTCTGCCATTTGGTCAGGACAAGAGGTGTTTTTAAATCCACAGGTAATGCCACTGCAACGATCAATAACATCATCAATTTTCATACCGGATACAAGTGCGCCGATTCCTTTTCCGTTGCCATTGCAGCCACCGTTGAAGCAAACGGACTCCACTGTATCCCCTTCACATTCGATGATGATTTCTCGGGGACAAACCCCTTTTGTTTTAAATACATATTCCATACTCTATTCCTCTTTTCTTATTGTGGTGTTTTCTCGGATGCTCGTACTTTAAGACGATCTAACCATTCTATCGGCATGGTAAACATTCCCACATGATGATTCCGAGAAGAATACATTCCGTGGAAATCGGTTCCGGCAGTCGTCAACAAATCATACTGTTCCGCAATCGCTTTCACCCGCTGAATTTCCGCTTCATCATTTTTCGGGCAAAGTAATTCTACGCCGTCTAGCAGTCCTTGCGAGGACAGTTCTTCTAACAAACCTTTCTCTCGACATTCCCCTGGATGCGCCATTACCGCTATGCCGCCGGCTTGTTGTACTGCTTCCAAGACGGCGTAGACATCCGGATAAACAATCTCTATATTTGCAATTCCATCTTTGTGCGAAAACAGCTTTTGGTTCAATTCTCCAAAAAAGCGGCGGGAATAACCGGAATCAATCAGAGCGTGCATAATATGTTGCTTGTATATGGTTACACTATCCTTTGCACGTTCCCGAACCATTTCTTCAGTAATGGGATAATGCTCCATAACCAAATGCAGCATTTCTAAGGTAGTTTGTTCTCGGCTCTCCTTGATTTGCTGACAAATCGGAGAAAGTGCTTCCGGTTTTTTCGGATAGTAACAAAGAACATGTGCCTTTTGTTGCCGTTTATAATCCCAACCGGACAACTCTAACCCCGGAACAATCTCTACGCCGTACTGCTTTCCATACAGCAACGCTTCTTCCTGTCCTGCTAAAGTATCGTGGTCCGTAATCGCTATTGCATCTATTTGATGAAGTTTTGCCATTCGCACAATATCCTGAACCGTTACGGAGCTATCGGAATAGCGAGAATGGCAGTGCAAATCTGCTCTCATAAATTCGCCTCCTTTCCTCATAAAACGCAGTAATTTTTCACTTTTAGTATATCATATTTTGAAATGCTTTGCATGGAGAAAGAAGAAATTTTTCATTCAATGTGATAAAGTTACCATTTTGCTGCAAAAAAATTCGCCACCGCAAATACGATGACGAACCAATTTTATTCGCTGAGCAATTTTTCTACTGCTGCCAACTTGATGCAAATGCAGAAAAGCTCCATTGCTTCTTTCAATTCGATAACCGGCGGATAGGACGGCGCCAAACGAATGTTGCTGTCCTGTGGGTCCTTCTTATATGGGAAGGTTGCGCCGGCACCGGTGAGGATTACGCCGCCTTCTTTACAAAGCTGAACAACACGCTTTGCACAACCGGGCAGAACATCTACCGATACAAAATAGCCGCCCTTTGGATTAGACCACTCGGCAATACCCAAGCCTGTCAATTCCTGATTCAGCTTTTTCAGCACAACCTCAAAGCGAGGCGCCAATACAGCACGATGCTTTTCCATATGTTCCTTTAAGCCTTCTACACGCTTGAAGTAACGAATATGACGAAGCTGATTGATTTTATCTGGACCGATGGTCTGGAAAGACAGGTGACGCCGGAAGCTCTTTAAGGTATTGTCACTGGCAGCCATTGCCGCAACACCGGAACCCGGGAATGTAATCTTAGAAGTAGAGCAGAATGTAACTAACAAATCGGTTGTGCCATTCTTCTCACATTCTGTGTACAGGTTCAGCAAAACTTCCGGTGTATCGGTCAACTCATGCACACAATATGCATTATCCCAGAAAATTTTAAAATCCTTTGCCTTTGGCTTCAGGTTTGCAAAACGACGAACGGTTTCATCTGAGAATGTTACGCCGGTAGGGTTAGAGTACTTCGGTACGCACCAAATTCCCTTAATGGATTCATCCGCTGCAACCAAACGCTCTACCTCGTCCATATCCGGACCGGTAGACAGCATTGGTACGGTAATCATTTCAATACCGAAATATTCGCAAATTGCAAAGTGGCGGTCGTATCCCGGAGATGGGCACAGGAATTTCACCGGCTGCTGACTCCAAGGCTTGCAGCCGTCAAGCCCGGATACAAACGCACAGGATACCGTGTCAAACATCATATTCAGGCTGGAGTTTCCGCCTACCACTACATTAGAGGCAGGCACACCCATCAGCTCTCCAAAAAAAGCGCGCATTTCTGGCAAACCGTCTACCAATCCATAGTTTCGGCAATCATCTCCAGTGCTAGAGAAAAAGCAGCTTTCGGAGTTCAACCCGTCTAACATTTCCAAGGAAAGATCCAGTTGTTCGGTGCTAGGCTTTCCACGAGCCATATTCAGGTTCAGTTCCAATGCTTGAAATTCTCGATATTCTGTTTCCAGCGCATCCCGCAGCGCTGTTAATTCTTCTTTTGATAAAGATTTGTACTCGGATATCATGATCGTTCTCCCCTTCAAATGAACTGGCAGATCGGAAAAAACTGTGTTCCCCCCGAATAACCACTCCTATATTACTATTTTTTGACGAAAAATGCAAGTCTAAATTGATTTCTTGCATCTTTTTTCTGGTTTATCCCTATTTTCTTCCTATAATATAGAAAGAAAATGAAGGTATCCCGCTATCAACCATTCATTTTTGCTGATTTTCGCTCATTTTTTATTCCTCTGTTTTAGACAGACAGCTTCTAAAAATTGTCCAATAAAACAGATAAATAATTTTTTTGGAAAAAAGTTTTAAAAAAGGCTTGCATTTTCTAAACACATACGATATAATATGAAAGTCGTCAAGTTGAGACACACAAAAATATTACCATGGAGAGGTATTCTAATGGTAAGGAGCCACATTGGAAATGTGGTGTGCCGCAAGGCATTGTGCGTTCGAGTCGCATCCTCTCCGCCAAACAAAAGACCACCGAGTTTCGGTGGTCTTTTTCATTTCCACAAGTAATCTAAGCAAAAATCCACCTTTCTCAAAATAATTCTATTTTCTTTTCAAAAATTGAATTTAGGGCTTGCATTTTTTGAAAATATGAGATATAATATAAAAGTTGTCAGTTAACACACAAAAATATCGTCATGGAGAGGTATTCTAATGGTAAGGAGCCACATTGGAAATGTGGTGTGCCGCAAGGCATTGTGCGTTCGAGTCGCA
>CAKSOB010000064.1 GCA_934476545.1 uncultured Eubacteriales bacterium | reverse complement strand
AGCGTAAGCAGTAGCGGCAATATTGGAAGTGGTCACGCCGGTAGCAGCTGCTTCTGTCTCCTTGCGTTTCCGTTCTTGTTCGGCGTAGGCATCCGCAGCAGACCACGCCGTTGCGGCATCCGTCAAGCCTTTGTTAAAGGTACTCGCCGCCTTATTGGCTCGGTCAATCAAATCCGATTGTCTGTGAATACTATCTTGTTCTTGCGCCATTTGCGCTGCAGTGATGTCATTTCCTCGCTGCACCTGCTGTTTTACCGCCCAAGACTGGTATTCCTGCCCAAAGTTGGTATGCTCAATTTGAAAATTGGTTTGACCGCCCCAAATGGATGCTACGGTATCGTAGGCTTTGATTAACCCGTTAAGCATATCAATCGCCCAGTTGACCATGCTTTCCATACCGTTTAGGAATCCGCTTAGGATGGTTTCAAAAGTTGTTGCGATACCGTTCCACGCTTGCATAAAGGCAATGTGAAGACTATCCCATACCCAGCAGCCTTTGTCGTACAGCCACATAAAGCCGTATACCATCCAGTCAATACCGGATAGCACCGTATTACATACTACCGACCAACCAACCTGCATGACAGCAAGGGTGTACTGCCATAGCACTCCGAAGCCACCAACTTTATTCGCTAACCAAATCATGCCCACTGCCAGTGCTGCAACCGCCAAGATGATCCAAGTAATCGGACTGGCAAGCATTGCGGTATTCAATAACGTTTGCGCAATTTTCATAGCGATGGTTGCAGCTTTCCAAACCACCAAAGCAGTCACCAAGCCATAGATAATCGGCTCGACAACGCCCAAATCGCTCAGGAAATTAACCACATTGATAACGCCTTCTAGGATAGTAGAAAGCACCGATGCCGCCGTCTGCATTCCGGAAAGGAAATGACTTACAAATTCCTGAAATTGCTCGCTGTTTGCAATTTGGTTGATTTGAGCCAGCACCGGTCGAAAAGCATCTAAGGCTTGGTTTTTTACGCTCTGCCAAATCTGCGCAAAGGTCATGGGCATCTGTTCAAACTTTGCGTTGGTTTCATCCGCAGCAGACAGCAGCGCATTCTTTACCACCGTTGCAGTAACATACCCCTGCTCGGCATATTCCTTGATACTTCCCTCTGCCACGCCCATATAGCTTTCAATGGTGCGGGCAATACCCGGCGCATTTTCCAAGATGGAGTTCAGTTCTTCTCCTCGCAAAGCGCCGGCCGCCATTGCTTGCTGCAACTGAAGCATCGCCGCAGCCTGCCCCTGTGCGGATGCACCGCCGATAACAAATTGCTTGTTGACCTGCTCCATAAAGGCACTCAGCTCATCGTTGCCGGAGAAGGCAGACTTGGCATTGGCACCCATGCTGGCAACCGCATTGGCAGTATCCAAGTAGCTGCCCCTTGACCGCTGCGCCGATTCCATAATTTTCGCTTCCAAGTCCTCTACGCTGCCGCCGTCCTCTACTAAAAAATTCAGGCGGGAGGTAGTGTTGGTGACGGTATCCGAGGTTCGCACCGCAAACTTGATTGCTTTTACCCCGGCTGCTACAATGGCGGCATTTTTCAGGGAGGACAACAACTGCTCTGCACCGCTGCGCCCCTGCTGCAACACATTGTTGAAGCGTTTTTGGGCAGCTGTATTTTTTTGAATGCCGGCTTCCATCTGTCCAAAGGCTGCGTTTGCCTTGGCAATCTGCTCTCTGGCTGTTTGCAGGCTCTTGGTATCAATGGCGTTATGGCTGGCGGATTGTGCCGCTTCAAAGGCGTTGATCATCACATTCATAGCCGTTGTGATATTTTTTAGCGGTCCTGTCATGCCGTCATACAGCATTAAGGATGTTTTAATCATCGACAATCCCCATCACCTCCTTAGCTGCTCGGTTTCTGCTCGACTTTTTTCTTCTGCCGCAATTCTCGTTTGAACACAAGCAATTATAACGGCTTTCTCTTTTTCAGTCATTGTAAAAACCTGGGATGGTGTCCAATGCCATTCGTTGATGCAAAAATACATCACGTTTGCCATCAGGTCACCATCCTCGATTAGTTTTTTACGGTTTCCACATCCTGCGCAAACCGCTCGCCAAAGCCGCAGGTTTCCTGCACCTTCTGCACATAACGGTCGTACTCACCGGGCAACGGCAGCATCTTCCGCAGCAAATCCTCGGCGCACTTCACGCCATAGCTGTCTTGCAGTTTCACATTGCGCAAATTCGGTTCGGTTGTGCAGGCAGCTGCCAGCTTGGCATTGTACAAAGAAACGTCAAAGCTGTTCTCTAACTCTTTCTTTGTCATGCCGGAACGCGCCTTGCTGCAAGCCATTCGGATTTCATCATTTTCCGCACTGGTGATAGGCGTGATTTCCCACTCCAACACCTTCCCATCTTTATCTCGAAACAGCGTGGTTGCCGGATATCGAACCGACTCCGGCTGCGCTTGTTGATTCTTCATAAACAATTCAATTGCGTACATGATTTTATTCCTCCTTATCGCATTCCTGCAAGTTCCGTAAATTCCTCCGGCATATCGCAATCATCGAAGGTGCCGGAAATATCTTCCTCTAACAAATCATCGCCTGCGGTAAATTTAGACAGTACAATATTGTCTAACAAACAGCCATAGTAGCAAATAGTTTGACTGCCGATGCTGCTGGTTTTGTCCTTATTGGTCACATCAATCTGGAAGGGCTGCATCACACCGGTTTTGATGTAGTCGATTGCCCACTTGCGGAAAATGGATGTGTTGTAGTACATCTTTCCGGAAAAGGTTCCTTTACCACCGGCTGCCTTATGCCCCGATGTGGTTTTCCCCAGAATTTTCACTTCTTTGATGTTCGGTGCAAACTTGGCTTCAAAATCGGTGATGGTAAACATCTGATACCGTTCATCCTCGCCCTTTTGGTTCTTCATAGTCACATAACAGGTAGCGGCAGAACCAAACACCGCATCCTTTGGATCTAAATAGGTCATACGTTCCTCCTTACTGCACCACAACGGTCATGTAGAGCTGTTCCATCGCACACACCGGCTGAACCGTATCGCTAACTACCACGGATTCCTTTTGTTCTCCGGCAGTTACCACCACATCACCGCTGTTGAAATTTTCAATGGCGCGGATGGTTTCCAAGTTGCGGTGGTGCTGCACAATGTCACTCCACAGGCCAATGCGGCCGCTGTCATCGTTTTGAATCTTGCCTAAGTACTTATCTCGGAACAACGCCCCAATGTCGTTGCCGATTTGATCAAGAACACGGATAACTTGATTGTTTTGGAAATCCTTGCCCTTTTCTTCCGTAATAGAAACAAGTGTGTTGCGGTCTTTTAAAATGCGGGTGGTATCACCGACACGATGGAACAGCAGCTTGCCCGTTTGGATCCCCTGTTCCAGCTGTGCTTGAGAGTAATCCACATGGATGTCATATTCTCCGGTATAGGTGTGGTTGGTCAGAGATTGGTTGACACTGCAACCGGCTTCTGCACCGGTCACGTAGTAAACAGCAGCGGCGCTGCCCTCCTCCCCTACCAAACCGTTTTCCACAGAGATGACCCCCTCATAGTCTGCCTTTTCATAACGATGGAGAACCAGTTGGAATTTTACACCACACTCCTCTCGCATTCGCTTGGCATACTGTACAAACAGCGCTTTGATGATGGGGTCATTGCTGTCACAGCCCATTGCATGGAAGCCGTAGCTCTCCATTTTGGAGAGGTACTGCTGGTAGTTGTCGGCTGTTACTTCGCCATCCTCACCACCGGTAAGAGGCGTGCCGGCTGTCAACTCCATCACGGCATCTGATTTAAACTGCACAAAGTCGTTGTCCGTCAAGTCCGCAAACTTCTCCACACTTTTTTGCACATCCACACGATCAGATCCCAAATAGGTGGACACGTCGTATTTTGTTGCGCCGGAGGGCGCGCCCTCACTCTTTTCAATTACAATGCGCAGGTCATTGCCTCTTGTGCCGCTGTATTTTGCCTTTGCGTATTTGTTTTCCGCATTTTTTCCTTCATTCAGCCGATAAAGGAAAGCCTTTTTACTGTGACAAAACAGCTCTCGCAGGGGCTTCATCGCTTCGTCGGTATAGCTGTATCCAAACAGCTTCTTTGTGTTCTTTGCAAAGTCCTCTGCGGTTACCTCCAACACTGTTTGGGCAGATCCCCAAGAAAGTGTCAGGGGCATGGTAGAAATACCTCGTTCCGACAAGGTTGCCGTTGCGCCGGCAGCCGAAACAAAGTTGATGTAGCCACCGGGTAGCGTTTTGTTTTGCACCGTAAAGATGCCGCCGCCATATGCCATAGGTTTCACCAATCCTTTCTAAGTTTAAATTTTTGTGGAAATCTCCGCCGACTGCATCAGCGGTTGTTCCGTTACTTCTTGTGTAAATCTCGTATAAGTCACGCCACAGTGCAGAACATCGTCTGTTACACCGGCGGACAGGTTTGTTCCTCGTAAAAAGCTGCCGTCTTGCAGTTTAATCATGGACAGCGCATCCAACAATTCTTCGGAAACGGCTGCCATGGTTCGATTATCTCCACCATCCTCCGGAAAATAGGAAATATCCAAGAGATATTGGCGGGAAGCCCTGCCATTGGGATAGGCTTGCCTTGTTTCCTGCAAGAGGGCAATAAAAAAGCAAGGCTCCGAAAAACCTTGCGTTACATCATTTTGGTAAATGTCACAATCGCCGAATACGGCGTTGATGGCGTTGGATACGCCGTCTACAATCTCATTTCCCACGGAATACCTCCTGCAAAAATGCGGTGAGCTTCTTTTCTAAAATTCCTTGCGATTGCCCTCGCAGCTCCTGCTCGGAAATGGTAAGCATATACCGCCCATTTACCCATGCAGCTTTCAGTTGCTTTCCCAATGCGGGAACATACCGCCCCGGTGTTTGCCGATGCCCATATTCCACATAGCTGGCATACCGCACAGGATTCTTTACAACAATGGTGTAATTGCCCCTGTTGCGGTACACCGGCAGGGTTTTTGCGTACTCTGCTCCATTGGTAGCTCCGGTTTTGCTTTTGGCTTCTTCCTCTGTTTTGGCAGTCCAGCCTCGGCGCAGCGTACCGCCAACATAACCATCCCAGTGTTCCGGAGGCGCATTGCGAGGTTTTACCCCCACCGGCGTTCGCTTGATTACTTTTGCCAATAGTCTTGCCGCCAATTCCCGTGCAGCTTCTTTGCAAAACCGGTCAACTTCTGTTTGAATATGATTCAGCTTCTTTTGCAGCTGCAAAAGTTCGCTAAAATCTGCATTGCCCCAGTTTGCCACTACGCCCACTTCCTCCATTTTGTCAAAGCGATTTCCTGATGATGGGTAAACACTGCCGGTTCCCCGGAATTACTGTAAAGAAACTGCTTACCATTTCGTGTGACGGTCAGCCTGCTGCCGGCGGGGATCTCCACCTCGTTAGAGAGAAATAGCTTGACCGTTTGCTCGGCAGCGGTAACCGGATCTCCATTCGCCGGAGCATCCGTATGAAAGGACAGCTTGCAGGGAAGATTCTCCCACAACGTTACCTCTTGAAATTCCGTCAGCTTAGTGGTATCGTCCCGTTTTTTCTGCCGTACTGTGACGGTGCAAGTGTCGTTCCACAGTACTCGCAGCGCTTGTTTCTGTGTCACCATGCAACCCTCCTGTGGGCATAAAGCTGCGATTTGTCCTCTTTGCACAGTGCTTCCACCATAGCGTCGAATCGTTGTTCCGGTGTTTGGCTTCCCTCACCGATGGCGTAGATCACAGTCGTATCTCCCTCGGTGATTTGCTTTACCGCTGCGTCAAAGTCAAAGTCCGTCAACTTCCCATTGTTTTTCAGAAGCTGCAAATACCGCCCCACAACTCGCTGTGCCGCATAAGCGACCAAGGTTTCCGGTAATGCAGGATGGTGAATCTCATTCAGAATCCATTCCGTCACCGACTGCGCAATGAATAGAAACAGTGGGTCATTTTCCGCGTTTTCCACTCCGAGGGCGTTCAGCAGGAGGAGGGCTTTTTCTCGCATTTTGTTCACCGCTTTCCTTTTGTTTTTCAGCCGCACGTTGCGCCGCTTCCCGACGCATTCTCTGAAATGCTGTTGCACTCATGTTTTCACCTCTTACAGCTTGTGGACAAACTTTACCACACGGATTGCCTTATCCTCATACACACGTTCCCAGTTTGTGCCGGTTGCCAGTTCTTCATTGGATGGAGACGAACCGGTTGCGTTACCAATCCACTTTACGCCACGGCAGTGCAGAATAAAATGCTTGCGGTTGATCAAAATATCGTCACCTGCAAGAGAATCTCTGTCTGTTTCGGTTGGAACGGGCGCAGCACCGTTTCCTAAACCAACAGCACCGGGACCAAAGAGATAGGTGGTGTATGTGTCGGTAGATACCGGACAGCCGTCATCCACAATAACACGCTTGCCCATCATCATGGAAACCGGCTTGTTTTCGGAATCCAATTCTGTTTGAATCAAGTTATTTTTCCGCAGTTGGGTTTCGGTGGCACTGTGCATAACAACACCGGTCAGGCTTTCCTTTGCATCACCCATCAGCTGCATAGCGTCCAAGAACGTAGAACCGTTGATTTTCTCCTTGCCGGATTCTTTGCTGATATCCAACACTTTGTTTGTCATGTTGGTAGCAGAGAACACACCGTCCAACAGTTGAATCAAGGTATTCTGCATTTTTCTTGCCCAGAAGTTCGCCACCAAGTCACCGATGGCTGCCATTGGGTCGCTGCCGGAAAGGGCTTTCGCCAAATCGTTGGCGCTCCAAGCCTTGCCGCGCATCAGCAGAACCGCAACGTCTTGACCGGCTGTGATTTTCCCCGGTGTCAGCGGTGCGGAATCGGAAAGCACCTCATCCTCGCCGGTCAGGTCTTCCCAGTAGGGCATATTGATGGTACTGCCGCCGGTGGTTGCCAGTCTGTCCAGTTCCGGGTTGTTTGCGATAATACCGCATTGATACAGTGCGGAAAGTTCCATTGTCCGCTGAATCACATAGGGGTTAAATACCTCAGGGACAATTACATCAGAAATTTTTGTTTTCATAGGTTGTCAGTCCTTTCTTATTCCAGTTTTACGCCGGCTGCTTTTGCAAGCTCGTGCGCTTTCACAGGGTTTGTCCGAAGCAGTTCACCCTGTTTGGTTAAATTTCGTGTTTCCTTTGCAAAAGGATTTTCCGGTGCTGGAGGCGTACCGCCTTTCGGGTGATACCCTGCCGGTTTTGTGAAAAAGGCCGGCATAGATTCCCGCAGCGGTGCGAGCAGGGCTTCGGTGTTTTCTACTTCACCGCTTTCGGATACGGTAAAGGCATCCACACCGCCCAGTTTGAACAGAAGATAATCCGCATCCAGCACACCGGCTTTCCCCAGCGCTTCTTTCACAGCGTAGGATTTCCGCTGCGCCTCTGCTTGTTTCTGCACATCGGTAAGCTGCTGTGTCAACCGGTCAATGGTGGCTTGCAGCGTATCATTCCCTTTGCTGTTCTTTTTCAGCTCCGCCATAGAATCCGTCAAGCTGTCCACCTGCTCTTTCAGGGTGTTTCGCTCTGATTCCATAGCCTCATACTTTGCAGCGGATACATACCCGCCCTCCGACAAATCCACAAAGCGAACGTGCTTTTTCTTGTCCGGCTCTGCTTCGTTCAGGGCAGCCATCTTCTCCTGCGCTCGGGCGTATGGTTCTGCGCCAAGCAGTTCTTCCAGTGTCATACCTTACTCCTTTCGGCGTTTTAATCGTGCGCCACCACAGTTCCAGTTAGTTCTCATGGAAAGAGAATTGTGCGGCAGTTTAGTTCTCGTAACACACGTCGGAGATGGCGCGCATTGCAGGACTTGAACCTGCTCCATCCAAAAATGCGCATGAAAAAGGCACCTACCAACGTAAGTGCTTTCGATTTCGCCTTTATTAAAATTCCGGTAAGAGTTCTTTCACGTCTTTCAAGGCACGCTTTACTTTTTGCATCATAGAATTTTCATGAAGATAAGCGATCCCCTTTGGCGTGATGGACACATTCGGCAACAATTTCACGCCCTTTTCTGTCATCCCAAGAATCGGCACAAGGGCAGCGCCTTGTAAATATCCTTCTTGGTACAGATTTCGCAGAAGATATTGCCAGTACGCTTCCCCAACAGGAAACGCTTTTGTGTCGTAGTCCATATACCCACCGTCCAGTGGGTCTTTCCCCGTTTTCAAGCAGGCATAAAGGTAAGATAGCAGTTTGTACGCCATTACAAAATAATCGTCTTTCGCCATCGGGGTGCCTCCCATTTAGTTTTGATTATACAACTGGTCATATAATCGCTGTAATTTCAAACCGACTTCATTCAAATCGTAATTGGAATCGAAGCCAATTTCTGTAATTTTGTCATCGAGGTCTTCTAGCAATTGGTTGATGTCATCACACTC
>CAKSOB010000063.1 GCA_934476545.1 uncultured Eubacteriales bacterium | reverse complement strand
GTGTAACGCTGAATGGCTTCCGGCTGCCGCTCTTTGATTTCCTTGGGCCATTCGGTCCAAGGCTTTGTTTTGAAGTAAAACTTCAATGCCATAAACAGACTGTAATCCTCCAACCAACTTTCATTGGCTTCGCAGAAGCTCTGATACGACTCGGTATCTGCATGGTGGCTGTTTTGGAATGCTTTTTCCAATATAGCAAAGCGATTTTGAAACAGTTTGTCATAGTCCACAGCAGTACAGCTATCCTGCCATTTGATAGAAGTTACCTCTCGTTTGGTTAATAATCCTTCTTCAATAAGCAAGTCTAAGTCAATGAAGTAAGGATTCCCCGCAAAGGCAGAGAAGGACTGGTAAGGACTGTCGCCATAGCTGGTGGGTCCAACCGGCAATACTTGCCAATATTTCTGTCCGGCGCTGTGTAAAAAATCGATAAATTTGTAGCTTTCCGCCCCCAATGTGCCGATTCCGTAATTGGACGGCAAACTGCTGATAGGCAGCAGAACGCCTGCGCCACGGGGATGAACGGTTTTGTTTTTTGATGTTGCCATGTTGAATCACCTCAGGTGTTTTGTCCATTTTTCATAGAATAACAGTACCAAAAAACACATCATTTGTCAATATATCCATAGTGTCCTAAACCGGAAAATTCCTGTTCTTTTGTCATTTTTAGGAAACTGTCCAGTTTTTAAGGAGCCATTGCAAAGCAACGAAAACTATGCTACCATTTTATCATTGGAGGTGATTGGATGAACTACATCCGAGTGACGGAGAACTCGAAGGATTTTCCACTTGTGCAAGCATTGAAGGAGCGGGTGTTTCCACCGGAGGAGCAGCTCCCCCTCCCCCTAATGATGGAGAAAACCCATTGCCATTCTGCAAACTTATGGGGATTTTATGAGGATGAACGCTTTTGCGGCTTTAGCTATACGGTTGCTTCGGAGAAAATGCTGTTCGTTCTGTACTTGGCGGTGGACAATACCCTACATTCTCAAGGCTACGGCAGCCGCTGTTTATCTCTGTTGGACACGATTGCCGACGGGCGAACCATTGCGTTGAATGTGGAAATCCCCCATGCGGATGCACCAAACAACGAACAACGCTTGCGGCGCATTGCTTTTTATGAACGAAACGGATTTGCGGTCACACCCTATCATTTGAACGATGGAAAAACCACCTTTTCTGTTCTTGCAAAGGGTTCCTTTGTTCCGGAGGACTACCGCTCTCTATTGGTGGATTTTTCCGACGGATTATTTACTCCATCTATTTTTCCGGCAAAATCAGGATAAAATACTCTGCTCCTCTTGCATCTTCCTCAAATGTGTGATAAGATTAAGAACAGTATGTTTATACAATAAATATGAACCAAAAAATGCGTTGAAGAAGGAAAGTACCGTTTGACTGCCGGACAGAGCGCGCCGATCATAGGCTGAGAGTCGGCGCTCGGAGTAAGCTGACGGGAAGTTCCCTTTGGAGCAGCAAGGCTGAACTCATAAATTGCTCAGTAGGCTTTGCCGGATTTCCACCGTTATCGGAATGCCTTTGGCAAAAAGCGCTTGTCCTGTGGACAAGAACCTAGGGTGGTACCGCGGAGTTTTCTCGTCTTCGTCCCTTTTTCAGAAGGGTCGGGGACGTTTTTTTATTTTGTAATCAATATCGTTTTAGAAAGGATGTTTTGAGATGAAGCAGCAATTAGAGCGCATTCGTCAGGATGCACTGCAAGAGCTGGAAGCTGCAAAAGAACAGCTCTCGCTGGAGAATCTGCGTGTAAAGTACCTTGGTAAAAAAGGAGAGCTGACCGCAATTTTGAAGCAAATGGGCAAACTGTCCGCAGAGGAGCGTCCGGTAATCGGACAATTAGCCAATGAGGTTCGTTCCAGTATTGAAACCTTTATGGCAGAACGTGCGGAAGAGCTGAAGGCACAAGCCTTGCAGCACCGTTTGGAGCAAGAAAAAATTGACGTCACCATGCCGGGTACTCCTTGTGCAATGGGTCACAAGCACCCGCTGACCATTGTACTGGACGAAATCAAAGAAGTCTTTATCGGTATGGGCTTTGATATTGTAGACGGTCCGGAAGTAGAAACCGACTACTACAACTTTGAGGCGCTGAACACCCCAAAGAACCACCCTGCAAGAGATACCCAGGATACCTTCTACATCAACGAGAATGTAGTTTTGAGAACCCAAACTTCTCCGGTGCAGATTCGTACCATGGAAAAGCAAGAACCGCCGATCCGCATTATCTCTCCCGGTCGTGTTTACCGTTCTGATGCCGTAGACGCTACCCACTCCCCTCTGTTCCATCAAATTGAGGGTTTGGTTGTCGATAAAAACATCACCTTTGCTGACCTGAAAGGCACACTGGAAACCTTTGTAAAGCGGTTGTACGGCGAGGATTCCGTTGTTCGGTTCCGTCCGCACCACTTCCCATTTACAGAGCCTTCCGCAGAAGTTGACGTACAGTGCTTTAACTGCCACGGTGAAGGTTGCCGTCTTTGCAAAAACGAGGGTTGGATTGAAATTCTCGGCTGTGGTATGGTACACCCACAGGTATTGCGCAACTGCAATATTGATCCGGAAGAATACAGCGGCTTTGCCTTTGGCTTGGGTTTGGAGCGTGTTACTATGCGTCGCTACAACATTGACGACCTGCGCTTGTTCTACGAAAATGATGTACGCTTCTTGAAGCAGTTTTAAGGGAAAGGGGTAACAAAGCATGAATCTTTCAATGAGATGGCTCAATGAATTTGTAGATATTTCTATGGAGCCAAGAGCATTTGCCGAAGCCATTACCATGAGCGGCTCTAAAGTAGAGTGCTGGGAGGTAGAAGGCGCAGAAATTGACAATGTTGTCACTGCAAAAATTTTGGAGATCAAACCACACGAGGACTCCGACCACTTGGTAGTTTGCCAAATAGACATCGGCGCAGAAGCGCCGATCCAAATTGTAACCGGCGCTTCCAACCTGAAGGTAGGCGATATTGTTCCGGCTGCACTGCACAACTCCACCCTGCCGGGCGGTGTAAAGATTAAAAAAGGCAAGCTCCGTGGCGTAGAAAGCAACGGTATGCTCTGCTCTTTGGGCGAATTGGGCTTGACCGTAAACGACTTCCCCAACGCTATTGAGGACGGCATCTTTGTTCTGGATGAAGAAGTACCACTGGGTATGCCGATTTGCGAAGCCATCGGTTTTAACGACACCAAGGTAGAGTTTGAAATCACCTCCAACCGCCCGGACTGCTTCTCTGTCATCGGTTTGGCACGAGAGGTTGCTGCAACCTTTGATAAGGAATTGAAACTGCACACTCCAACCGTAAAGGGTGGTCATGGCTCCTGTTCAGGTATGCTGGACATTGCTATTGAAGAGCCTTCCGAATGCCCACTGTACAGTGCAAAAATCGTAAAGAATGTACGGGTAAAGCCATCCCCTCGTTGGATGCGGGAGCGCCTGCGCGCTATGGGTGTTCGCCCAATCAACAACATCGTAGACATCACCAACTATGTAATGTTGGAGTATGGTCAACCGATGCACGCTTTTGACCTGCGCTTTATTGACGAAGGCAAGATTCGTGTTCGTTTGGCAAAGGATGGCGAAACTATCACCACACTGGACGGCGTAGAGAGAACACTGGCTTCCGACAATCTGGTGATTGCAGATGCAAACAAGCCGGTAGCCATTGCCGGTGTGATGGGCGGTGAGTTCAGCGGTATTATGGACGACACTACCACCATTGTATTTGAATCTGCTTGCTTTGACGGCGCTTCTGTTCGTACCACTGCAAGAGATCACGGTATGCGTACCGACGCTTCTTCCCGCTACGAGAAGGGTCTGGACTTCCACAACTGCCTGCCTGCTTTGGAGCGTGCTTGCGAGCTGGTAGAGCTGTTGGATGCCGGTGACGTAATGGACGACATTCTTATGGATGACAAGTCCAAGGAAGAGCCGATTTCCATTTTGCTGGATGTGGATTGGATCAACCGTTTCTTGGCTACCAATCTTTCTAAGGATGAAATGAAAGCAATCCTCACAAAGATTGACTGCAAGTTTGACGGAGATATGATCCTGATTCCTTCTTTCCGTCCGGACTTGAAAGAGAAAGCCGATATTGCCGAGGAAATCGCTCGTTTCTACGGCTACAATAAGATTCCTTGTACCGCAGTCAGCGGCGGCGCACAGGGTAAATATTCCCCAAGACAAAAATTTGAGGCTATGATTTCCAACACCATGCTGTCCTGCGGCTTGAGCGAAATCATGACCTACTCCTTCATCAGCCCAAAATACTATGACAAGATTTTGATGCCGAAGGATCATCCACTGCGGAAATCTGTAACCATCTCCAACCCACTGGGCGAGGATACAAGCATCATGCGTACCGTAGCCCTGCCTTCCATGATGGAAACACTGGCACGCAACTACAACAACCGCAATGAGGAAGTTGCACTCTTTGAATTGGCATCTGAGTACCTGCCCATTGCAGGCGAGGAGCTGCCACTGGAAAAGACTACTTTGATTGGCGGTATGTACGGCAAAAAGGTAGACTTCTTCTTGGCAAAGGGTATGGTAGAGCAACTGCTGAAAAACCTCTCTGTACTCGACTGTGAGTTTGAGGCTTCCTCCGAGGAGTTCTCTTACCATCCGGGCCGCTGCGCTGTCATCACAAAGGATGGTATGCGTGTGGGTATCATCGGTGAGGTACATCCATCCGTAACAGAGAACTACAAAATGGATACCCGTGTGGTTTCCTTCTCTCTGGATGTAGACAAGCTGTTTGACCTGTCTGAGCCGGAAAAGACCTACACCCCATTGCCGAAATTCCCGGCAGTTACCCGTGACTTGGCCCTGATTTGCGACGAGGATATGACCGTTCGCACATTGGAAAAAGCCATCATTAAGGGAGCCGGAAACTATCTGGAGCACATTGAACTGTTCGACGTTTATCAGGGTTCTCAGATTGAAGCAGGCAAAAAGAGTGTTGCCTTTAGTGTAACACTTCGCTCCGCCGACAGCACACTGACTGATGAAATTTCCACCGGTATTGTAAACAAGATCATGGCGGAATTAGAGAAGACCGGTGCTACTCTGCGGTCCTAATCGTCTTTTCTTTGAAATCCTACTTTAGTCTTGAAATTCCAGCTAAAATAGTGTATGATATGAAGTATGGTCAATGAATTTTGGAGGTGTAGTATATGGATATGACTATGACGTTTTCCTTTGACGATAATCACGATGCGGATATCCGCAAAACCATGTTGGTGGTCTATGACGCCCTGAAGGAAAAAGGGTACAATCCCATCAATCAGATCGTCGGCTACATCCTTTCAGAAGATCCCACTTATATTACAACGCATAATAACGCCCGTAGCCTGATTCGGAAAATCGACCGAGATGAGCTGCTGCAGGTTTTACTCCGCTCCTATTTACAGGGCTGAGTGACAAAAAGCCGTGTCTACTTTGTTTAGCGCGGCATTTTTTGTAAAACGGAACGCATACGAGTGACGGATGGAAAGGAAGCGAGAAGAATGAGTGCACAGAACAAGGAAACCAACCAATTCCCAATGTATAAAGACAAACCACTGGTACGCAGCGGCGATACCATTTACTATGGCAGCATGAAGGATCCCTATGTGATTAAAATGCTGATTAAAAGCTACAAAACCGTTGATGGCGAAGAAGTAGCCGATAAAATCACCGTTCAACTGTTGTCCACCGACACCAGTTTGAGCGTACGCAAGCAAATTGTAAAAACCAGTGAGAAAAACGGTCTGTATCTGGCAATGGATATTGCTGAGGCTTGGTTAGAGCGAAGCCTGAAGGAACCGACTACAAAATAAACAAAGAACCCCTCCGCACAGAAGAAGGTCTTCCATGCGGAGGGGTTTGTTTTTGATAAAATTCTTGCGCAATTTAACCAAATTAGATGCGAATTACCATGCGCAGTTCCACTAAACTTTTTAAAGCAACTTACATTTCTTATAAAAAAGTGCTATCATTATAGATAGAATATTCATCAATTGTAACATTCTCTAGCAATTTTTACAGAAAGTAGGAATCAAAATTATCATGTTTGCACCGGATGAAATGATTTATTACGGAATGCAGGGCGTTTGTCGCATTACAGAAATTCGCAAAGAATCTCTCCATGGCACCGTACAGGAATACTATGTTCTAAAGCCTTTGGATTTAACCTGTTCTTCCATTTTAGTGCCAATCCAAAATGAACGACTGGTGAACCGAATTCGTCCGATTGTGACACCAAAAGAAATCGAACAAATTCTCTCCTCTCTTTCACAAGAGGAATCCTTATGGGAAAATGATGAAACCAAGCGAAAAAAACAATTCCAAGCACTATTAAACGAGGGAAATCCTCTGCAACTTTTACGCATAATTCAGACGTTATATCTGCATAGACAACAACTTCAAGTACAAGGACGTCGTCGGTTACATCTTTGCGATGAAACCGTCTTAAAACGGGCAAAGCACTTGATTGCAGAAGAATTTTCTGCTTCGTTACAACTTTCTCAAGAAGAAATTTTTCCATATATTCAAAAAACACTTGAAACAGCACAAACCACATGATAAAACGGCGCAGGGAATGTTCCTACGCCGTTTTGTTATTCTTTATTCCGTTCTTCTTACAGAAGATCCTGCAAAGCCTTCAGGAATTTCAGGTCAGCCTTAGAAATCTCCAAAGAGGTGTCGGTTGCTTCCTGTCCCGGTCTTTGTACAAAAATTGCCATTCTTGTTCCCTCTTCCAGTGGACCGCCGAATGTATTACGAATATAAGAGAAAAACTCCGGGTGGTTTGCAGCAAACTCGTTTTTGTTATCCAACAATTTTTTCACGGTAAATGGATTGATCATAGCAGTATTCCTTTCTTTCCTTCAGGTAATAGATTGTATCTCTACTATACCATATTTTGTCGAAGGTTTGCAAGTCGTCCGACAAAAAAGACATTGGAAAGCTGCCTAATCTTGTGAAAAAAATTTGTATCTTCACACCTATTGCTACTTTTGGGAAAAGCGTATCGCTAAAGTTAACTGTTTTTGTACAGAGGTGCGTTACAACTCCAATATTTTATGAGGTTCACCATGAAAAAGTCTAAATCAAAATGCTGCTGCCGATTAAAAAACGTGCCTAACTATCGGTACATACAAAAAAAGACACCCGAGGGCGTCTTTTTCTTTTGCAGAATTATACTCGTTCTTTTGTTTTGGTCTGCTGTACAGATGCTACCTGTTCATCATCCTGCGCATAAATATCCGACAATGTTTTCCCCTTGCCGCCGTGCTGAATCGGTTTCCATTCTACCTTTCGGCGCAGTACAACCGCTACGTTGATTGGCATATATGTAAACATAAAAATCGGATAGGTAAACAAATACTTGATTTTCTTTCGTTTTCGGCAGTGAATCTGTTTCCACTCTGTAATGGTGGTTAACAAGCCAATGACGAAGAATGTCAAATAGACGCTGACCATGTATCCAATCAAGGACCCGATTGGTCCGCTAACAGCGGAGCCAGCACCGGTACACAAGCCCACGATAACCGCAGTCAAGTTCATGACCAAGGTACCGATGGTTAATGGGAAGGTTGGAAGCAATGTCAAGAGAATATCATAGCAGGAAAAGCTATGATGCTTGAAAATACCGTGGAATAATCCCAAGCAATAGCGACCAAACACCTGTAAATAACCCTTTGCCCAACGCTCTCTCTGTGTCCAAGATTGTTGGAAGGTTACCGGCTGCTCATCGTAAAGAATCGCTGTCGGACAATAAGCGATTTTACGTCCCATCATAACATTATGTGCTGTAAACTGAATATCCTCGGTCAGCAAATGAAAATGCCAGCCGTTCAGCTTATTTTTAATACGTCTGCTAAACATAAACCCTGTTCCGGAAACCGCACAGCTCGTATTCAGCAACATGCGAGAGTTATTGAGATACTTTGCTTCTCTCAAAAACATCAGACCGTATCCGGCAGAAATCCAGTTGTCACCAAAGTTCTTGGAATTTCGGTAACTGGTAATGATTTCATGTCCGTCGGAGAAGGTCTTATTCATCTCTGCCACATAATTTTCATCCAATAAGTTATCGGCATCAAATACAAAATAGCCGTCAAACGGATCATCCGGATAGGTTTTTTTGATTTGATTCAGCAAAAAGTCCAGTGCATAACCCTTACCGACTTCTTCCTTATTGAACCGTTCCCACACTACGGCGCCTGCCTGTCTGGCGCAGTCGGCAGTTTTATCGGTACAGTTATCTGCCACAACAAAAACGGTGATTAAATGCGAGGGGTAATTCTGATTTTTAATACTTTCAATCAAATCGGCAATTACCGCTTCTTCGTTTCTTGCGGAAATCAATACCGCATAGTTATGCATCTTCGTTTCTTTATGGGGCTTATGCCGCTTTAAAAACGGGATGAATAAATAAATATATTGATGAGCGCAGCATACAAAGATGACAATGGCCACAATAAAATTGATTAAATTGATTACTGCCATTGATCACTCATTCTTCCATACATCTCCCATCCA
>CAKSOB010000062.1 GCA_934476545.1 uncultured Eubacteriales bacterium | reverse complement strand
GGCTAAATCCTCTTTGCAGTCTGTCTCGGAAAAGAGCTTAGGCAGCAGCTTTTTTTCAAAGGTATCTTTCACTTGCTGCCGCAAGGATTTCACCTGCAAGGCGAGAGGGTCGTCTTTGTAGCCTTTTGCCGTACCCAAACGGGCAAAGGTACGCCCTGCCACCCCCTGCATGATTTGATTCCAAGTACCGGTGTCGCAGAGAGAAAGAATGGCTTGCAGCATTCCGCAGTCCGATTCCAGCGCGGGCAAGTAGGCTTTTTGCAGCGTTTCTTCCGTATCCAACAAATTCATGGCGGTTTTCGTCAAATGAATGCAGTGAATCAACGCTTCTTTTATGTAGGTCAGCAGCAGCTTGCCCCAAACAGTCTGTTCAATGGGCGTGTCGCTGTGATACAAATCTTCGGTTTGCGCCATCCACTGCTTGGGGAAGGGATGGGCGCAGGTGAAATCATACACCCGCAAAATTGTGTCTGAGAGCCGCTTATCGTCTTTGTCGCTGCCAAACACCTCCGCCAACCGATAGAAGTCCTCACTGCCGCTTGCATAGCCCTCCTCTAATGCAGCCTCTACGGCTTCTCTCCGAAACAGGGATAACTGACTGTCGTCCCCAATGGTGAACTCCGGAGAGATGTTCAGCTTGTAGAAAAATTCTTTTACAATGCGGCTGCAAAAGCTGTGAATGGTACTGATGTTGGCACGCTGTAACAGCACCTTTTGCCGCTTAAGCTGCTTGTTTCCCGGCGATTGCTCCAACATGGCAGAAAGCCGCAAAGCGATTCGGCTTTTCATTTCCGCTGCCGCCGCCTTGGTAAAGGTCACAATCAACAGGCGGTCTGCATCGGTGGGATGTTCGGGGTCACAAAGCCGCTCCATCACCCGCTCTACCAGTACCGCCGTTTTGCCGGAGCCTGCCGCCGCCGATACCAGTACCGTTCCTTTTCGGCTGTCGATGGCATCCTGCTGGGCGTTTGTCCAGTTTGCCATGTTATCCCTCCTCTCCTTCTCGTTGTAAGATGTCCAATACTTTTTGCTTATCGGTTTTCAACCGCACTCGTCCGCCGTCCTTTTCCTCGTGACAGCAAATCGGGAAATACGGACAATAAGCGCAGCCGTCATAGCTGCCCTTTAGAGGCGCATCCGCCACCTGTCCCTTGTGCAGCGATACCGCCATTTCGCCCACCATCCCTTTGATGTGCGCCAACACCTGCTCCAACTGCAATCTCGTCACGGTAGAGGTGGATTTCACCGTTCCATCCTTTATGGTGGCAGGAATATATTTGCCCTCGCCCCGCTCTTCCATGGCGGTGAGAAGCAACGGGTCGTCCAAAAGCAAGCCGTTCATCCGCAGCTTTTTCTCCACGGCGGCTTCCACCTTAGAGGCAGGGGTATCCTTTTGCGCCGAAACTGCTGGGCGAGTTGCAGGCATATACAGCACACCTGCCGGACGATACGAACCGCCCTCCATCAGCGCCGCCAAATACAGCAGCATTTGCAGGTTGATGCCGTTCAAAATATCAAAGAGCCGGAATTCCTTACTTCCGGTTTTGTAGTCCACCACCCGAACATACTGCTCGTCGTTTTCCACATACAAGTCCACTCGGTCAATGACGCCGCTGAGCTGCGCTTGAGAACCGTCGCTGCATGCAATGGTCAGGGGCGGAAAATCTCCGTCCCGCGCCACCGTCATTTCAAAGCCCATAGGCTGAAATTGGCTTTGAGAAAGCTCCTGTGCAATGTGGCGAATCACCACCGCCGCCGACTCCTCCAATCGTTTGAATAAATATTGCAGACGCGGAGTCTGTTCTCGGATGCCCAATTCTTCTGTGAGATATTGCTCCAGCAATGTTCCAATAGTTTGGCGGAACGCATCCTCCTCCATTTGGCAAAGGGCAGCGTGTCCCACATCCCGAAAGAGATGCTCCAACAAGTAGTGCATCAACCGCCCATATTCCAAGGAGCTGACCTCCGCAGGCTTGCGCTCCTTAGCTCGCAGTCCGTACTTGCAAAAATATTGGAACTGACAAAGATGATACGTTTCAATTTGCGAAGCCGACAACCGCAGCGGATCGGGAAATAATTCCATGGCAATACCGGCTTCCCGAAACTGACGGGGCAAGCCCTGCTTGGTACGCTCCAAGGCGGTCAGCCGATTTTCCATAGCAGGTTCTTCCCGAAGCAGCGATTCCAACGTGACAGAAAGCAGGGAATCCGAGACAGATTCCCGTGCTAAGAGTGAAAATGCTGTATCGTAAGAAAGCGCCTCCCGTTCTTTTTCCAACATAGAACGGGTCAGTACCTTTGCTTTTGGCAGGATGGTTTGAATCTCCCGCACCAAAGAGGAAGGTGTTTGCACCTGTCCCGTTAAATCCATTTGATACCAACAGAGGTACAGCCGCTCGCTGCCGCTGACTGCCGAAGCATAACAGAGATAGGTTTCGTCCAACTCCAAATCATCTAAGGTGGAGGTCAGAGGCAAGCCGAAGGCAATCATTTCCTGCCGCTCTCTGTCGCAAAAAGCGCCGGATTCTCCAATCACCGCCGGAAATTCCTCCTGCACCGCTCCCAACAAAAAGACTACCTTTGGGTCTGCCGGGCGCATTCTGCCCGCCTCACCCACGCTCACTTGGTCTTGTCCTTCTGGGATACCGGCAATCTCGGCGCTGTTCAGTACCAGCCGGAAAAATCCCAAAAACCGCTCTCGCCGCAGCACCGTATTCGGTAACAACTGCGCCATCTGATCCAGTACATCCATCAGCAGCTCCCACAAGCGAAGCTGTTCTTCCGCCTCGGTGTAATGTCCCAACTCCCGCAGTTGGCGAGAAAGCCGCAGCACACATTGGTCTGCCCCGATTTCTGTCAGCAAATCGTACACGGCTCCGGCACATTCCCGTCCCGTTTTGTTGTCGGTTCTTTTTGCAAAGCGTTCTAAAGGGGCAATCAGTTTTTCCCGAAGGCGGTTCAATTCCCCAAGCTGCTCCTGCTCTGCCGCCGAAGTCGTTCCGTTAAAGCCGTTGGGACTTGCTGTCCATTCCGTGTGCCACTGCTTGCCGGTAATGTTCCAAAGATAGGTATAATTTTCTAATAACGCAATTTCCTCTGCACCAATACCATCTACCATAGCGGTTTTTAAGTACGTCAATAATTCTTCTGTGTCATAGCGATTCTGCACCGCCTCCAACGCCGACAGCACCACCCGAATGATGGGTTCACTCTCGATGGGGCGAGGGTCGTCTAAGAAACAGGAAATCTTGTGGCGGTCAAAGGTAACTTGCAGAATCCCTTGATAATTTTGCAAATTTCTGGCAATCACCGCAAAGTCCCCATAACGGTAGCCCTCCTCCATCACCAAGCGGCGAATCTCTTGGGCCACAAAGGTCGCCTCATCGTGGCGGCTTTTGCCTGCATAGCAAAGCACATGGTCGCAGTCTTCAGAAAAAACCTCCGGATGCGGGCGGAACAACTGCTGCTCTAAAAAAGCCAACTCCGGTACATGGTACCGTTTGCCCGGCGGCAGCAGCACCGGAGAAGCCACGGTCACGCCGTTTTCCCGTGCCATGCGCATCAGCGCAGAAGTAGTCTTGCACACCGGAGAAAACAGCCCCTCTCCGTCCTCCTCATCGTGGAGAGTTTCGGCGCACAGGGCTATGGTCAATTCCTCCCCTTGGGTCATGGCGAGCCGCAACACCGCCAACTCTTGGGTGGTAAAGTCTTTAAAGCCATCCACAAAAACAGCGCTGCCGGCAAAGAGCCGCTCCTCCTGAATTCTTGGCAAAATCCGAGTCAAGTCATCCAACGGGTCTAAATAGCTTTGCGCCACCAACGCTTCAAAGGCAGAAAGAATCCGCCCGATTTCCTCCATTTTTTGCTTGAGGGTTGCTTCCCCTGCCAAGGTGTGGAGGGTAAAAAAATCCTCGCCGGATACGCCGCACTGCTTCAGTTCCTTTTCAAAGGACAGCAGCATTCCAATCAGTTCTTCCGTATCCTTATACCCCTGATAATAGGTGAGGGTATCCCCCACCTCTTCCAGCGCAAGGCTCATGAGAACACTGCGCCCACCGTCGGACAGCACCGTTCCTGCCGGTTTGCCGCACCGACGATAGACCCAATCCACCAACCGCCGAAAGCTAACCACCGTTACCCGTTGCCCGTCCTTGGGACCCAGTAATTGTAACATTCGCCGCTCTGTTTCAAAAGAATACTGCTCCGGCACCAACAGAATGCAGTCGCCTGTTCCGCTGCGGCTTTTCTCTGCCGCCGCTTGATAAATGGCGGTGGTTTTTCCGCTGCCGCCGCTGCCCAAGAGTAATCGTAGCATCATCATCCCTCCTTGTTTCTCGTATGGCTATTGTACCATAAATCGAAGGACAGGAACAGGGAAAGTGCGCCCAATTTTGGGACATCAGGAAATCCAACCCTTTACGGCTTCGTACCACTCCACCACTTTAAAGCGCACGTCATAGCCGGATTGCTCCACCACTTGCAGCTCGTCTTGGGTCAGCACATCCTCCATCTGCACATTGGTAGAGGAGGGAACACACAAGGACGGAAACAGCACGCACCACCAGTTTTTCCCTTTAGCGGCGCCGATTTCCACCTGCAAGGCATCGTATTCCCCTGCGGGCAGGGTGATATTGCCGTAAGTACGTGTGTTGAACTCCACCTTTTTCAACTCCGCCGTTACCGGTAAGTCACAGCCGTTTTTCCGCAGAGTGCGCTCCGCCACCTGCTCCACATCGGAGAGATGGGTTGCCATTTGCGCCATGGCAGCTTCCTTGCTGTCGGATTGTTGAAACAATCGGTCGCTTTCCTGTAAAATAGCATCCCGCACCTTTAATTTTAATTGTTGGTCTGCTTCGGAATCGGAATTTGCCAAAACGTGCAGCCGCAGCACTTTTTCGGAGAGGGAAGCACAATTTTTCTGAAACTCCCCAAAGGCAGACACCGCCACCACCGCACCGGCGGTAAGCAGCAGTGTGCATAATAACGCAATACTTTGTTTTACCCAAAATCGTTTACCCATAAAAAAACACTCCTGTCTAAGTTCTGACAGGAGTATTGGAAACTTTTGGAACCGTTATTCATTTTTTACACAATCCATGTGTTGCAGATGAGCAATGCCGTTACTCCGGCGGGACCGGCAGCCGCCGAAACCAACAACGACAGCAGACTGACAGGCAGAGAAAACCCCGCCAACAGTCCCACCACATGGGTCAATAGCAGGGAGGCAAGCCCTAGCCCGCCGCTGTAACAAACACACCGTACCGGATGCTCGGCACCGAACAGATAGTGTAAAAACAACAGCAGCACAAACAGACCAATCGCCAACAGCAACGTGGTTCCCGTCAACGCCTCGCCCCCTCTCTCCACTACTGTATGCGGCAAAGGCAGCGTCCATGACGATTTCCAAAAAAGAAAAAAGAGAGGGCAAGCCTCTCTGTAACTCTAAAAAATTATGCCTGAATCGGCGCGCCCAAGGATGCCAGTGTTCCCGTTGCCGGTACAAAGTCAATGCGGCCGGTGGAAACGTCGGAACCGATGACCTTAATGCGAATGGGCTGTCCGATGGTCATGGTCAGCTTGGATGCCTCATCGGTTTGAGTCAGCATTCCGTCAAAGACAAAGTTTGCGTCCTCAAAGGTGTCTACCGGAACAAAGCCCTCTGCGCTGCTTTCCAGCTCTACGAACACACCTCTGGCGGTCACGCCGCAAATAACACCGTCGAACTCCTCGCCGATGTGGCGGCGCATAAACTCTGCCATAAATACATCATCCGCAGACCGCTCGGCAGTCATAGCGGCAACCTCCAAGCGAGAGCAATCTCTTGCTACCTTTGCTGCGTAAGCGGTGTAATGCTCCTTGCAATACTTCACGTTTTCTGTTTCGCACAGGGTAGACAGAATCCGGTGAATACAGGTATCCGGATAGCGGCGAATCGGAGAAGTAAAGTGGCTGTAATCCTGCAGCGCCAAGCCGAAGTGCCCCTTTGGATCGGTGGCATACCGCGCTTTTTCCATGGTACGCAATACCTGCAAAGAAACGATTTTGTGAAGCGGGGTATCCTTTGCCTGATCCATTACAGTGGCAAACTCGCTGGTCTTTGGATTCTCTTTCCGCAAACCGCCAAAGTTCAGCTTCAATGCGCTGAGCAAATCGCAGAGAATTTGAATCCGCTCCGGGTCCGGTTTTTCATGGACACGATACACAAACGGAATGTCGTACTTCTCGCCCATCTTGGCAGCAGCTTGGTTGGCGGTAATCATCAGCTGCTCAATCAGCTCCTCTGCCTCGCCGGTGGTTCTCGGCTGCACGTCTATGCACACGCCGTTTTCATCCAAAATAAACTTAGACTCGTTGCTCTCGATTTCCATAGTACCGTTCTGGCGGGACTTCTTTTTCAGCAGGGTTGCCAGTTCTCTTGCTGCCAACAGGCTGTCCATTACCGGCTCGTATTTTGCAATGATTTCCGGTGCGGCGGTGCCTTCAAAAATAGAAGTAACCTCGCTGTATACGCCACGCACCTTAGAAACAATGATGGATTTCTTGAAGTTGTAATCTACAATATCGCCATGATGGTTCAAATAAATGGTAGCGGAGAAAGCACGCTTCTCCTCCCCTGCGTTCAGGGAACAAGCGTCGTTGGAGAGAGCAGTCGGCAGCATCGGCACCACTCTGTCCGGCAGGTACACGGAGGTGCCACGGCGCATGGCTTCTTCATCCAGCAGGCTGCCCTCCCGCACATAATGGGAAACGTCTGCAATGTGTACACCAAGAGTGTAACCCTCCGGTGTTTTCTCTACACAAACAGCGTCGTCCAAATCCTTGGCGTCGGCGCTGTCAATGGTGAGAATCGGCAGGTTGGTAAAGTCTGCCCGCTTTGCACGCTCTTCCTCGGTGATTGGCTCTTTTGCCACACGCTCGGCTTCTTCCAACACTGCTTTCGGGAATTTCCCGTGAATATCGTGCTGCTCCAAAATGGCATTGGCGCAAATTCTGGCGCTATCCGACTTACCGAACACCTTGGTAATCTTCGCAATAAGTCTGCCGTTTCTTGGGTTCTTGTCCAATTTGGCTGCAACCTTGTCCCCCTCATGAATCCCCTTCATGGTGGAGCGGTCAATCTGCACACCGTAGCGAATCGGAATATCCGCCACAAACTCCAAGTAGCCTTCGTTTTTCTCTACCTTACCGGTAGTGTTGCGGTCGCCACGCTCCAAGATTTTATCCACACGACCGGACACACCTCTGTCGTCGGTAACAATATCTCGGAGCAGAACGGTGTCCCGAATCATAGCGTCACCCAGCTTGCTGAAGTGAATGAATACATCGGGAGAACCGTCGTCTGGACGGGCAAAAGCAAAGCCCTTAGACTGGGATGTAATCACCGCTTTTTTACTGGTGGGATGCTCGTTGAGGCGAATCATCTTTTGCTTGCTGACAAAAATTTTCTCCTCGTTATTCAGTTGTCCGATGCTGATGTCAAATAACCGCTGATCTTGTGGCGGAACAGAAAGCCAAGTCATCAACTCGCTGCTGCTCACCGGCTTGCCGTACGATTGCAGTTCCGTTAAAATCTGTGCTTTTAATGCTTCAATATGATATTTCATGATTCCTCCAAGGATTAGTATGGTGATAATTCTGAATAATAATACAAAATGCTATGAAAAAACCCCGCTTGCAACGAAGCGGGGCGTGTACTGCCAAAGAATTAAGCAGCTTTGCTCTCGGCGGTACTCTCGTTTGCTGCACTGCTTGTTTCTGTTGCAGAAGAAGCAGCGGTGCTGTTCTCTGCGTCGCTGTCAGCAGAAGAGGTATCCTCTACTGTGCTGGAAACAGAAGTGTCAGCCTCCACAGCATTGGCCTTGTCCGCAGCGGTACTTCCGCCGGTGATGCAGAACACAATGATGTTCACGGCCATCACGCACAGGAAAAAACCGATTGCGAACACTCTGGTCCAACGTGCCAAGAACGCGTCGATGGTACGACCGGAATTTTTAGAAATATAGGTATCTGAAGAACCGCCGGTAATTACGCCGCTGTTTTTCTGTTCTCCCTGCTGAGAAAGCACAAGGATGACAATTCCAACGGAGAATACCAGCAGCACGATGCCTAACGCTATCTCCCAACCGCTCATATGTTATACCCTCCAAATTTATCGTTCCAATTTACATTACAAGTCATTGTATCATAGATTCCAAGCAGAATCAAGTTTTCTGCAAAAATTTCTGCATATTTCTTTCATTTCGGCACAAAGTAAGAACGGCATCGTCTTTTGTGTGTTTGCGTGGTGCCAACGCCCTATGGAGTTTCTCTGTAGGGCGGTTCTTTTTTCAACCTTTTCATTCTTACAAGGTCATCTGCTCGCCCAACTGTTCTTCCTCTGTGGGCAGCGCGCCAATGGCAGGGATCTTCTTCCGGTAGCGGGCAGGGTCTTTCAGCTGCCCCTCGGTATAAACCCCGGCACCGGTAAGCACCACATTTTTCCGCAAGGTCATCACCGCAACGCCTTGGGTGCTGCGGGTAGCTTTGGCAGCCAGTTCTTCTGTTGGGAACAGCAAATATCGTCCTGCAGAGGAGGACAACAGCACCTCTCCGTCCTCCGGCAGGTACAGCACCTGCACCAAAGGACT
>CAKSOB010000061.1 GCA_934476545.1 uncultured Eubacteriales bacterium | reverse complement strand
CTCAATCACTTAGCGAACCAAGTCACTGCGATTGAAGTAATGGGTATGCAGCAGTTCATGAGATTTTTCGCTGCATGGTTCGCCCAAGAACTCTTCGTAAACCATTTTGATTTCCGGAGATTCGTGAGATTTCCGAATCGGCAAATTCCGATCTTCAGCATAGATTGCTTCTGCACGCTTCTTTACCTTTGCCCAAGTTCTCGGTGCGTTACCGCCGCCGGAGATACATCCGCCCGGGCAAGCCATAATTTCAATGAAGTCATACGGCGCAGTACCGTCCTTTACCATCTCCATTACCTTGCGAGCGTTTGCCAGTGTATGTGCAATGCAAACACGAACCTTGGTACCCTTCATGTCAATGGTTGCTTCCTTAATACCTTCCATGCCACGAACTTCGTCAAACTCCAGTCTTGGGAGCGTTTCGCCGGTGAAAACCTCATAAACGGTACGGAGCGCAGCTTCCATAACACCGCCGGTTGCACCGAAGATCAAGCCTGCACCGGAACCCAGTCCGGTTGGAGAATCAAATGGAGTTTCCTCCAAATCTTCGAATTGAATACCGGCAGCACGAATCATATCCGCTAAGCCCTGGACGGTAATGGAACAGTCTACGTCACGGTAGCCGCTGGCGTTCATTTCTTCTCTGGCAATCTCGAATTTCTTTGCGGTACATGGCATGATGGATACGGAGAAGATATTTCCCGGATCCAAGCCCATCTTGTCCGCACACCAAGTCTTAATGAGCGGCCCGAACATTTGCTGCGGAGATTTGCAGGTGGACAGGTGATCCGTCTGCTCCGGATAATATGTTTCGCAGAACTTGATCCATGCCGGGCAGCAAGAGGTAATCATTGGCATAACACCGCCGTTTTGAATCCGGTGGAGCAGCTCGGTGCCTTCTTCCATAATGGTCAAATCCGCAGCAAAGTTTGCGTCCAACACCTTATGAAAGCCAAGGCGCTTCATAGCGGTAACAATCTTACCGGTGGAGATGGTGCCGGGTTCGGCGCCAAGACATTCTGCCATGTTGATTCGAACAGACGGTGCAATCTGTGCAACCACTGTTTTTCCTTGATCCATTGCTTCATAAATTTTATAGCTGTCATCATGAATGGTAATTGCACCCGTTGGGCAAACCTGATAACATTGACCGCAATTTACGCAAGGGGTATCTACCAACTTTTGACCAAACGGCAAAACAATATTGGTATCATAACCACGGTTTTCCTTTGCGATGCAGTCAATGGTTTGCATATCCCGACAAGCAATAATGCAACGGGTACAGAGAATACATTTGGCAGGGTCACGGGTAATGGACGGAGAGCTGGTGTCCTTTGGCAGCTTCCGAACATCGTGTAAATACCGGTTACCGTGACGCTGTACGCCCAGTTGCGCTGCCAATGATTGCAGTTCACAACGACCGCTCTTTTGGCAGGCCAGACAATCGTGCGGATGACGAGCAAAAATCAATTCCAAAATATCACGGCGATACCGTGCGATGCGGGAAGATGTGGTTTTTACGTTCATTCCTTCTGCAATCGGAGTAGAGCAAGCTGTTTGAAGCTGTTGGTTTCCATTCACTTCCACAACGCACAGTCGGCAGTTTGCTTTAACAGTCTGATCCTCATGATAACACAGTGTTGGAATTTTAATATGTACTTGACGAGCTGCCTCTAAAATTGTGGTGCCTTTCGGTGCCGATACCGGACATCCGTCAATGGTAAGGTTAATCATCAATTGTCACCTCCATTAAGGTTACATACCGAGCAATGATCGCCGTCGATATGTGCAAGGAACGCTTCGCGGAAATTGCTGATGCAAGTGGTAGTCGGAACTGTTGCCGAAACGCCCAGACCGCACAGTGCGGTGTTTTTCATAACTTCACAAAGCTCGTGGATGGTATTCAAATCTGCAACAGAACCTTTTCCTTCCGAAATCTTTGTTACAAGACGATACAGTTCATAAGTGCCTTCCCGACACGGAGTACATTGTCCGCAGGATTCCTCACGGAAGAAGTCCAAGTCATTGCGAAGCACGTCTACGATGCAGTTCTTATCGCTGTATACCATGATGGTACCGCAAGCCAGACGACCGCCGGATGCAGAAACGTGGTCAATATCCAATGCAACGTCAATTTGGTCTGCATTTACAATCGCACCGGAAGCACCACCGGTCTGTACGCCCAACAGTTGTCTGCCGTCTGCAATGCCGCCACAGAAGCCATAAATCAACTCTTTCAGGTTTGCACCCATTGGCAGTTCAAAAACACCTTTGCGATAAATGTTTCCGGATACGGTAAACAGCTTGGTGCCGGTGCTGCCCTCTGTGCCGAAGCCGGCATACCATTTTGCGCCATTGCGGAAAATCGGTGCCAGGTTTGCCAGTGTTTCTACGTTATTGGAAACAGTTGGTTTTCCAAACAAGCCGTAGGTTGCAGGGTATGGCGGACGAAAACGAGGCTCACCGCGCTTACCTTCAATGGATTCAAACAGTGCTGTTTCCTCACCGCAAACATAAGCGCCGTTACCCATGCGGAGCTCAATATCAAAATCAAAACCGGAGCCGAAAATATTCTCACCCAAGCAGTTATTTTCTTTACAACTGCGAATAGCAGCTTCCAGATCATCAAACATGTAACGATACTCCGCACGGAGATAGATATAACCTTTATGGGAACCGATTGCCTTACCGGCAATCGCCATTCCTTCAAAAATTGCACAAGGGTCAACCGTCAGCAAAACACGGTCTTTATTGGTGCCGGGTTCGCCTTCGTCAGCGTTACAAACAACATACTTTACGTCATTTTCGCTGATTGCGGTAAACTCCAGCTTTCGCCATGTCGGGAAGCCTGCGCCACCACGTCCACGCAAACCGGAGTCTTTTACTTCAGTGATAATTTCCTCACTGGTCATGGAGAGCGCACGCTTCAAGCCTACAAACCCGTCACATTCCAGGTATTGTGCGGCATTGAGCGGGTTGTAAGTACCTTCATCATATCGTTCCCTATTTCGGAGCAGAATCAGTTGTTCTTTCATTCGTCAATCTCCCCCCGAATATAAATTTTCAGAATCTGACGGATAGAGTCCGCAGTCAGATTACCATATACTTTCTTGTTAATCATGATTGCCGGCGCAATATCACACAGACCAAGACACGGGCAGTACTCTAAGGTGAACCGACCATCCTCGGTGGTTTCTCCCATTTTTACACCCAGTTGATCTTCAATGGCGTGGATAACCTCCGCCGCACCGTTTACATGGCAAGGTGCGCTCTTGCAAATGCGAATGGTGTATTTTCCGTGAATCTTAGTGGACAACATTGCATAGAACGTAATAAAGTTATAAACCTGTGTCAAGCTCAGATCCATCTCACGGGCAATTACCCTTGCCACATCATAAGATAAAACCGGAACAATCCGTTTTACCTCGGTTGCTACATGATTCAGTCGATCCGGCTGCCCCCGAAACGGCGCAGCGATTTTTGCAATCTCAACTAATTGAGAGGAAGGCGTTCGATAAGTGTAAGAACTTTCCGTCATTGAATAGTACCTCCTTGTAATAATTTTGTTGTATAGAAAGCACCGGAAATAAAGCGGCATATTCCGTATGGAACCTGCATTTCATCCCCTGACTGTTCCACAAAACATATTTGTTTCCTACTGAAACCATTTCTTTAGAATTGCAACAAATTGCACACTCCAAATTCCTGTATAATTCCTGTATTTTATAAAACTATAAATATACGCAGTATAAGTATACCATGTATTTCTTAAATCAACTGTGACTAAATCACTTTTGAATCTGTTAAATTTTTAGCAAATTTGCTAAAAAACATAATTTCCAGATTTTAGCAAAAAAGAATACGGTTCACACACTCCACTCCGGCTCGGTTTGTCCGGTTAAGGCAGCAATCAAGCACTCGGCAGAAGGCTCCTCTAACTCCAGCCAAGGAAACGGATCTCGCATATGCTCCAAATAATGCGCGTCGGAATTTTGCAGCAAAATTTTATCATTGATTTCCGGATTGGTTTTTTGTATCAATGCAATATCACCGTCATAGCTGATTTCCACAGCCGAGAACCCGGCCTCCTCCGGCACAACACCCAAGCTGGCTACAATACTATATGCAGAACGGTCAATATGGGCAGGAAATGCTGCGCCGTGATACTGTGCCGTCAATGCCATTACAGAGTTGATACTGATATTAGCGGAGTTAATAAGCAGAGAAGGCTCTTCTCCTAAAATTTGATCCGTTTCATTCATCAAAAATTGATGTCCGAAAATTTCCGGCTGATTGTCAATGTGCATGGTATGCTCCTGCACATAGCTGTGGAATCCCATGGCATCCTCTACCGTGGGAAACAGACAAACCACATGGGCTTCTTCCACGGTGCAAAGTTCCATTCCCGGCACTACGGTAATCCCCGCCGCCTTCCCTGCTTTTACGGCAGATTCACAATTTAAAGAGGAATTATGGTCGGTCAGTGCGATCATGTCAAACCCCAAAAATTTTGCCATATTCACAATGTTATACGGCGTCATTTCGTTGTCGCCGCAAGGAGATAAGCAGGAATGTAAATGAAAATCGTAATATACTCGTTTTGCCATAATTTATTGTAACATCTCCGAAATCCGAATTGCCAAATCGTATGCGTTTTCTTTCGTTGATAAAATCACAACTTCTTGTTCGATTGCTTTTTTCTCTGCTTCCGGGTCCAAGGTGGCATTGTCTACCAGTACAATACAGGCAGCATCTGCCAAAACAGCAACGGCAACGGCGTTTACATTTCCCATAACGGTGAGCCACACGTTATCCACACGAACCTTTCCCATCGCCCAACTGAGCAAGTCCCCGATATAACACCCCCGTACGGTTCTATCCAACAGCGCAGACCCGGTTAGGACTTGCAGCTCACAGCGTTGAACCAAATCCTGTATGGTCATCTTCCTCATCCTTTCCTTTTTGACCAGCAATTCCTGTTTGAAATTGACTGCTGCCCATCTCTGCCAAGGTTGCCGCCATTCTTTGAATCTCATCCCGAAGGATAAAGATACAGTCGCTTTTTTTCGCTTCTCCCTTTACCACATCTTCTGCCAATGCCCGACAAGACGGCGCACCACAGGAACCGCAGTCCATACCGGGCAGCTCTTTACAGATGTCATCAATTTCAATCATCATTGCCATCGCTTCGGAAATATCATCCGACAGCTTCATAACCGGCGAAAATTCCAAGTCCTCATTCCACTGCATACAATATGGAATATTATGAATGAGATGGTTCCGAGAAATCGGTAAGTATTTTCGCAGATGCTGCAATCTGGCACGGGCAACATATGCGTTTTCCACACACGCTACACCGCCCACGCAGCCACCGCTGCAAGCATTTAATTCAATGAAATCCAAGCCGTGAATCCGCTCGTCCTCCAATTCTTCCAACACGCGAATACAATTCTCAATGCCGTCTGCTGCCAAATATTTTTCTCGCAGCAACCCGGCAGATTCTCCGCCGCTGGCCGCCCAACCGATTCCGATGACACCGGACTTGGACAGCGGTTCTGTTTCTTCAATTTTTCGCATCACATCCGCTAGCTTCGGAAAAATCTCACTGATGGAAATTGCCAAGTCCACTTCGGAGGTAGGTGTTCCGATCGGAACCTTAATGTCTGTTACCTTTGCCGGGCAAGGCGTAATAAACACACAGCCGATCTTTTCTTTTGGAATCTGCAACCGCTCGGAGGCTTCTTCTTTTGCCAGACAGGCTGCCGTTTCCATAGGTGCATTCAGGGGCAGTACATGACTGCACATATCCGGAAACCGCACCCGAATTAACCGAACAATCGCCGGGCAAGCGGAGCTGATTACCGGAAGGTGCACGTGACCGTTCTGCATCATTTTGCGGGTTGCCTCCGATACCAATTCTGCCGCTCTGGATACCTCATACACTTCGTCAAAGCCAATACGCTTTAAGGCGGTCAACACCATGTCAATATGGTCTAAATTGCTGAACTGCCCATACAGGGACGGCGCAGGCAGTGCAATTTTATATTCAAACTGATTCATCTGCTCCAGTTTATCGTACTTTGCTTTTTTTGCATGATGCGGACAAACACGAATGCACTCTCCGCAATCAATACACCGCTCTGGCGTAATCACAGCCTTCCCTTCTCGGATGCGGATGGCTTCTGTGGGGCAATGCTTTACACAGTTGGTGCAGCCCACACATTTATCGTAATCTAATGTTACGGAATGAAAAAAACGATCCATGCAATCAATCCTCACAACTTCTTGTTTAGACGGCTGCTTTAATCGTCATGAACAGTGTTGTTCCTTTCCCCACTTCCGATTCCAGCCGCATTTCATCGGTATATTTTTTAATATTGGGCAGTCCCATTCCGGCGCCAAAGCCCAAAGAACGAACATTGTCCGGCGCAGTAGAATACCCCTCCTGCATTGCCTTCTCAATATCTTCAATGCCCGGTCCGTGATCCACAAGGGAAATTTCCACCCGATCCGGATAAATCAGCACGTGCGCCACACCGCCGCCGCCATGAATCACCATGTTGATTTCTCCCTCATACATGGCAATGGCGACACGGCGAATGGAATCCGAATCATATCCCACTCGCTTGAGCATATTTTTCACTTTACTGGAGGCTTCTCCCGCACGGGTAAAGTCATCTCCCGGCACAATATATTCTAGTGATAATGGTTTCATTGTCTTTCACACGCTCCTCTGATTCCCTTAGCATATAACAGTCCACACGCTGTAAACATGGTACATTTAGTGGTTGCAATCGAAATCCCCATCTGCTTTGCCAGCTTTTGTACCATCTCGTCTACGGTTTTTCCTCGCACAAAAATCACGCAGCGCATATCCATCATTTCTGCGGTTCGCACCACCTGCGGATTCATCAATCCGGTGAGAAACACCGACTGATCCTTTGCAAATGCCAACACATCACTCATCATATCGCTGCCGCAAGCTGTTCGGATCTCTGCGTCCAAATTGCCTGCGTCCACCACGACCTCCGCTTTTAACTCCTCCATGATCTCACTCAGTTTCATGATTAGTCCCCATTTCTTTGCATTAAGCATAGTTTTTCTTACAAACGCAGTAATTATATATTATTATTGTATCACAGAATTTTTCGGTTGAATAGCAGCTCTCGTCCGGATTTGTGTAGAAATTCAACCTGTGTTTTTTGGAGTGTTGTGGTGATTTGTTATTTTTTTGACAGTGAATCAGGCATTTTTCACGAAATTCCTGTAAGTTTTGTGAAAAATCGGAAAGATTCCCCAAAAGAAAGGGGGCTTTCTATTGACATCAATTTCACGGGGGAATATAATAGGAGTAGTATCGCTATTTGGCAACGGTGATCACCTTGTCAAATAACGGAACCGTTATATTATTATTTTATTTGAAATTGGGGGTAAATCCACAATGAAACGTGTTTACAACTTTTCCGCAGGTCCATCCATTCTGCCTGAAAAAGTTCTGAAAATCGCAGCCGATGAGATGCTGGATTATCAGGGCAGCGGTCAATCTGTTATGGAGATGTCTCACCGCTCCAAGGTGTATGACTCTATCATCAAGTCCTGCGAGAGCCTGCTCCGGGAAGTTATGAATATTCCGGATAATTACAAAGTACTGTTCCTGCAGGGCGGCGCTTCCTCCCAGTTCTCTATGATTCCAATGAACCTGATGACCAAAAACGGTAAGGCTGATTTCGTCATCACCGGTCAGTGGGCTACCAAAGCACAAAAAGAGGCTGCTCGTTACGGTGAAGCAAACATTGTTGCTTCTTCCAAAGATAAGACCTTTACATATATTCCGAAGCTGGATCCTTCCACCTTCTCCAAAGATGCAGACTACTTCCACATTTGCCTGAACAACACCATCTACGGCACAAAGTTCAACACTCTGCCGGATACCGGTGATGTGCCGCTGGTTGCAGATGTTTCTTCCTGCATCCTCAGCGAACCGATCGACGTTTCCAAATTCGGTCTGCTGTATGCCGGCGCACAAAAGAACATGGGTCCTGCCGGACTGACCGTTGTAATCATCCGTGAGGATCTGTTGGGTGAGCCAATGGAGAAAACTCCAACCATGTTCGATTACAGAACTCACGCTGAGAATGATTCTCTCTACAACACACCGCCTTGCTACGCAATCTACATCTGCAAGCTGGTTCTGGAGTGGATCAAGAACGACATCGGCGGTCTGGAGAAGATGAAGGAGCACAACGAGAAAAAGGCTAAGATCCTCTACGATTTCTTGGATCAATCCAAGCTGTTCAAGGGCACCGTTGTTCCGGAGGATCGCTCTCTCATGAACGTTCCATTCGTTACCGGTGATGAAGAACTGGATGCAAAATTCATTAAGGAAGCTACTGCAAGAGACTTCGTAAACATTAAGGGTCACCGCACTGTTGGCGGTATGCGTGCTTCCATCTACAATGCAATGCCAATCGAAGGTGTTGAAAAGCTGGTCGAGTTCATGAAGGAATTCGAAGCAAACAACCTGTAAATATTACTTTTGAAAAGAATAGGTGAATCATCATGTTTCAGATTAATTGCTTAAACAAGATTTCCAAGGTTGGCACAAGCCGCTTTGGTGATAACTATACCGTTGGCACAGAGGTTGCAAACCCGAATGCAATTTTGGTTCGTTCCGCTGCTATGCAC